>JAEYAG010000101.1 GCA_023451265.1 Actinomycetes bacterium | reverse complement strand
GGATGATTCCGAAGACCTTCGGCGCTGCAGGCATGGCACCACCCTAGGCCCCCAGCGCGCGCTTGTACTAGCGTTCGAGACATGCGCGTCGACATCGTCACCAAGGAGTACCCGCCCGAGATCTACGGGGGTGCCGGCGTCCACGTGACGGAGCTCGTCGCGGCGCTCCGGCGGAGCATCGACGTGCGGGTCCGCGCGTTCGACGCGGACCGCGACGAGGCGGGCACATCGTCGTACGGCGTGCCCGCCGAGCTCGCGAGCGCGAACCCGGCGGTGCAGACCCTCGGCACCGATCTCGAGATCGTCGGGGACATCGCGGGTGCCGACGTCGTCCATTCCCACACCTGGTACGCCAACTTCGCGGGACACCTCGCGTCGCTGCTGCACGGCATCCCGCACGTGGTCACCGCCCATTCGCTGGAGCCCCTCCGCCCGTGGAAGGCGGAGCAGCTCGGCGGTGGCTACGCCGTGTCGAGCTACATCGAGAAGACGGCCTACGAGGGCGCCGCCGCCGTCGTCGCCGTCAGCGAAGGCATGCGCCGCGACATCCTGCGCAGCTACCCGGCGCTCGACCCCGACAAGGTGCGTGTCATCTACAACGGCATCGATGTCGAGGCCTGGCGGCCGCACACCGATGATGCGCTGCTCGAACGGTACGGCATCGACCCCGACAAGCCCTCGGTCGTCTTCGTCGGACGCATCACCCGGCAGAAGGGGCTGCCGTACTTCCTGCGTGCGGCGGCACAGCTGCCGCCCGAGGTGCAGGTGGTGCTGTGTGCGGGAGCCCCCGACACGCCGCAGATCATGGCCGAGGTCGAGGGTCTCGTCCGCGACCTGCAGGCGGAGCGCGACGGCGTCGTCTGGATCGACGAGTTCCTGCAGCGCGATCAGCTGTGCGCGATCCTCACCTCCGCCACCACGTTCGTCTGCCCGAGCGTCTACGAGCCGCTCGGGATCGTGAACCTCGAGGCGATGGCGTGCGGCGCCGCCGTCGTCGGGACGGCGACCGGCGGCATCCCCGAGGTGGTCGTCGACGGCGTGACGGGGCGCCTCGTGCCCATCGAGCAGGTGCAGGACGGCACCGGCACGCCCATCGACCCGGACCGCTTCGTCGCCGATCTCGCCGCCGTGCTCACCGACGTCGTCTCCGATCCGGACCGTGCCCGGGCGTACGGCGAGGCGGGACGACGCCGCGCCGCGACGGACTTCAGCTGGCAGGCGATCGCCGACGCCACGGCCGCGCTCTACCGCGAGGTGACCGCGACCGGCCGATAGGCTGGAAGCATGCCGCAGGTCCTCGAATTCGCCGACGTCGTCGTCCGCCGTAACGCCCGCAACATCGTCGACCACATCGACTGGAGCGTCGCCGACGATCAGCGCTGGGTGATCCTCGGACCCAACGGCGCGGGCAAGACGACGATCCTGCAGCTGGCGGCGACGCTCCTGCATCCCACCTCGGGCGCCGTCACGATCCTCGACGAGCGTCTCGGCCGCACCGACGTGTTCGAGCTGCGCCCCCGGATCGGCTTCGCCTCGTCGGCGATGGCCCGCCGCATCCCGCCGGAGGAGACCGTGCTCGACGTCGTGCTGACCGCGGCGTTCGCGGTGCTCGGCCGCTGGAACGAGTCCTACGAGACGATCGACGAGAAGCGGGCGCGCCGGGTGCTGGGGGAGTGGAAGCTCGACCACCTCGCCGAGCGCACGTTCGGCACGCTGTCCGACGGAGAGCAGAAGCGGGTGCAGATCGCGCGCGCCGTCATGACCGACCCCGAGCTGCTGCTGCTCGACGAGCCCACCGCGAGTCTCGACCTCGGGGCTCGTGAGGAGCTGCTGTCGCTGCTCGGCGGCTACGCGCAGGCGCCGACCACGCCCGCGATGATCATGGTCACCCACCACGTCGAAGAGATCCCGGTCGGCTTCACCCACGTGCTGCTGCTGCGCGAGGGCGCCGTCGTCGCGGCCGGCCCGGTGGCCGAGACGCTGACCGCCGAGAACCTGTCGGCGACCTTCGGCATGCCGATCGCCCTCACCGCCGAAGACGGCCGGTTCGCCGCGCGCGCCACGGCCTGATAGAATCGCTCCTTGGTGCATTCGCGCCGCTGACTTTCCGCGTCCTGGCAAAATCCAGGACATCTCTGGACAGGACCCACCATGAAGACTGACATCCACCCCGAGTACCAGGCGGTCGTGTTCCGCGACCTCGGCTCCGGCGAGACGTTCCTGACCCGTTCGACGGTCACGAGCGACAAGACGATCGAGCTCGACGGCGAGACCTACCCCGTCATCGACGTCGAGATCTCCTCCGCTTCGCACCCGTTCTACACGGGCAAGCAGCGCATCATGGACTCGGCCGGTCGCGTCGAGAAGTTCAACCAGCGCTTCAAGAACTTCGGCACCAAGTAAGCCGTCGCTTCGTCTCGGAAGCCCCGCTCCGGCGGGGCTTTCGCCGTTCCGCGCAGCGGAACGGCGAAAGCCGGTCCCTGAGCCTGTCGAAGGGTCGTCGTTCCACCGGTCGTTGAGCGAGCGCAGCGAGACGAAACGCCGTCAGCGGATCGGCCAGCTGCCGTCGAGGGCATCGGACGGATCGATCCGTCCGATGCGGATGAAGTACCCGGTGAGACTCTCGGCCTGCGCCCGCGCCCAGCCGATCTGCTGCGTGTGCAGCTCGTGCGCCGGGGCGTCGTCGAGCCCGAAGCGCTCGGCGAGCGCCTGGGCCACCCGTCCGGCGGCGATCGCGTCGGCCGCGGCGTCGTGGGCGCCGGTGAGCGTGACGGCGTAGTGGGCGGCGACGACCTCGAGGGTGCGCTTGCCCTTGCGGTAGCGGTCGTGCGCCTTGTCGAGCACGAGGGGGTCGATGACCGGCGCCGGGTCGATGATCGGCTCGATGCCGTGCCGCAGGGCCTCGTGCTTGAGCAGGGAGAAGTCGTACGGCGCGTTGTAGGCGACCACCGGGATGCCGGCGGCGAACAGTTCCCGCAGGGCGATGACGACCTCGGCGACGACCTCACCTGCCGGGCGCCCCTGCGCTCGCGCGTGCGCCGTGGTGATGCCGTGGACGGCGGTTGCTCCCTCCGGGATCTCGACGCCGGGGTCTGCCAGCCAGGAGCAGGCGGACAGCGGCTCGCCGCCGGGCCCGAGCACGCCGACGTGGGCCGTGACGACGCGGTCGGCCGTGACATCGATGCCCGTCGTCTCGAGGTCGAACACCCCGACGGTGTCGCACCAGCGCCGATCCGGCGGGGCCGGGGCGAGAGGCGCGGCCGGGGCGAGGGCCGCGGCACCCGTCGACGCAGGCGCGCTCGGCAGCTCATCCTGCGCCGGGTCGTCCCACAGCGAGAGCGCCTGCCACCTGTCCATGCCTTCGACGGTATGTCCTGCCGCCGACATCGTCCGGGAGCGCCGCGCGCGAAGGTCCGTAGACTCGACGGGTGCCCGTGATCTCCCCGTATGCCGCCGCGCTCGCGACCATCCCGGTCAGCCGTCACGAGGTCGAGGTGGCGGGCGGCGTCACGGCGTATTGGGCGTACGGGCCGGCGGATGCCGAGACCACGCTCCTCATGGTGCACGGCTACCGCGGTGACCACCACGGACTGGAGTCGGTCGTGGCGTTCCTCCCCGGCATCCGGATCATCTCGCCGGATCTCCCCGGCTTCGGCGAGACGTCCCCGCTGCCGGGGCGCGAGCACACGCTGCAGACCTACGCCGAGTGGCTCACGGCGTTCGCGGGGGAGGTCGCGCCGGGCGCCGACATCCTCGGTCACTCCTTCGGCTCGATCGTCGTCGCGGCGGCGGTCGCCGAGGGGCTGCAGACGCCCCGCGTCATCCTCGTCAACCCGATCGGCGCGCCCGCGCTGGAGGGACCCCGCGGCATCCTCACCCGCCTCGCCGTCTTCTACTACTGGGCGGGGGCGAGACTGCCGAAGCGTGTCGGCGATGCGCTGCTGCGCAACCGGCTCATCGTGCGGATCATGAGCGTCTCGATGGCCAAGACCCGCGACCGGCAGCTGCGGGCCTTCGTGCACGACCAGCACGACACCTACTTCTCGCGGTTCGGTGACCGTGACGTCCTCCACCAGGGCTTCGTCGCCTCGGTGTCGAACGACGTGCGGGCCTTCGCGCCGCGCATCGCGCAGCCGACGCTGCTCATCGCGGCGGAGAAGGACGACATCACGCCGATCGAGGCGGAGCGGCACCTGCAGACACTGTTCCCGCGGGCGGAGCTCGCGGAGATCGCGGGCGTCGGGCACCTCATCCACTACGAGACGCCGCGTGAGGCTGCCGAGGCGATCAGGCGGTTTGTCGCGCCCGGCGCCGCCGATACGCGTTGACGTTCATGCGGTTGCCGCAGTTGCCGGTGTCGCAGTAGCGCTTCGAGCCGTTCTTGGAGAAGTCGACGTACACGGCGTCGCAGTCGTCGGCGGAGCACACGCGCACGCGGTCCCACTGGTCGGCGCGGATGACCTCGGCGAATGCCATCGCCACCTCCACGAGGATGCGCGTCGCCAGCGGATCGGAGTCGTCGGTCGCGTGGATGTGCCAGTCGTAGCCGTCGTGGATGACCAGCTGGGGGAGCGCTCGGCCGTCGCGCAGCAGTGCGTTGACGAGCGGCACCGCATCGACGCGGCCGACGCTCCACAGCTCCCGCAGCCGCGCGCGGGCCGCGCGCAGCTCGCGCAACTCCACCTCGTCGCGACGGATGCGGCCGGTGAAGGGGTACTCCGCCAGATACAGGTCGAGATCGTCGGTCGACATGAGCGTGTCGGTCTCGTCGAACGACACGTTGCGCAGCGTGTTCACGAGGGCCGCGCCCGCACGCAGCGACATCTCCGTGTCACGAATGAAAACCACATTGACTCCTGACCATCCGGGGCGCTACTGTCACCAGTGTAAACACCAGTCACTCCTGACAGGGCCGCATCTGAACTCAAGGGACCGCCGGTGACCCACACCGCTCCGCTGGACATCATCGTCCCCGCCGTGCCCGCCTCGCCGGTGCCGCGCCGCCGCACGGCGGGCATCGTCATGGCGGTCGCCTCGGCGCTGGCGTTCTCCTCCAGCGGTCCACTCGTCAAGCCCCTGCTCGAAGCGGGCTGGTCGCTGTCCGCGGCGCTCATCGTGCGCATGGGACTGGCGGGGCTCATCCTCTCGCCTGCGCTCATCGGCGCCCTGCGCCGGGAGCGGTCCTTCCTGCGGCGCCACGGGCTCGCGCTCCTCGCGTTCGGCCTCATCCCGGTCGCGGGGTGTCAGCTGCTCTTCTTCTCCGCGATGCAGCGGATGCCGGTGGCCGTGGCCCTCCTGATCCAGTACCTCGCCCCGGTCATGCTCGTCGGGTTCGTGTGGCTGCGCACCCGCCGCACGCCGTCCCGCCTCGTCATCATCGGATCGATCGTCGCGATCGCCGGGCTCGTGCTGGTGGTCGACATCACCGGCGCGCGCTTCGACCTGCTCGGCACCCTGCTCGCCCTCGGGGCGGCGATCTGCGTCTGCGTGTACTTCGTCATGAGCGAGCGCACCGGCGACGATCTGCCGCCGCTCGCCCTGGCCGCGGGCGGGCTGCTGGTGGGGGCGCTGTTCATGGGCGTCCTCGCCGTCTCCGGCGTGCTGCCGTTCGCTGCGCCCTCGGTGACGGTGGTCTTCCGGGGCGTCGAGATCCCCGGCATCCTCGCCCTGCTGTGGGTGGGCGGCGTGGCGACCACGCTGGGGTACGCGCTGGGCGTCATGGCGGTGCCCCGCGTCGGGTCGCGCCTCGCCTCGTTCATCGGGCTCAGCGAGGTGCTGTTCGCGCTCGGGTTCGCCTGGCTGCTGCTGGGCGAGACGCCCGCCCCGATCCAGTTCATCGGCGGCGCGCTGCTGCTGGCCGGAGTGGTCCTCGTGCGGATGGATGCCGCGGAGGTCGATGCCGTCAGCGTTCCCGCCGACCCGAGTCTGCCCGTGCCGACGCTCCCCGTGCCATCTGCAGGAGAGGGCGGATCCGGTACTCGATGACCTCGCCCATGACGAGGGAGGTCTCGGTCCGCTCGACGCCTTCGATCGCGAGGATGCGGGCGTCCACATCGAACAGGTGCTGGGTGTCGCGTGCGGCGACCCGCACCAGCAGGTCGATCTGACCGCTGAGCCCGTGCGCCGAGATCACCTCCGGGATCGCGGCGATCGCCGTCGTGATGCGCGGCAGCTGCGCCTGGTGGACGGTCACGCTCAGCACCGCCTGGATGGGAAAGCCCAGCGCGGCCGGTGACATCGCCCGCTCGAACGACCCGAACACGTCGGCGCGCTCGAGCCGGCCCAGCCGCGCCTGCACGGTGTTGCGCGACAGTCCCAGTCGCTCCGCCAGCGCGACGACGGTCGCGCGGTGGTCGTCGGCGAGAGCTTCCAGCAGGTCGAGATCGACGCGATCGAGGGGTCCCATAGTGCCCAACGCTAGCAGGGGTTTCGGGGTGCGCTTGCGCAACATGCTCAACGACGGTCGGGATGCTTGAGCTAGGTGCGATGCGGACGTAGCCTTCGGGTGAACCGGCGACGAGGCCGGCCCCGGACGCGGTCGCGCTCCATAAGAGCGCGCGCGGCGACCAGAGAGGGATCACGATGGTGTACACCCTGACCACAGACGAAGCGATGACGGC
The DNA here is from genome assembly GCA_023451265.1 of Actinomycetes bacterium. Classification (GTDB taxonomy): domain Bacteria; phylum Actinomycetota; class Actinomycetes; order Actinomycetales; family Microbacteriaceae; genus Microbacterium. The sequence goes on along the minus strand of JAEYAG010000101.1, from coordinate 26,276 downwards.
GCTGGACGACACGGCGCGTCTGCTGACCCCGGAGGGGCGGCGCATCGCCGATCCCCGGCTCGACCGCTGGGTCGAGGACATCGATGCGGCGGCTCTTCGCTCCCTGTATCGCGACATGGCGATCGTGCGGCGGATGGATGCCGAGGGCGTCGCGCTCCAACGGCAGGGCCACCTCGGCCTGTGGGCGCCGGCGCAGGGCCAGGAGGCCGTGCAGGTCGGCACCGCCCGCGCCTGCCACGACGACGACTTCCTGTTCCCGAGCTACCGCGAGTGCGGCGTCACGATCGTCCGCGGCGGCACGCCGGCCGACCTGGTGCTCGCGTGGCGCGGTGAGGTGCACGCCACGTACGACCCGTACGCGCTGAACCTCGCAAACCCGCAGATCATCATCGGCGCGCAGAGCCTGCACGCCGTCGGCTACGCCATGGGCATCCAGCGCGACGGCACCGACCAGGTCGCGGTCGCCTACTTCGGCGACGGCGCCACCAGCCAGGGCGATGTCAACGAGGCGATGGTGTTCGCCTCCTCGTTCCAGGCCCCGGTGGTGTTCGTCTGCTCCAACAACCAGTGGGCGATCTCCGAGCCCGTCACGGTGCAGTCCCGGTTCCCCATCGCCGGCCGGGCGCCGGGCTTCGGCATCCCCAGCATGCGCGTCGACGGCAACGATGTGCTCGCCAGCACCGCCGCGATGCGGTGGGCCCTCGACCACGCCCGTCGCGGGGAGGGGCCGGTCTTCCTCGAGATGGTCACCTACCGGATGGGCCCGCACACGACCTCCGACGACCCCACCCGCTACCGCGACCGCGATGAGGTCGAGGCGTGGCGGCAGCGCGACCCGCTGCTGCGCGTGGAGGCGCACCTGCGGGCGACAGGAGCCTGGGACGACGCGTTCGCGGCGCAGCTGACGGCGGATGCCGACGCCGGCGCCGCAGCCATGCGCGAGGCGGCGCTCACCGCGGTCACGCGCCCGGCCATCGAGGTCCTCGACGACGTCTACGCCGAGCCGCACACCGGCATCGACCGGCAGCGCGCGCGGTTCGCCGCATACCTCGACGGCTTCGCCGAGACGGAGCCGGCGCGATGACCGAGATCACGATGGGCAAGGCCCTCACGGCGGGGCTGCGCGGTGCCATGAGCCGCGATGACCGCGTGCTGATCATGGGTGAGGACATCGGCCGGCTGGGCGGTGTGTTCCGCATCACCGACGGACTGCTGGACGAGTTCGGCCCGAAGCGCGTCATCGATACGCCGCTCGCGGAGTCGGGGATCGTGGGGACGGCGGTGGGCCTTGCTGTGCGCGGCTTCCGCCCCGTCGTCGAAATCCAGTTCGACGGCTTCGTCTACCCCGCCTTCGACCAGATCGTCTGCCAGGTGGCGAAGCTGCACTACCGCACGCGCGGGCGCGTGAAGATGCCGATCACCATCCGCATCCCCTGGGCGGGCGGTGTCGGCGCCGCCGAGCACCACTCCGAGTCGCCGGAGGCGTACTTCGTGCACACCGCCGGGCTCCGCGTCGTCGCGGTGTCGAACCCGCAGGACGCGTTCACCGTGCTGCAGCAGACGATCGCGAGCGATGACCCGGTGATCTTCTTCGAGCCGAAGCGGCTGTACCACACCAAGGGCGAGGTCGACCTCGACGCCGACGTCGCCGACGCGCCGCCGATGGGGCTCGCCCGCATCGCGCGCGAAGGGGACGACGTCACGCTCGTCACCTACGGCGCGCAGGTGACGACGGCGCTGGATGCCGCGGCGGCGGCCGAGGACGAGGGGATCTCGATCGAGGTCATCGACGTCCGATCGCTCTCGCCGGTCGACTACCGCACGCTCGCGGCATCCGTCCGCAAGACCGGCCGGCTCGTCGTCACCCACGAGGCCGGGGGAGAGGCGGGCGTCGCCGCCGAGATCATCACGAGTCTCACCGAACAGTGCTTCCACTACCTCGAGGCCGCGCCGCAGCGCGTCACGGGACATGACATCCCGTACCCGCCTGCGAAGCTCGAGAAGCACCACCTGCCCGACCTCGACCGCATCCTCGACGCCGTCGACCGGGTGCTCGACCGGCCGAACAGCCTGTCGGAGGTGTCGCTGTGATCGCGGAGTTCCGGCTGCCCGACCTCGGTGAAGGGCTGCCGGAGGCAGAGATCGTGCAGTGGCTGGTCGCCCGCGGCGATGAGGTCACGCTCAATCAGCCGATCGCCGAGGTCGAGACCGCGAAGGCCATCGTCGAGCTGCCGTCGCCGTTCGCCGGCACCGTGAGCGACCTGCACGCGGCCGCCGGAGACGTCGTCGCCGTGGGCGCGCCGCTCATCGCGATCGACGTGGCCGGCGGAGCCGGGGAGGCCACGGAGGGTGGGGACGCCGGGGTCGCCGAGACGGCTGCCGACACGGTCGCGGAAGCTCCCGAGGCGGATGCCGCGGTGCCGAACCTCGTGGGGTACGGCGCCGCACCCCGCGCCGCGGGACGCCCGCAGCGCCGGGCGCGCACCGTGCGCGCGGCATCGGCATCCGCATCCGACACCGCCGTCCTCGCGGACGCGCCCCATGACGCCGTCGCGCCGGCACCGAGCGAGGACATCCGCCACGAGCGCCCCCGTTCCACGCCGCCGGTCCGCGCCTACGCGAAGGAGCGGGGCGTCGATCTCGCGCTCGTCGAGGCGTCCGGGGTGACGGGCATCATCCGCCGCGAGGACGTCGACCGCTACGCCGATGCCGTGCGGACGGCGCCGGCGGCCGCATCCGCCCCGGCCGCGCCGGCCGCGCCGGCCGCGACCGGCGCGCGGGAGACCCGCATCCCCGTCCGCGGCGTGCGCAAGCACACCGCCGCCGCGATGGTGCGCAGCGCCTTCACCGCGCCGCACGTGACGACCTTTCTGGAGGTCGACGTCACCGAGACCACCCGGCTCGTTGCGGACCTCCGCGCCGATCGTCGCCTCGAGGGACATCGCATCGGCATCCTCGCCGTTGCTGCGAAGGCCGTCTGCCTGGCGCTGCGCGCCGAACCGTCGCTCAACGCCAGCTGGGACGACTCCGCCGGTGAGATCGTGCGGTTCCACTACGTGAATCTCGGGATCGCCGCGGCGACCGAGCGCGGTCTCGTCGTGCCACATGTCGCCGACGCCGACCGCCTCACGCTCGTCGAGCTCGCCGACGCGATCGGCGAGCTCGCGCAGACGGCGCGCAGCGGGCGCACCGCACCGACGGCGCTGACCGGAGGCACCTTCTCGATCACGAACTTCGGCGTCTTCGGCATCGATGCGGGAACGCCGATCCTCAACCCGGGAGAGGCCGGCATCCTCGGGCTCGGGTCGGTGCGACGTCGCCCGTGGGACCACGACGGTCAGATCGTCCTGCGCGACGTCATGACGCTGAGTCTGTCGTTCGATCACCGACTGGCCGACGGCGAGGAGGCATCGAGGTTCCTGCGCGCGGTCGGAGACATCCTCCGCGAACCCGGCCGGGCGATGCTGCTGAGCTGAGCGGACTCAGTGCGCGCACAGCGCGGCGAACGCCATATCCGACAGGATGTCGTGAACGACGGCATCCGGCGGCACGTCGCGCAACGACCGCACCGAGTAGGGGGTCGAGTTGATGAGGCCGAACCCGGCATGAGCGCGCACCCGCAGGTCGGTCGCCGCGCGGTCGGGGTGGATGCGCTCGAGCACGCCGATCCACAGCTCGACGTACTCGCGCTGCAGGCGCCGCACCTCGTGCCGGTCGGCGTCGCTCAGCCGGGCGAGATCCCGGTCGTGCACGCGGATGACGTCGGCGTCGGTGACGGCGAAGTCGACGTGGAAGTCGATGAGCTCGCGCAGGCACCGCTGCGGCTCGGTGTCCTGCGCGATGACCCGTCGCCCGCCGCTCAGCAGGTCGCCGCTCGCGCGCAGCAGGATCGCCCCGAGGAGCGCGCGCTTGCTCGAGAAATGGCGGTACACGGCGGGCCCGGTGACGCCGACGGCGGCGCCGAGATCCTCCAGGCTGACCCCGTCGAAGCCGTGCGCGGCGAACAGGCGGGCAGCTTCACGCAGCAGCGCGTCGTGGCGCTCGGCCTTCGCGCGGTCGCGAGGGGTCGCGGCATCGAGCGGACGCGTTGTCATTTCAGTTAATCCTCGCTAACCTGGTGACTTGGGTTAGTGAACACTAACCCATTGCAACGCGCGCACGCCAGGAGCGCTGGCGGGCCGTTATACGACCGCGACATCAAGGGAGATGACATGGGCGTGCTGGACCTTTCCGCCTACGGATTGAGCGACGAGGAGCGCGAGCTCGCGGGCCTCGTGCGCGCCTTCGCCGACGAGCGCATCGCGCCGCAGGCCTACGAGGCCGACCGCACGAAGACGCTCCCGTTGGACCTGGTCGCCGAGATGGGGGAGCTGGGTCTGTTCGGGCTGCCGTTCCCCGAGGACGCCGACGGCACCCGCATCGGCGGGCAGGGCGGCGACTACCTCGCACTGGGGCTGGCGATCGAGGCGATCGCCCGCGTCGACCAGTCGCTGGCGATCACCCTCGAGGCGGGCGTCAGCCTCGGCGCCATGCCGGTGTACCGGTTCGGCACCGACGCGCAGCGCGCGGAGCTGCTGCCGGACCTGCTGGCCGGTCGTGCGCTGGCCGGCTTCGGCCTCACCGAGCCCGAGGCGGGGTCGGATGCCGGGGCCACCCGCACCACGGCGAGACTCGACGGCGACGAATGGGTGATCGACGGCTCGAAGCAGTTCATCACCAACTCCGGCACCGCCATCACCCGCTTCGTGACCGTGACCGCCGTGACGGGCGCGAGCGGGGGGCGCAAAGAGATCTCCACGATCATCGTGCCCGCCGGCACTCCGGGGTTCACCGTCGGTGCCCCGTACGACAAGGTCGGCTGGCACGCCTCCGACACCCACCCGCTGACCTTCGAGGGCGCGCGGGTGCCGGCGGAGAACCTCCTCGGCGAGCGCGGTCGCGGGTTCGCGAACTTCCTCAGCATCCTGGACGAAGGTCGCATCGCCATCGCCGCGCTGTCCACGGGGGCCGCCGAGGGGTGCCTCGAGGCGGCGCTGGACTACGCCGGGAGCCGCATCGTGTTCGGCGAGCGCCTCGGGTCGCGGCAGTCGATCCAGTTCATGCTCGCGCGCATGCAGCAGCGCGTGCACACCGCGCGGCTGGCCTGGCTGCACGCCGCCCGCCTGCGCGACGCCGGCGCGCCGTTCGGGACGGCCGCCGCCCTCGCCAAGCTCACCGCGAGCGACGCCGCGATGGACAACGCCCGCGACGCGACGCAGATCTTCGGCGGCAACGGCTTCATGAACGAGTACTCCGTCGCCCGCCACTACCGCGACTCGAAGATCCTGGAGATCGGCGAGGGCACCAGCGAAGTGCAGCTGCTGGTCATCTCGCGCGCGCTGGGCTTGGACGCGGGGCGTAGCGTGAAGGCATGACCGACATCGTCCAGCGCGGCCTGTATCTCGAGGAGTTCGTCGTCGGCGCGACCTACCGGCACACGCCCGGTCGCACGGCGACCGAGACCGACAACGTCCTCTTCTCCTCGCTCACCATGAACACGCAGGCGCTGCACCTCGACGCCGCGTTCTCGGCCACGCAGCCCTTCGGCCAGCGCCTCATGAACTCGATGTGGACGCTCGCGACGATGGTGGGGGCCTCCGTCTCTCAGCTCACGCAGGGGACGCTCGTCGCCCAGCTCGGGCTCAGCGACATCTCGTTCCCGCATCCGCTGTTCGCCGGCGACACGCTGTACACGTCGACCGAGATCCTCTCGGCGCGGCCGTCGGCGTCGCGACCGGGCCAGGGTGTCGTCACGATGTGTCACACCGGGCGCAACCAGGACGACGTGGTCGTCGCGGTAGCGACCAGGGTCGCGCTCATGTGGCGGATGCCGGAGGACGCCGCGGTGGAGGTCGACTCGTGAGCCGCTTCACGCTGGGGCCGGCGCTGCTGTTCTGCCCCGCCGATCGCCCCGATCGGTTCGCCAAGGCCGCCGCTCGGGCCGACGCGGTGATCCTCGACCTGGAGGATGCCGTCGCCCCCGACGCCAAGACGGCGGCGCGCGGTGCCCTCATCGACGCGCATCTGGACCCCGACCGGGTGATCGTGCGGGTGAACCCGATCGACTCCGACCAGTTCGCCGCCGACATGGCCACGCTGTCGCAGACGGACTACCGCCGCATCATGCTCGCCAAGGCGCAGGCGCCGAAGCGGATCGCGCGCCTGGATCCGCGCTTCGAGGTGATCGCGCTGTGCGAGACCGCGCGCGGCGTCGTCGCCGCCGAGCGCATCGCGGCGCTGGACAACGTCGTCGCGCTCATGTGGGGTGCGGAAGACCTCGTCGCGTCGCTCGGCGGCACCTCGAGCCGGAAGACCCGCAAGGACGGGACCGGTGGCTACCGCGACGTCGCCCGCCACGCGCGCTCCCGGGTGCTGCTGGCCGCGGGTGCGGCGGGCAAGGCCGCGATCGATGCCGTGCATCTCGACATCGACGACGAGAAGGGGCTGCGCCGCGAGGCGCAGGATGCCGCCGCGAGCGGCTTCACGGCCACGGCGTGCATCCATCCGGCACAGGTCGACACCATCCGTGCGGCGTACCGCCCCGAGGCGGCGACCCTGGCATGGGCGCAGCGCGTCCTGGCCGCGGCGGACGGCGAGGGCGGAGTGTTCCGCTTCGAGGGGCGTATGGTCGACGAGCCCGTCCTGCGGCACGCCCGCGCCGTCGTCGCGCGCGCGAGCTGACGGGCGCACGCCCGGCGGGTCTCAGCGGGCGGGCGTCCCGACGTAGGAGCGCATGCTGAGGCGGTCGCGCTCGACGAGGAACGTGTGCGCCGAGCCGTTCGGCAGGCGCTCCCCGACGTGGGGGAACTCGCCGGCGGAGGCGTGGCGGATGATCTCGCGGATGAGCGCGCCGTGGGCGACCACGACGACGGTCGGCGCGGCGGGCGCGGTGGCGCGGCGCGCATCGCGGATGACGCGCTGGATGCCGGCGAGCGCGCGACGGCGCACGTCCGGCCAGCTCTCCGCGTTCGGCACCTCGGCCGTGTGCCAGTCGCCCCAGCGCGCGTGGAACTCGCTGTCGGTGATCCCCTCGGCATCCCCGTACGAACGCTCGCGCAGCTGCGGATAAGTGCGCGGCTCGGTCACCCCCACGGTGGTCGCGATGATCCGCGCGGTCTCGTGCGCGCGCGACAGGTCGCTGGAGGCGACGACGACGGGGCCGCCGCCGGCGAGCTCGTCGCGCAGACGCTCGGCGACGTCGCGGGCCTGCGTGCGCCCGTTCTCGTTGAGCGGGATGTCGGTCGATCCCTGGATGCGCCGCTGCGCGTTCCAGTCGGTCTCGCCGTGGCGCACGAGGATGAGTGAGGTCACCCCTCGAGCCTAAGCGAGCCTGTCGGGGTCAGTGCGCGGGCAGAGCCTCCGCCAGTCGCCGCAGCACCTCGCTCGTACCGGCGTCGATCTTGACGGTCGCGTGACCGTCGCCGCGTGTCTCGCCGCGGTTGACGATCACGACGGGCAGCTTCCGGCGCCGCGCGCGGTCGAGCAGGCGGATGCCGGAGTTCACGACCAGGGAGGACCCCGCGACCAGCAGGGCGTCGCTGCCGTGCACGAGCTGCTCGGCCTCGGTGAACTTCGCGACGGGGATGTACTCGCCGAAGAAGACGACGTCGGGCTTGAGCATGCCGCCGCAGACGCTGCAGTCCGGGACGACGAATCCGTCGCTGGAGGCGGGGAGCACATCGCCGTCGGGACCGAGCTCGACGGCGTCGGGGATCGCGATCCAGGGGTTGTCGGCCTCGACCCGCGCGGCCAGGTCACGGCGGTCGAACACCTGTCCGCAGTGGGTGCACAGGACACGTCGCATCGTGCCGTGCAGCTCGACGACGCGGCGGCTGCCGGCACGCACGTGCAGACCGTCGACGTTCTGGGTGATGACCCCGGTGGCCACGCCCGAGTTCTCGAGGGCGGCGAGCGCCTCGTGTCCGGCGTTCGGCCGGGCGGCGGCGAACGCGCGCCAGCCGAGGTGGCTGCCGACCCAGTAGCGCCGGCGCGCGGCGTCACTGGAGAGGAACTGCTGCGCGGTCATGGGCGTGCGCACCGGCGCACCCTTGCCGCGGTAGTCGGGAATGCCCGAGTCGGTCGAGACCCCTGCACCGGTGAGCACCGCGATGCGCCGGCCGGCGAGCACGTCGACGGCGTGGCCGACCGCGGCGTCGGTCGCGGCATCCTGCGCGAGTACGGTCGTCATGGTTCCCCTCTCACGCTCGAGCCTACGCCGGGTCGTTTTCGGGGATGTTACGCGCCATGCCAGCATGGGGCGCATGCCCGTGCTGAGGATCGACGATGCGGCAGATGAGCGTCTGGCCGATTACCGCGACCTGACCGATGTCGCGCTGCGGCGGGTGCTGGAGCCCGCCGGAGGTCTGTACATCGCCGAGTCGGCGAAGGTCATCACGCGCGCGCTCGCCGCCGGCCACCGGCCGCGCTCGATCCTCGTGCAGGAGAAGTGGCTCGACGATGCCCTCGCGCTCGCGTGCGACGCGCCCATCTACGTCGTGCCCGATGACGTGGCCGAACAGCTGACCGGCTACGCGGTGCATCGCGGCGCCCTCGCGGCGATGCACCGCCCGGCACTGCCGTCGCTGCCCGAACTGCTCGAGGACGCCCGCCTCGTGCTGGTGCTGGAAGACATCGTCGACCACACCAACGTGGGAGCCGCCTTCCGCGCCGCAGCCGGGCTCGGTGCGGACGCGGTGGTCGTCTCGCCGCGCTGCGCCGATCCGCTCTACCGCCGGAGCGTGCGGGTCAGCATGGGGACGGTGTTCCAGGTGCCGTGGACGCGGATGCCGGAGGGCCCCGGCGGCACCTGGGCGACAGGCCGCGCGGCGTTCGAGGGTGCGGGCTTTCACCTCGCGGCGCTCGCACTCGCCGATGGCGCCGTGCCGCTCGACCGCTTCGCGGCGTCCCGGCCCGAGCGGGTCGCCCTCGTGATGGGGGCGGAGGGCGACGGCTTGTCGCGACAGGCGATGGATGCCGCCGACACCGTCGTGACGATCCCGATGGCCGGGGGAGTGGACTCCCTCAACGTCGCCGCGGCCGCCGCCGTCGCGCTCTGGGCGCTGCGCACGCGCTGACCGCCACCCCGCCGGCCGAACCCTTGCCCCCGCGCCGACCCCTCACCCGCGTGCCCGCTCGACCGTGAGGGTTCGGTCGGGGGACGAGGGTTCGGCGAAAGGGAGGGGACGAGGAGCCGGTGAGGTCAGGCCGGGTGGCCGGGGCCGGCGGAGAGGTCAGGCGGGGTGGCCGGGGCCGGCGGTGCGATCCTGCGCGGGCGCCTCGACGATCACCGGCAGGGGCTCCGGGCGCTTGGCGGTGATGTGGTCGCCGGAGGACTGGTGGCGTAGGCGCCGCAGCACCCACGGCACGAGGTGCGTGCGCGCCCACACCAGGTCGTTCGCGCGGGCTTCGCGCCACGTGAGCGTCGGCAGCGGGTCGGGCTGCATCGGCTGCAGGTCGTTCCGCACGTTGAGCGCCCGCAGCACCATCCGCGCGACCTCGTGATGACCGAGTGCGTTGTAGTGCAGGCGATCGTCGTCGAAGAAGCGCATGTCCTGCACTTCTTTGAGCGCCCACTGGTCGGCGACGATGCAGTCGTAGCGCTCCGCGATGGCGCGGATGTTCTCGTTGTAGATCGCGACCCGACCCCGGATGCCGCGGAAAACGGGCGTGAACTCGGTGTCGATCCCGGTGAAGACGACGAGCGTGGCGCCCTGCGAGCTCAGACGCGCGACGGCATCCTCGAACTGCTGCGCGACCGCGTCGGGGTCGCTTCCGGGCCGGATGACATCGTTCCCGCCGGCCGAGAAGGTGATGAGGTCGGGGTTCAGTGCCAGCGCGGGTTCGATCTGGTCGGCGACGATCTGACCGATGAGCTTGCCGCGCACGGCGAGGTTCGCGTACGCGAAGTCCTCGACCTGGCTGCCCAGCACCTCCGCGACGCGGTCGGCCCAGCCGCGGTGGCCGTCGACCGTCCCCGGGATGGGATCGCCGATGCCCTCTGTGAAGGAATCGCCGATCGCGACCATGCGACGCCAGGGGTGGGCGCTCTCGTTGGGCACGTACGGCGAGCGGTGCTCGTCCGGTGTCGGGGTGTTGCGGGGCATGTCTCTCCTGACTCGTGGCCTGTTCGAGGCTACCCGCGCCGTCCTGTCCGCGGGGTGATTTAGGGTGGTCACTCGTGACGGCGGAGGAGGGCGAGGTGCAGCAGGAGCATTTCGGCAGCTTCGCCGCCGAGCACCTCTCGCCCGCGTTCCCGCAGCGCGCACCGTGGGGAACGGCCCAGAACCTCCGCGCCTGGCAGGCCGAGGCGCTCGAGGCGTACTTCGCCGCCGACGGGCCGGACGGGGTCGGCAAGGGGCCGCGCGACTTCCTCGCCGCCGCGACCCCCGGCGCCGGAAAGACGACGTTCGCGCTGCGCCTGGCATCCGAACTGCTGCGTCGCGGCGTCGTGGACCGCCTCATCGTCGTCGCGCCCACCGAGCACCTGAAGACGCAGTGGGCCGACGCGGCGGCGCGCGTCGGCATCCGCCTCGACCCCCGCTTCAGCAACCGGCAGCGCATGCACGCGCGCCAGTTCCACGGCGTCGCCGTGACGTACGCGCAGGTTGCGGTGAAGGCATCCGTGCACAAGCACCTCACCGATGACGCCCGGGCGCTCGTCATCCTCGACGAGGTGCACCACGGCGGCGACGCGCTCAGCTGGGGCGATGCGCTGCGCGAGGCGTACGGTCGGGCGACGCGGCGCCTGCTCCTGTCGGGCACCCCGTTCCGCAGCGACACGGCGCCCATCCCGTTCGTGGAGTATCACCCGAACGAGAAGGGCATCCGCCTCTCGCGCACCGACTACAACTACGGCTACGGCCGCGCGCTCGCCGACGGCGTCGTGCGGCCGGTGCTGTTCCTCGTCTACGCCGGCAAGATGCGCTGGCGCACGAAGGCCGGCGACGAGCTCGAGGCGCACCTGGGGCAGGACAACACGAAAGACGTCACGGCGCAGGCCTGGCGCACGGCGCTCGACCCGGAGGGCGACTGGATCCCCGCGGTGCTCCGCAGCGCCGATCGGCGCCTCTCGGAGGTGCGGCAGGACGTGCCGGATGCCGGGGGCCTCGTCATCGCGACCGACCAGACTGCCGCGCGCGCCTACGCCGCGATCCTCCGCGAGATCACGGGGGAGCAGCCCGCCGTCGTGCTCTCCGACGACAAGGCGGCCTCGGGACGCATCGAGACGTTCGCGAACGCGACGACGCGGTGGATGGTCGCCGTCCGTATGGTGTCGGAGGGCGTCGACGTGCCGCGGCTGGCCGTCGGCGTGTACGCGACCAGCGCGTCGACGCCGCTGTTCTTCGCGCAGGCCATCGGCCGTTTCGTGCGGGCGCGGCGGCGCGGCGAGTCGGCATCCGTCTTCCTGCCGAATGTGCCGCAGCTGCTGAACCTCGCCGGCGAGATGGAGCGCGAGCGCGATCACGCCCTCGACCGCGAGACCGGCGACGACGACGGCCTCGAGGACACGCTGCTGGCCGAGGCCGAGCGCGAAGAGAAGGCCTCCGACGAGCTCGAGCAGGAGTTCAGCTATCAGGCTCTCGGCTCGGTCGCCCATTTTGATCGCGTGCTGTACGACGGCAAGGAGTTCGGCCAGCTCGCCGTGCCGGGAACCCCCGAGGAGGAGGAGTTCCTGGGCCTTCCGGGCCTGCTCGAGCCTGAGCACGTGCACGAGCTGCTCATGCAGCGGCAGTCGCGCCAGAGCCGGCACCGTCGGGCGCGCGAGGCGCGGGAGGGGTCTTCCACGGAGACGGGCGGGGCGGATGCCGGGGCCACGACCCTTCCGCCGGCGCTGCACCGCACGCTCCGCGAGCAGCGCCAGCTGCTCAACAGCCTCGTCGGGCTCTACGCGCGCCAGAGCGGCGAGCCGCACGGTGCAGTGCACGCCGAGCTCCGGCGCGTCTGCGGCGGGCCTGAGGTCGCCCGTGCGACAGTCGCCCAGCTGCAGGCGCGCATCGAGGTGCTGCGCCGACGCGTGCACTCCTGAGGCGTTCGCGGCTCCGCGAGGGCTCTGACCGCGAGAGAACAACGCCGCGCCGAGAGAACGGGTGTCACCCACACTCTCGGCGCACAGATGTTCTCTGGCGGTTGAGGGTGGTCGACAGGGCCGGCAGGGGATGGTCGACGGGGGTGTCCGCCGGCGCGCGGCGGGCGGTTCGGAACCCCGAAATGCTGGCAATCGCGGCATCCGACCCGTGTGCGGGGCCGCTCGTGGCTAGCGTGGAGCGGTGACCCCGCACGCGCAGGACCAACCGACGGCCAAGGACCGGCGCCAGTGGGCGCAGTACCTCGTCGATGAGCGCGCCGAGGCGCGCGTCTACCGCGAGCTCGCGCAGCGCCGCGACGGCGAGGAACGCGAGATCCTCCTGGCGCTCGCCGAGGCCGAGGGCCGGCACGAGGCCCACTGGCTCGAATTGCTCGGCGGTGAGCCGTCACGACTTCCGGCGCCGAGCTTCTCGTCGCGGATGCTGGGGTGGATGGCGCGGCGCTTCGGCTCGATCTTCGTGCTCGCGCTCGCGCAGAACACCGAGGGCCGCTCGCCGTACGCCGACGATCCGCACGCAACGGCGCGGATGGCCGCGGACGAGCGCGTCCACCGCGAGGTCGTGCGCGGGCTCGCGGCGCGGGGACGGCGACGGCTGTCGGGAACCTTCCGAGCCGCCGTGTTCGGCGCCAACGACGGGCTGGTGTCGAACCTGGCGCTCGTGATGGGCATCGGCGCGACCGGCGTCGCGTCGCAGTTCGTGCTCTTCAGCGGCATCGCGGGACTGCTCGCCGGTGCGCTGTCGATGGGCGCGGGGGAGTTCGTGTCGGTGCGCTCGCAGCGCGAGATGCTGGATGCCACGGAGCCCAGCGATTACGCCGATGCCGTCCTGCCCGACCTCGACCTCGACGCCAACGAACTCGCGCTGGTGTACCGCACGCGCGGGATGCCGGAGGCCGAAGCCGAGGTCCGGGCCCGCCGGGTGCTCGAGGCGGCTCGCAGCGCGGAGGTCGCGCCCGCGACCGGGCCGGTCGCCATCGGGGCCGACCACGAGGTCGTCGGCAGCGCCTTCGACGCCGCGGCATCGAGCTTCCTGTTCTTCGCGTCGGGCGCGATCATCCCCGTGCTGCCGTGGCTCTTCGGCCTGTCGGGTGTCGGGGCGGTCGTGCTCGCGCTCGCGCTCGTCGGAATCGTGTTGCTCGCGACGGGGGCGATGGTGGGTCTGCTGTCCGGCGCGCCGCCGCTGCGGCGGGGGCTGCGACAGCTCGCGATCGGCTTCGGCGCCGCCGCGGTGACATACCTGCTGGGCCTGCTGTTCGGCGTGTCGGCGGGATAGGCGCGCGATTCCTCGTTCTGTGTGCTCACGTGGTAATGTCGATCCTCGGTTGCGAAAGCAGTCGACACCACCTTGCGCGGGTGGCGGAATAGGTAGACGCGCTAGCTTGAGGTGCTAGTGCCCGTATAGGGCGTGGGGGTTCAAGTCCCCCCTCGCGCACGAATAGAAAATGGCCTCTGACCTGGGGTTTAGATAACCGGGTCGGGGGTCATTTTCGCGCCATGTGATGAGATATGCGCTAAGCGCCACCGAGATGGGCCGCGAAGCGGTCTGCTGCGGCTTTCTGCATCGTCGGGGTGACATGGCTGTAGATGTTCATCGTGGTCGTTCCATCTGAGCGCGAGAGCTTCCGAGCGCCGCATTCCCGTGTAGGCGATCAGTCCCCACAGCGGGAACAGTTCGTCTTGCAGCTCCTGCTCGTTCCAGGTGAGGAACGTCTGGAGCTGCTCGCCCGTCCAGGTCACGATTTCCGGTTTCTGCGCCCGCACCTGGGATGACTTCGGGGCGTTCACGGTGCGCTTCTTCTTCGCCGGGTTGACCTGGATCAGCCCATCGTCGATCGCGGCGTCGAGGATCGCGCCGAGCACGACATGCACCTTGTGGATGCTGTTGGCCGACAGGGGCTTGCCCTTGCCGCACTCGTCCTTGCGCCCGCTCTTTTCGAGTTCCAGGGAGCCGGTGCGGGTTGCGGTGAGCTTGTCGATCCTGATGCGGCCCAGGTCGGGGGCGATGTGGTTGCGGATGATCTTCCGATACCCCTTGACCGTGGAATCGGCCAGCCGCAGCGACGTCACCCAATGCTCGGCATACACGCCGACCGTGGGGGTCTTTCCCTGGAACTGCTCGTTCCTCGCTGGTTCGTTACTCGAACGCGAGTGAGGCGCTCGGGTCGAGCTGCGACAACCTGCCGGTGGCGTGTTCCTCGCGCGCTGTCAGGCGAGGCTGGCCTGCAATGCGAGAAGCACGCCCGCCTGGGAGGATTGACGTATGAGCCGTTTTTCATCCCTGGTCAGGGCATATCCACTCGTGGTCGCAACACTTTTTGTCGCTCTGATCGGATTGATTCTTTTGGCGACCCCAGCCAGCGAGTCGGCCAGCTTGGTCGTGGGCGCATATGCGCTTGTGATTGCCGCATGGGAGGCGGTCGGGATGATCCGGCAGCTCATCCGAGGGCACGCCGGGCTCGACATTCTTGCCGTGACGGCGATGATCGCGGCAGTGCTCGTCGGGGAGCCGTGGGCGGCGCTTGTGGTGGTGCTGATGCTCACCGGTGGGGCGGCCCTCGAAGATTACGCGGAGAACCGTTCGAAGCGGGAACTCACCTCGCTGCTGCGCAAGGCACCTCAGCAGGCCACGCGTATCCTCGCCCCGAGTGCGGTCGGCACGAGCACGCACGAGCACACTGCCGAGGTGACGACTGAAAACGTACCTGTCGAGGAAGTCGAGGTGGGTGATCTGCTGTTGGTGCGACCGGGCGCGCTCGTGCCGGTGGACTCGATTCTCGTCTCCGAGCACGCCGTGTTTGACGAGTCATCATTGACCGGCGAAAGCCTGCCCGTTGATCGTGACGCGGGAGAGAAAGTGTCAAGCGGTGCGGTGAACGGACAAGCCGCGGTCACCATGCGGGCCGCGGCTCCGGCCGCCGAGAGCGAGTATCAACAGATCGTTCGGCTCGTCGAACAGGCAGCGGGTAGCAAAGCCAAAGTCGTGCGGCTCGCGGATCGGTACGCGGTGCCGTTCACGGTGTTCGCCCTCGTGATTGCCGGGATCGCGTGGGCGGTCAGCGGAGAGGCTGTCCGGTTTGCCGAGGTGCTGGTGGTGGCGACACCGTGCCCGCTGCTGATCGCCGCACCGGTCGCGTTTCTCGGCGGCATGAGCCGTGCCGCGAGGTTCGGGTTGATCGTCAAGGGCGGTGGCACCCTTGAACAGCTTTCACAAGCCCGCTCGGCGGCTTTCGATAAGACCGGCACCATCACCACCGGCAAACCGGTACTTGAACGCATCCTGCCAGCCGCCAGCACCAGCGAAGATGAACTGCTGCGTTTCGCAGCCTCAGCGGAGGTGTACTCTTCTCACGTGCTTGCGGACTCCGTCGTGCAAGCCGCGAAACAGCACGGCTTGTCGCTCGTCGAAGCCGAACATGCCGAGGAGATCGCGACAAACGGAGTCGCGGCTGTGTTCCGCGCTCCTGACGCACCTGAGGCAGTGACTGTGCGGGTCGGCAAGCCCTCCTGGGTGCGCAGCAGTGCGCCCGACCTCGTGCTGGCAGACCTTGCTCCTGGGGAACTCGCGATCTACGTCTCGGTCGATGGCTGCTTCGCCGGAGCCATCGTCATGCGCGACCAAGTGCGCGAAGACGCAGCCCAGGCTCTCCGTCAGCTGAGCGATCTCGGTATCGAGCGTACGCTCATGGTCACAGGAGACGTCGCAGCCACCGCCGAACCCATCGCGCAGTACCTTGGAATCTGCGAGGTGCACGCAGAGTGCCGCCCCGGCGACAAAGTTCGCATCGTCAGTACCGTGCAGCCCCGCCCCCTCATTATGGTCGGTGACGGCCTCAACGATGCCCCCGTGCTCGCCGCCGCGGACATCGGCTTCGCAATGGGCGCGCGCGGTGCGACCGCAGCCTCAGAATCTGCGGATATCGTGAACCGTTACGACACGCTCTCCGCGCTGCCGCGCGCGGTGAGCATCGGCAAAGACACCGTGCGCATCGCACTGCAAAGCATCTGGCTCGGCATCATCATCAGCGTCGGCCTCATGCTCATCGCCGCCTTCGGGTTCCTCCCCGCACTCCTCGGCGCGTGGCTCCAAGAAGGCGTTGATCTGGTGGCCATCCTCGGCGCACTCCGTGCAGTCGGCCCACGATCTGAGCGAATCACACGATCATCACCAGTCGCATCGACGGAACAACTTCACTTCAGCGCGACCCAAGACAGGAAATGAACAATATGGCATCCGACTCAAGCACCACGCCGCATCCCGGCGAAGCCCACCTGCAGAACGTGGGCCAACGTTTGAACTGGCTACGTGCAGGGGTGCTCGGCGCGAACGACGGGATCGTCTCTACCGCGGGTGTCGTCGTCGGCGTCGCAGCCGCTACACCAAACAACGTACTGGCAATCGCGACCGCCGGTATCGCCGCCGTTGTTGCGGGAGCCTTTTCAATGGCTGGTGGAGAATACGTTTCGGTGAGCACCCAACGGGACACAGAGAAAGCGCTCATCGCAAAAGAACGGTGGGAGCTCGAAACCATGCCCGAGGAGGAGCTTGAAGAACTCACCGAGCTCTACCGACAGCGGGGCCTCTCAGATGACCTTGCACATCAGGTAGCAGTGCAGCTTACCGAGACGGACGCTCTCGCCGCTCACGCAGAGGTCGAGCTCGGAATCGACCATGAAGAGTTCACCAGCCCGTGGGCAGCCGCCGTGTCATCGTTCATTGCGTTCGCCGTTGGAGCGCTGATCCCACTCATCATGATCTTGCTCCCCGTCGGCGGACACCGAGTTTGGATCGCAGCCATCGCAGTTGTGATCGGCCTCTTCCTCACCGGTTGGATCAGCGCTGCGCTCGGTGGCGCGCCGCGCGGTCGCGCAATTCTCCGGAACCTGTTCATGGGCTCAGCGACCATGATCGCCACTTACCTCATTGGGGCACTCTTTGGCGTGGCCATCGGATAGGCCGGTTCTCGTGATCGGCCCGCTTTCATGTGCTAACTCATGTGCTAACAACCCTGCTAGGTCGTGAATCGCGGTGCAGTTATCCACAGGCATGCTCCGCAGAAACGGCGGAATCATGCGGCAGAACGCCGGTTCGCGATCTCGTGTGCGAGAGGGAACGGATCAGTTCAAGTCCCCCTTCGCGCACAGAACGAAGCGGCCCCTGACCTGAGATTCAGTTCTCTAGGTCAGGGGTCGCTTTCGTTGAGGTTCGAGCGGCACAGGGCTGACACGGTGCACCTGCGCGGGCTGTCGCTGGGCGCGATGATCGCGTTGCGGTCGTGGCGCGAGGTCGGTGAGGCGATCGGCACCAGCGGCGAAGCCGCGCGCCAGCGCTATAGCGCGTCAGCGTAACGATGGGACGCCACTGCCCATCTCTCGGGGCAAAGTAGGAACGGGGGCGGGAGTCCGCATGAGTGCGTACACGAGACCGCATGTCGAATCGGTCGAGTTCCGAGACGATGACGGCAACGTCATCGACTACGGCAACCGCTGGGCGAGCCGTGGGGAAGCTCCGCCCGAGGACAGCTACTCGGTGGACGAGCACCCGGAGCGCTTCGCTCCGCTGCATACTGTCGCGGCAGCGCTCATCGACTATCTCGCCTCCACCTACGACGTCGACGTCGAGGAAGGGCACCACGTCACGACCGGCCTGCTGCACGCGCCGAGCGCCGAGGAGGCCGTGCGCGCCGTCCGGCTCACTCCGCGAAGCGACGCGTGCGCTCCCCTCGTTATCGTGCTGACGAGCTATCCCGCGCTGCGAGTGCACGCCGGAACACTTTTCAGGGAGTTCTACCCTTCGTGCGGCTGCAACGCCTGCGACGAGCGATGGGACGATATCGCAGAAGAACTCGAATGGCAGGTGTTCGCGATCGTCGGCGGTGGTTTCGGCGAGGAGGTGAGCGAACCACGGCGCGCGAAATGGAGCTACGACCGAGGTCGCGGCCTTGTGAAGGGCATGGGGCAGACCGTCTCCTACCGCCTGCGGTCGTTGAACGGCGAGAGCCAGAGGAGCGGACAGTTGCGCGCCGAAGATGTACCAGCCGAGCTGCTCAAGTCTGCCCGCGCCACACTCGATGTGGTGGCCGCAGTCAGCGCCGATGGCAACTGGCTGCCCTGGCCGTCTAGAGCCTCTCGGCCGCTTGACGATGCCCAAGCGGACACAGCCGAACCGCTCTGGTGACAGGCTGAGTCCTGGCCGCCCTCGTCAGAACCATGACGCAGGGGCAGGGTCAAGCCCGCGCGATCCGGAGGCAGGGAGACCGCGACGGTTACCGTGGATGGGTGAGCGACCAATCCAGCGAACACTTCGACCGCCCCGACCACCCCGCCTCGACCCCCGACGAGCTGCCCGAGGTCGCCCGTATCGCGCGCGACCTCATCCGCTTCGACACGACGAACTACGGCGAGGGCCGCAGCAACGGCGAGCGCGACGCCGCGGAGTACGTCGGCGCGTACCTCGAGTCGCTCGGGCTGAAGCCGGAGTTCTACGAGCCGATCCCGCGGCGCACGAATCTCAGCGTCCGCATCCCGGGGCGGGGCGGCGACAAGCCGGCGCTCGTCCTCCACGGCCACCTCGACGTCGTTCCCGCCGTGGCGGAGGACTGGAGCGTCGACCCCTTCGCCGGCGTCGTCCGGGACGGGATGCTGTGGGGCCGCGGCGCGGTCGACATGAAGGACATGGACGCCATGATCCTCGCCTCGGTCGCCGACCTGCTGCGTGCGGGGGAGCAGCCCGCCCGCGACCTGATCGTGACGTTCTTCGCCGACGAGGAGAACGGCGGCGTCGAGGGCTCGCAGTTGGTCGTCCGCGACCGCCCGGAGTGGTTCGCGGGGGCGACCGAGGCGATCAGCGAGGTCGGGGGCTATTCGATCCCCGTCGGCGATCGTCGTGCCTACCTGCTGCAGGTGGGGGAGAAGGCCCTCGTCTGGCTGCGGTTACGCGCCCGCGGCACGGCCGGGCACGGCAGCCGTTTCCACACTGACAACGCCGTCACTCGGCTGGCCGAGGCGGTGGCCGCCCTCGGCCGCACGGCGTGGCCGATCGACCTCACCGCCACGACGCGCCAGACGGTCGACGGGCTCGCGGCCCTCTGCGGTGCCGATCCCGCAGAACCCGACGTCGTCGCTGCGGCGACGGGCCCGGCATCCGGGTTCTTGCGCTCCACCTTCCGCACCACGACGAATCCGACCGGGCTCACCGCGGGCTACAAGCACAATGTGATCCCGGATGCCGCGGTCGCGGCGATCGACGTGCGCACCCTGCCGGGGCAGGAAGATCGTGTGCTCGCCGAGATCCAGCGGATCGTCGGCGACGACATCGAGATCGAGATCGCCCACCGCGACATCGGCCTGGAGGTGCCGTTCGCCGGCTCCCTGGTCGATGCGATGGTCGGCGCGCTGGAACGTCACGACCCGGGCATCCCGGTCGTCCCGTACCTCATGGGCGGCGGCACCGACAACAAGGCCCTCGCCGAGCTCGGCATTGCCGGGTACGGCTTCGCCCCGTTGCGCCTTCCGGCGGACCTCGACTTCACCGGTATGTTCCATGGGGTGGATGAGCGTGTCCCGATCGACGCACTCGTGTTCGGCCAGCGCGTGCTGACCGATCTCATCCGCTCGTACTGAAAGGCGCGGCATGCTGTTCGACGCGATCATCCTCGGGATCGTGCAGGGGCTCACCGAGTTCCTGCCCATCTCCTCCAGCGCGCACCTGCGCATCGTGGGCGAGCTACTGCCGTCGGCCGAGGACCCGGGCGCGACCTTCACGGCCATCACCCAGATCGGCACGGAGCTCGCCGTCCTCGTCTACTTCTGGAAGAGGATCGTCCGCATCATCGGTCGCTGGTTCC
The DNA here is from genome assembly GCA_023451265.1 of Actinomycetes bacterium. Taxonomy (GTDB): domain Bacteria; phylum Actinomycetota; class Actinomycetes; order Actinomycetales; family Microbacteriaceae; genus Microbacterium. The sequence continues at coordinate 6,308 of JAEYAG010000101.1, read as the reverse complement.
GCTCGCTCACCGGTGCCGTGCCGCGCAACGACCCCGACGCCCGCATGGGCTGGATCGTCATCATCGGCACGATCCCGATCGGCATCCTCGGGTTCCTCTTCCAAGATGTCATCCGCGACACGTTCCGAAACCTCTGGCTCGTCGCGATCGTGCTCATCGTGTTCGGTCTCATCCTCGGCGCGGCCGACGCGCTGGGACGCCGCACGCGCAACGAAGAAGACCTGACCTACCGTCATGGCCTCATCCTCGGCGTCGCGCAGGCGCTCGCGCTCGTGCCCGGGGTGTCACGCTCGGGCGCGACCACGACGATGGGACTGGCCCTCGGCTACACCCGGCCGGCTGCGGCCGAGGTCGCCTTCCTGCTGGCCGTTCCCGCCGTCTTCGGCAGCGGCCTGTACGAGCTGTTCCAGGCGATCAAAGACCCGGGCGACCGGGTGTTCACGATGGTCGAGACCGGCGTCGCGACGGTCGTCGCGTTCGGGGTGGGCCTCGCGGTCATCGCGTTCCTCATGCAGTACCTCAAGCGCGGCAGCTTCCTGCCGTTCGTGATCTACCGCGTGGTGCTCGGCATCGTCCTGATCGTGCTGCTGAGCTTCGGGGTGCTGCAGGCCTACTGACGCCGGTCGTCGCGGCCGGGCTTGCCCGGCCCCTCGCCGCCGCGGCGGAGATACCGCTCGAACTCCTGCGCGATCGCGTCGCCCGATGCCTCCGGCGAGTCCCATGTGTCGCGGGTCTGCTCGAGCTGGCGGATGTACTCCGTCATCTCCTCGTCGTCGGCGGCCGCGGCGTCGATCGACGCCTCCCACGCGAGCGCCTCGGCGGGCAGTTCGCCGCGGGCCACGACGGCGCCGGTGAGCGCGGTGAGCCGGTCGAGCAGCGCGAGCGTCGCCTTCGGCGAGGGTGTGTGCCCGGCGACGTAGTGCGGCACGCTCGCCCACAGCGAGGCGCACGGGATGCCGGCCTCCTCGGCGGCGGCGGCGAGCACCGACAGGATGCCGGCGGGTCCCTCGTAGCTGGGCTTCTCCAGGCCCAGCGCCGTGCGGAGGCGGTCGTTGTCGCTGCCCGCGAACACGGAGATCGGCCGGGTGTGAGGCACGTCCGACATCATCGAACCCAGCGCCACGATGCCCGTGATGTCCTCGCTCAGCGCCGCGTCGATCAGTTCCGCCACGAACGCCTGCCACGCCCGCGCCGGCTCCACGCCCGACAGCAGCCACAGGCGGGCGTCGTCGGACGGATGCAGGGGGCGCCACAGCGTCGCGTCGGGCCACGTCAGGGTGCGTGAGCCGTCGGCATCCAGCCGGATCTGCGGCCGCGTGTACTGGTAGTCGAAGTACAGCTCGGGGTCGACGGAGAAGACCTCTCGGTACGCCCCCGACTCGCGGATGTGGGACACGGCGGCGGACGCGGCTTCGCCCGCGTCGTTCCAGCCGTCGAACGCCACGACCAGCACCCGCTGACCCAGTTCGTCCACGCCGCCCCTTCCGTCGGTGAACCGATCCCCCCACGATACGCGCTACGACCGGCACCGGGCCGGGGGCAAGCCGTGGCCACGCCGCCCGAAACCGGCCCCGGTAGCATGAATCGGTGAGCGCAACCCTTCCTGCCGCCGTCCTCTGGGACATGGACGGCACCCTGGTGGACACCGAACCGTACTGGATGAGCGCGGAGACGGCGCTGGTCGAATCGTTCGGCGGCACGTGGACCCACGAGCAGGCCCTCACCCTCGTCGGCCAGGGGCTGGAGAGCTCGGCGACCATCCTGCAGGCAGCGGGCGTGCGGATGGCCGCGACCGAGATCATCGACCACCTCACCGAGCGCGTCACGCAGACCATCGCGGAGCAGGGCAATCCGCTGCGCCCCGGCGCCGCCGAGCTGCTCGCCGACCTGCGCGCGGCGGGCGTGCGGTGCGCGCTGGTGACGATGTCGCTGCGGCGGATGGCGGAGCAGGTCGTCGCTCCGTTCGGCGACACGTTCGAGGTCATCGTGTCGGGCGACGACGCCACGAGGCCCAAGCCCTACCCGGACGCCTATCTGCAGGCCTGCCGGGCCCTCGACATCGCACCCGGCGACGCCGTCGCGATCGAGGACTCGCCCACCGGCGTCCGCGCCGCCGTCGCCGCCGGGGTCGCCACCATCGGCGTGCCGCTCATGGTCTCGCTCGTCGGCGTCGGCGCCCACGCGCTGTGGCCGACGCTCGCGGGACGCACGACGGCCGACATCGCCGCCTTCCACTCCACTCGCCCCGCCCGCCCCACCCCCGCCGAAGGACACCGATGACCGTGGCTGAATCCGCCGAGCCCGCCCCGCCCGCCGCACAGGCCGACCTGCGCCCCAGCGGCCCGTTCCGCCTCGGCGACCGCGTGCAGCTGACCGGCCCCAAGGGGCGCCTGCACACCGTCACGCTGCGGGCCGGCGGCGAGCTGCACACGCACCACGGCGTTCTTCGCCACGAGAGCATCATCGGCCAGCCCGACGGCTCGGTCGTGACGAACTCCGGCGGGCACGAATACCTCGCGCTGCGGCCCCTGCTGCGCGACTTCGTCATGTCGATGCCCCGCGGCGCGGCGATCGTGTACCCGAAGGATGCCGCGCAGATCCTCGCCGCGGCCGACATCTTCCCCGGCGCCACCGTCGTGGAAGCCGGGGTGGGCTCCGGCGCGCTGTCGATGTGGCTGCTGCGCGCGATCGGCCCGGCGGGCCGCCTGGTGTCCTTCGAGCGGCGCGACGAGTTCGCCGAGGTGGCCCTGGCCAACGTCGAGACCTTCTTCGGCCACCACCCGCCGGCGTGGCAGGTCGTCGTCGGCGATCTCGTCGAACAGCTGCCGACCGCGGTGACCCCGGCATCCGTCGACCGCGTCGTGCTCGACATGCTGGCGCCGTGGGAGTGCATCGACGCCGTCGCCGATGCTCTCACCCCCGGTGGCGTGGTGCTCTGCTACGTCGCCACCGCCACCCAGCTCAGCCGCGTCGCGGAGTACCTCCGCGGCACGGGGCTGTTCACCGACCCCGAAGCCACCGAGACGATGATCCGCGGCTGGCACGTCGAGGGACTCGCCGTCCGGCCCGACCACCGCATGGTGGCGCATACCGGCTTCCTCATCACGGCGCGACGCCTCGCGCCCGGGGCGGTGCCGCCGGATGTGCGCAAGCGCGCGCTGAAGAAGCCGTCGTACGCCGACGAGGACGTCGAACTGTGGACCCCGGGCGCCGTCGGCGACCGGGAGATCACCGACAAGAACCTCCGCAAGCGCGTCCGCGAGGCCCAGCGCGCCGCCGACGGCGCGCGCATCGCGGCGGCAGGGGAGCGCGCGACGGACGACGTAGACTGATCCGGTGCGTCGCCGGATCCCTGCTGTTCTCGCCGTTCTCGGCCTGTCCGCCCTGACCCTCGCCGGGTGCGCGACGGCCTCGTCGCCCGCCGCGTGCGAGCGCCCGGCCGCCGACACCGGCGTCCTCGACGCCGTGCACGTCTCCGGCGCGCCGGGGGCGGCGCAGGTGTCGATCGACGCCCCGGTCTTCGTGCACGAGACCGTCGCCGCGGACGAGACGGTGGGCGAGGGAATGGCCATCACCTCCGACGCCCAGGACCTCGCTTTCACCGCCACGATCGTCGACGGCGCGACGGGCCAGACCCTGCTGACCGCGACCCCGCAGGTGGACACGGTGGGCTCCTGGCGCGAGCACTACGACGGCCTCGCCGACATGATGATGTGCGCCCGTGAGGGCTCGCGCGTCGTCGGCGCCGTCCCCGCGACGGCCCTGTCGACGGACGCGGCCGAGAACTGGGGTCTGAGCGAGGACGACACGATCGTCGTCGCCCTGGACGTCCAGAAGGTGTACCTTGCCGCGGCCAACGGCGTGCCGCAGTACAACGACCGCCGCGGCATGCCGTCGGTCGTGCTGGCGCCCGACGGCGCTCCCGGCATCATCATCCCCGACGCCGATCCGCCCGCCGACCTCGCCGTCGAGGTGCTGAAGAAGGGCGACGGCGCGGTCGTGACGGATGCCGACAGCATCCGCATCAAGTACACCGGCGTCACCTGGGCCGACCGCACGGTCTTCGACTCGTCGTGGCAGAAGGGGGCGTCGGCCGCCGTCACGCTGAACGGCGTCGTCCCGGGGTTCGCCCAGGCCCTCGAGGGGCAGACGGTGGGGTCGCAGATCCTCGCCGTCATCCCGCCCGAGCTCGGCTACGGGGCCGAGGGCAGCGGCACGATTCCCGGCGGAGCGACGCTGGTCTTCGTCATCGACATCCTCGGCATCGACGCGCCCGCATCCTCCTGACCGGCGGCACAGCCGACACCTAGGATGGTCGGGTGGCCACCGAGACGACCCGTACCGCGCCGGAAGAGCGCCTGGTCAATCTCGTCGTCGCGCTCATGGCGACCGAGCAGGGGCTGACCAAGCAGGCGATCCTGTCGTCGGTCGCCGGCTATCGCGAGCAGGGTGAGGCCGGCGCGTCCAAGGACGCGCTGGAGAAGATGTTCGAGCGCGACAAGGAGAACCTGCGCTCACTCGGCATCCCGGTGGAGACGATCGGCGACTACGCCGACCCCGACGATCTGCGCGAAGCGCGCTACCGCATTCCGACGGCGGAATACGAGCTGCCCGCCGACATCGACTTCACGCCCGCGGAGCTCGCGGTGCTGAACCTCGCCGGCGGCGTCTGGAGCGAGAGCTCGATGTCGGCCGACGCCCGCAGCGGACTCCGCAAGATCCGCGCGCTCGGGATCGAGGTGGACGCGCCCATCATCGGCTACTCGCCGCGCATCAACCTGCGCGAGGCGTCGTTCGCACCGCTGCAGCGGGCGATCGAGCAGGGCCGGGTCGTCGAGTTCGACTACCTCAAGGCGGGGGAGGATGCCGCCACGCGCCGTCGCATCGAGCCGTACGCGCTCGTGGAGTACGAGGCGCGCTGGCATGTGTACGGTTTCGACCTCGGCGCGCAGGACGTGCGCACCTTCCTCCTCTCACGCATCGCCTCCGACGTCACGGTGACCAAGACCGCCTTCGATCTCGCGCGGCGCGAGGACGCCGGCGATCGGGCGCTCGCGGGCCTGGCGGAGGTCGCCGCGCGCCAGCGGGCGCTGCTCGAGGTCGCGCCCGGCACCGAGGCGGCGCTGCGGCTGAGCCGACGCGCCGAACCGGCTGGCCAGGGCATCGAGGTGCCGTACGTCGACGTCCACATCTTCGCCGACGAGCTGGCTTCGTACGGACCGGAGGTGCGCGTGGTAGAACCGGCGGAGCTGCGGGCGCAGGTGATCGCGCGGCTGGAGCGCGCCCTCGCGGCGCATGTCGAGGGGGAGAGCGCATCATGATCGCGCGCAGGGCCCTGCCGGCGACCGATCGCGCGGCGCTCATCCTGCAGCTCGTGCCGTACCTGATCGGCAAGGGCGAAGTCTCGCTCACCGAGGCGGCGGACGAGTTCGACGTCACGCCCGAGCAGATGCGCGCCATGGTCGAGAAGCTCACCGTCATCGGGCTGCCCGGCGAGGGCGGTTTCTGGCAGATGGCCAACGACCTCTTCGACATCGACTGGGACCTGCTCGACGAACAGGACCTCATCGTGATCACGAACACCGTGGGGCTCGAGCGCACGCCGCGTCTGAGCGCGCGCGAGGCCGCGGCGCTGCTGGCCGGCCTGCAGGTCGCGGCGTCGCTGCCGGGCGTCGGAGACAGCGGCATCGTGCAGGGGCTGCTGGCGAAGCTCGCCCGAGGCGCCGCCGCGACACCGGCCGAGGTCATCGTGGCGCCCGAAGCCGTCGACGACGTGCGGGTCGCCGTGGCGCAGGCGCTGCGCGAAGGCGTTGCCGTCTCGTTCACCTACCAGGCGCCGGATGCCGCGCCCACCACCCGCACCGTCGACCCCGTCAAGGTCCACATCGCGGGCGGCCAATGGTACCTGCAGGGCTGGTGCCATCTGCGGGAGGCGATGCGCACGTTCCACCTCGACCGGGTCTCGCAGGTGCGCCTGACCGACATCCCCAGCACCCACGGCGACGACATCGCGCCGGCGCTGTTCGAGCCGTCGGCGAGCGACGTCGAGGTGGATGTGCGTTACCGCGCCGCGGCCGCGCCCCTGCTCGCCGACTACGTCGTGGTCGATGAGCAGGGCGGCGACGCGTCGGTGCGCACCGCGCGCATCCGCGTCGGAGACGAGCGCAGCCTCAAGCGCGTCGCGGCGCGTCTGGGCGGCGATCTCGAAGTGCTCGCCCCCGCTGGGGCGCGCCGGGCGGCGGCCGCCTGGGCCGAAGCGGGGCTCGCCCAGTACCGCTGACCGCGTCGGCGGGGTCGGCGGGTAGACT
>JAEYAG010000002.1 GCA_023451265.1 Actinomycetes bacterium | reverse complement strand
CTGCACGCGCGCGATGGCGTCGTGGCGCAGGAACTCGCCCGACGCGGCATCCGCGACGATCGCGTCGTCGCTCCACGAGGACCACAGCGCCTTCGAGATCTCGGCGAACTCCGATGCCCGGGTGTACCGGTCGGGGTGCGCGAGGTAGCCGCCGCGACGGAAGTTGGCTCCGTGGAAGGCATCGGAGCTGGTCACGGCGTTCCACCCGGCGCGTCCGCCGGAGAGGTGATCGAGGGTCGCGAGCTGACGCGCCAGCTCGTACGGCTCGTTGAACGTCGTCGACAGCGTTCCGACGAGGCCGATGTGGTCGGTCACGGCGGCGAGCGCGGCGAGGATCGCGAGCGTGTTCGGCCGGCCGATCACGTCGAGGTCGTGGACGCGGCCACGGTGTTCGCGCAGGCGCAGCCCTTCAGCGAGGAAGAGGTAGTCGAACAGGCCCTTCTCGGCGTTGCGGGCGAAGTGCTCGAACGAGGCGAAGTCGATCTGGCTGCCCGACGTGGGATCGGTCCACACGGTCTGGTTGTTGACGCCTGGGAAGTGCGCGGCGAGGTGGATCTGGCGGGTCATGCGCGGGTCTCCTGACGGGTGTGGCGGCTGGCACGGCGCGGCAGGCCGAGCCGCTCGCGGAGCGTGGGAGCGCCGTCATCGGCGACGAGGACGCCGGCGGCGGCGGCCCGCGGCAGCACCTGCTCGGCGATCGCGGTGAGGTCGGCGGGCTGGCGCGCCGGCCGCCGGCGGCCCCCGTCCGCCCCTGCGGCGGCCAGCTGCCTGATCTCGTCGACGACGTCGTCCGGCGTCCCCACCACGACGCGCGCGTCGGTGACGAGCGTCGCCCGGTCCTGCAGGCGCGCCCAGGTCTGGTCGGCCGCGGCGCGCGTCTGCTCGATCACGACGAGCAGGTCGGCGAACACCCGCAGGCGCTCGGGCTCGGCACGCAGCTGCGCGGATGCCTCGTCGATCTCGGAGCGGATCGGCGCGAGCCCCGCGGCATCCTGCGGCGTCACGAACACGACGTCGGCGTGCTGCGCGGCGAGTCGGTAGGGCACGCTCTGATGAGCGAGGACGGTCACCAGCGGCTGACCCTGCGGCGAGCGCGGCACGATCGAGGCACCCGTGATGGAGAAGAACTCACCGTCGATGTCGACGTTGTGCACCCGGTCACGGTCGAGGAAGCGGCCGGTCGCGAGGTCGCGGATGATGGCGTCGTCCTCCCACGAGTCGGCGAGGGCGCGGACGGCGTCGATCACGTCACCGGCCTCGCGGAACGCGGCCCGCCAGTACGGGCTCTGCTCGACGCGCAGCGGCGTGGATGCCGCGGCGTCCAGCCCCGTGGAGTCGCCCGTGCGGCGGCCGAAGTTGGCGCGCTCCTGCTCGTTCGCACCGGCGACGAAGCGCGCCCCGGCGCGGCCGTGGCTCGCGTGGTCGAGGGTCTGCAGGCCCGTCGCGAGGTGGAACGGCTCGGGATGGGTCGTCGTGACGGTCGGGACGAGTCCGATGCGTTCGGTGAGCGGCGCGAGGAAGGAGGCGAGCAGCACCGCGTCCAGGCGCCCGCGGGCGCGGTCCAGGCGCGTCTCGGCATCCTTCTCGTACGTGCGGCCGCCGAGGGACAGCGCGTCCTCGAGGGTGGCGAACACCACGCCCGCGGCGTCCGCGGCACGCACCTGGTCCCTCCAGTAGCCGGCGGTGGTCAGCTCGGTGGGCCGCGCGGAATCCTCGCGCCAGGCGGCGGGATGCCAGCCGGCCCCGTCGAGGCCGACGGCGATGTGCACACGCTCCGTCACGGGGCGCTCCTCTCGATCGTCGCGGCGCGAAGCGCCGCTGGGGTCACTCTTGCCGCCGAGTGATCGGCAGCCCAAACCGCGGCGTAACCGAACGCCGCACGGCGACTCATTGCGTCGCGGCCGTCCCGGGCGTGCGGACGGCGGCGAAGACGGTACGGCGGCGCAGCGCGAAGCCGAGGCGCTCGTAGATCGCGATCGCCCCCGTATTGGATGCCGCCGCGTGCAGCAGCGCCCGGTCGCCGCGCTGCTGGATGTGGTAAGCGACGTCCAGCACGAGCCGTGACGCGAGCCCGCGGCCGCGGAAGTCGGCGTCCGTGGCGACCGCGGAGATCTCCGTCCAGCCTTCGGGATGCAGCCGCTCGCCGGCCATCGCGACCAGACGTCCCTCATGCCGGATGCCGATGTAGCGGCCGAGCTCGTGGGTGCGCGGCCGGAACGGCCCGGGCTGATTGCGCTCCACGATCGCCAGCATCTCGGCCGCGTCGTCGGGTCCGAGCTCGATCGCGTCCTCGAACGGACGCGTCTGCAGCGCCGGCGTCTCGACGAGCTGCACGCCCTCGCCGTAGCCGAGGACCTCCCATTCCGTGGGGATCTCGCCTTCCACGCCCGAGAGACCGACTTCGGCGCCAGGGCCGACGAGATCCCGCAGCGCGTCCCAGACACCGGGATCGTCCCACGTGCGAACGGCGACGAACGGGGCGACGTCTTCGGGGTAGCGACGGACGAGACCGTCACCGATCGCGAAGCGCGCATGCGGACCGGTCAGCGCATGCCAGGCGGCGTTGTCGAGCACTGTCGCATCCCGGTGCGGCGCGTCGACGGCGAAGGAGGAGGAAGCGGTGTGCGACATGCAGCCACTCTGCGCGCGCCGCCGAGAGGGCGCCAACATGACGCGTCACTCCGCGCAACACGTCGTCGTGTGACCGCGCATGACGGCGCATGACGCGGTGAGGCGGAACGTGACGGCGCGGATGGCGCCACCTCGCGAGGGCTTGCCATCGTCGCTGGTCGGCGGCGAACCGCGTCGCGACGTGATCACAGAACGGCAGGCATCCGATGAGCGACTCCCCCGTCCGCCGCGCGCCGCGGGCCGACATCGCACGCTACGTGGCAGGACGACTCGGGCAGGCGGTGCTCGTGCTGTGGGCGGCGTACACCGTGTCGTTCATCGTGCTGTACGCCCTGCCGAGCGATCCCGTCGCTCTGCTCGCCGGCGGCGACGCGACCGACATCACCCCCGAGCAGCTGAACGCCCTGCGCGCGCAGTACGGCCTCGACAAGCCGCTCTGGGCGCAGTACTTCATCCAGCTCAGCGGCGTCCTGACGGGCCACTTCGGGTCGTCGATCGCGACCGGCCGCCCCGTCTCCGACGTCATCGGCGAAGCGGTCGGACCGACGGCGCAGCTGGCCGGCCTCGCGTTCCTCATCGCGCTGATCGTCGGCGCCGGCATCGCGATTCTCGCCACCTACGTGCGCCGGCGGTGGATCTCCTCGCTCCTGCTGAGCCTGCCGCCGCTCGGCGTCGCGATCCCCTCGTTCTGGTTCGGTCTGATGCTCATCCAGTGGTTCTCGTTCCAGCTGCCGTGGTTCCCGGCGATGGGCGCCCAGGGGTTCGCCGCGCTCGTGCTCCCGGCGATTGCGCTGGCTCTGCCGACGAGCGCGATGGTCGCCCAACTGCTCGCGAAGAGCCTGCAGAACACGCTCCGCGAGCCGTACATCGACACCGCGTGGGCGAAGGGCGCGAGCCGGGCGCGCGTGCACTTCCGGCACGCCCTGCGCAACGCGGCCCTGCCGGCGGTCACCATGACGGGTCTGGTCGTCGGCCAGCTGCTGTCGGGCACCGTCGTCACCGAGACCGTCTTCTCGCGCCCCGGAATCGGGCGGGTCACGGCGGTCGCGGTTCAGCAGCAGGACATCCCGGTCGTGCAGGGCATCGTCCTGTTCGCCGCCGGGGTCTTCGTGCTCGCGAACCTCGCGGTCGACCTCCTCTACCCGCTGCTCGATCCGCGCATCGTGCTGAGTCCGCCTCCGCGGCGGCGCCGACGGAAGGATGCCGGCGACACCGGCACGCCTCCTCGCGACGACACGGACGAGGGCACCGCGGCATCCGCCCCCGGCGCGGGAGGCTCCGCGCAGCCCGCAGATCCCGAGACCACTCCGACCCGAACGGCGGTTCCCGCATGAGCGACACGACCGCGCTGCTGCCCGACGCACACCAGCGTGCGACGCAGCGCCCCACCGACACCTTCGGCGCGACGGCGGCCGACCGTTTCGACGACGCCGTCGCCGACCGCGCCCGAGACGCGGGACGACCGCGCGGCCGTGCGCTGCACGGCACCCGCGTGCTCCTGCGCCGCCCGCTCGTCCTGCTCGCCCTCGTCTGGCTGCTGCTCGTGCTCGTCGCCGCGGTGTGGCCGCAGCTGCTGGCGCCGGGCGACCCGCTCGCGGGCGTCCCCGCCGACAAGCTGCAGGCCCCCTCCGCCGCGCACTGGTTCGGCACCGATCAGATCGGCCGCGACCTCTACACGCGCGTCGTGCACGGCACGTCGCTGACGATCTCGGCGGCGGCGATCGCCGTCGCCGTCGGCATCGTGGTCGGATCGCTCCTCGGACTCGTGAGCGGCTTCGTCGGCGGGGCCGTGGATGCCGTGATCATGCGCATCGCCGACGTGCTCCTCTCCATCCCCGGTCTCCTGCTCTCCCTCGCCCTCATCACGGCGCTCGGCTTCGGCACCGTCAATGTCGCGATCGCGGTCGGCATCGCGAGCGTCGCATCGGTCTCGCGCATCATGCGCTCCGAGGTGATGGGCGTGCGCGCCTCACCGTTCGTCGAGGCGGCGACGGCCTCGGGCAACACCCGCACCCGCATCCTCTTCCGCCATGTGCTGCCCAACTCGGCCGGGCCCGTCGTGGCGCTCGGGGTGCTGGAGTTCGGCGGCGCCATCCTGGCCGTCTCGGCGCTGAGCTTCCTCGGCTACGGCGCCCCGCCGCCGGCGCCGGAATGGGGCGCGCTCGTCTCGGGCGGCCGCGACTACCTGCGCACCTCGTGGTGGCTGACGACGCTTCCCGGCGTCGTCATCACCCTCACCGTGGTCGCCGCGAACGGTCTCGCGCGCGGTCTCGACGCTAACGGAAAGGCCCGGCGATGACCGAGAACCTGCTCGAGATCGACGCCCTGTCGGTCGCCTATCGCACGCCGGACGGCGACATCGACGCCGTCCGCGACGCCACTCTCACCCTCGCACGGGGCGAGACCGTCGCGATCGTGGGCGAGTCCGGGTCGGGCAAGTCCACCACGGTGCATGCGATCATCCGGCTGCTGCCGGGCGCGGCATCCATCCCATCGGGCGCCATCCGCTTCGAGGGGCAGGACCTCGTCACGGCGTCGGCACGCGCCCTGCGCACCGTGCGCGGCAACCGGATCGGCTTCGTGCCGCAGGACCCCACGGTGAGCCTGAACCCGGTCACGCGGATCGGCGTGCAGGTCGGCGAGGCGCTGCGCGTGCACGGACTCGCCGACCGCCGCACGGCGGCCGCGCGCGCCGTCGAGGCCCTCGAGCGGGCGGGCCTGCCGGATGCCGCCGTGCGCGCACGGCAGTACCCCCACGAGCTGTCCGGCGGCATGCGACAGCGCGTGCTCATCGCGATGGCCATCATCGGCGACCCGCCGCTCATCATCGCCGACGAGCCCACGAGCGCGCTCGACGTCACCGTACAGCAGCAGATCCTCGACCACCTCGACGCCCTCAAGCGCGAGCGCGGCACCAGCCTGCTGCTGATCACGCACGACCTCGGGGTCGCCGCGGACCGGGCGGACCGCATCATCGTGATGTCGGAGGGGCGCATCGTCGAGCAGGGCACCCCCGAACAGGTGCTGCTCGCGCCCCGGCATCCGTACACGCGGCGACTCATCGCGGCGGCGCCGAGCCTCAACGCGCACCGGGCCCCGGTGACCGAGCGGATCACGGCGACGGATCGTACGACGGATGCCTCGGCTGCGGGCGCGCGATCCGTGGCCGAGACGGCGTCCGCCGTGTGTCCCGTGCTGCGGGTGGAGGCGCTCGTCAAGGAGTTCGCCCTCCCCGGCGGCGGCGGCGTGCAGCGCGCGGTCGACGGCGTCTCGTTCGAGATCGCGCGCGGGCGCACGCTCGGCCTGGTCGGCGAGTCCGGCTCGGGCAAGACGACGACGGCGCGCATCGCGCTGCGGCTCGCCGAGCCGACGTCGGGCACGGTCACGTTCGACGGCGACGACGTCACGCATCTGCGCGGGGGGCGCCTTCGCGAGCTCCGTCGCCGCATCCAGCTGGTGCAGCAGAACCCCTACGCCACGCTGAACCCGCGCCTCGAAGTCGGCGACCTGATCGCCGACCCGCTCGTCGCGTTCCGCGTCGGCGATCGCGCAGGCCGCCGCTCCCGCGCGGCGGAGCTCGTCGACCTCGTCGCGCTGCCCGCGTCGGCGCTGCGTCGCCGCCCCGCAGAGCTCTCCGGCGGCCAGCGGCAGCGCGTCGCCATCGCGCGCGCCCTCGCCCTCTCGCCCGAGCTCCTCGTGCTCGATGAACCGGTGTCGGCGCTCGACGTGTCGATCCAGCATCAGATTCTGACGCTTCTCGGCGACATCCAGCGAGAGCTCGGCGTCTCCTACCTGTTCATCTCGCACGACCTCGCGGTCGTGCGGCAGATCGCCCACACCGTCGGCGTCATGCAGCGGGGACGCCTCGTCGAGCTCGGCACGGTCGACAGCGTCTTCGACGCTCCGCGGTCGGGCTACACCCGGGCGCTGCTCGACGCGATCCCCGGCGGTGCGCTCACGCGCTGACCCCGCGGGCATCCCGTCCTCGACCTCCACGACCCACCACACCACCCCTCACCAAGGAGCACTCGAATGAAGACCACCAGAAGCGGCATCGTCGCGGCGATCGCCGTGACCGCCGCACTCGCCCTCAGCGCCTGCGCCGGCGGCGCATCGCCCGCTGCCAGCTCGTCCGAAGACGGCGACGCGTCGCCCGTGGAGGGCGGCGACCTCACCTTCGCGGTCGCGAACGACCCGATCTCGCTGAACCCGTCCGGCACGGGCTCGGGCAACGACACCCTCTACGTGACGCGACAGCTCGTCGATTCGCTGCTCTACCAGAACCCCGAGACGGGCGCCCTGGAGCCCTGGCTCGCGACGTCGTACACCGCGAACAGCGACGCCACGGAGTTCACCTTCGAGCTGCGCGACGACGTCACCTTCTCCGACGGCACGCCGTTCACCGCCGACAGCGTCAAGGCGACCTTCGACGACATCGTCGCGGCGGGCGCTCTCAGCCAGGCGGTGAGCGCCTTCGTGGGCTACGCATCGACCGACGTCGTCGATGCCGACACCGTGGAGGTCAGGTTCTCCACGCCCAACGCGGCCTTCCCGAACTCGGCCGCGTCGGTCGCGCTGGGCATCGTGGGGGCATCCACCCTCGAGGTGCCCTACGCCGACCGCGCGGACGGCTCCGCCCTCGTCGGGACGGGCCCGTTCACCCTGGACAGCTACACGAAAGACACCGCGACGGTGCTCACCGCCCGGGACGACTACGCGTGGGCACCGGAGGCTCTCGGCAACACGGGCCGCGCGCACCTCGACACGATCACCTTCCAGATCGTGCCCGAGGCGAGCGTCCGCACCGGCAGCCTGACGAGCAACCAGGTCGACGTCATCGGCGGCGTCCAGCCCACCGATGTCGAGACGCTCGATGCGTCCGGCTTCCCGCTCGTCTGGCGTGGCAACCCCGGCATCACCTTCGGGCTCTCGTTCAACCAGTCGCGCCCCATCGTCTCCGACATCACGGTGCGCGAGGCCATCTCCGCGGCGATCGACGCGACGACCGTGCGCGACACGGCGCTGAACGACTACTTCAACGTCGCGACGTCCGTGCTCGCGAAGAACACGCCCGGATTCGCCGACCAGAGCTCGTACTTCACCTACGACCCCGATCACGCGGCGGAGCTGCTGGAGGATGCCGGGTGGACAGGGGGCTCGGACGGCATCCGCGAGAAGGACGGGCAGAAGCTGCAGCTGAAGCTGTGGTGGATCACCAATTTCGGACCGAACCAGACCTCGCTCGAGCTCATCCAGCAGGAGCTCAAGGCGGTCGGCATCGACCTGGTCCTGCAGAGCGGCACCGTGCCGGAGTTCCTCGAGGCCCAGAAGAACGGCGACTTCGACATCGTCTGGGGCAACGCTTCGCGCGCCGACGGCGACATCCTGCGCACCTCGTTCTCCACCGCGGCGACGAACTATTACAAGACCGATGACCCCGAGCTCGAGAAGCTGCTGCAGGATCAGCTGGCCGCGAGCAGTGCGGATGCGCGCGACGCGCTCATCGCACAGGCCCAGGAGCGCATCGCGAGCCAGTACTACCAGATCCCGGTGCACGAACTCACCTCAATCGTGGGGACGAACGCGGCCGTGCACGGGGTCTCCCTCGGGGCGGACTCGCGACTCGACTCGCTCGTCGCCGCCTGGAAGGACGCGAGCTGATGGCGCGCGTCGGAACGCTCATCTCGGCAGGTTTCACCCTCCCGGGCAGCTTCCCCGAGACCGACCCCGCCGCGGGACTCGAGGAGACGCTGCGGCTGTTCGAATACGCCGAGCAGATCGGGCTGCAGGTGGCCGGCATCCGCCAGCGTCACCTGGAGAGCGGGGTCTCCTCGGCACTGACGTTCCTCGCGGCCGCCACGCAGCGCACCCGGGCCATCCGGCTCGAGACCGCCGTCGTCCCGCTCGGCTACGAGACGCCCTTCCGCCTCGCGGAGGACATCGCGACGGTCGACGCCCTCTCCGGGGGCCGCCTCAACGCGGGCATCAGCTCATCCGCACCGCACGGCGAGCTGCTGCGGCCGCTCGGGCGGACGGATGCCGAGGAACCCGTCGACGCGTACGAGCTCATCGCGCGCTTCCTCGAGGCCCTCGCCGGCAACGCGCTGGGAGCGGAGGACATCTTCACGCCCTACGGACCGCAGACCCCGCGCGTCCAGCCGCACATCCCCTCGCTGCGCGATCGCGTGTGGCTGGGCGGCGGGTCGCTGCGGTCCGTGCGGTGGGCGGCGGAGCATGGTCTGAAGCTGCTGCTCGGCAACATCACCGCGGCCGACGGCGACCGGTCGTTCGAGCGGGCGCAGCGTGTCCACCTCGACGAGTACTACGCGGCATTCGTGGGCGAGGGAGAGCCCGCCGTGGGGGTCGAGCGCGTCATCGTGCCCATCGACAGTGCGACCGCCGCGCAGCGCGCCCACTACGCGGCGTACGCCGAGAGCCGCGAGGCGCGGACGCACGCACCGGTGAACGGGCACCTGTTCCAGCGGGATCTCGTGGGCACGTCCGACGAGATCATCCAGCGCCTGCGCGACGACCCCTCGATCGACGGACGCACCGAGCTGCGCATCGCGCTGCCGTATGCGTTCGAGAGCGCGGACTACCGCCAGATCCTCGCCGACATCGTCGAGCGGGTTCTGCCCGAACTCGGCTGGACGCCCGGCCCCGTCGCGACACCGCGAACCTCCGAGCGGGAGGCCGTGTCGGTCTGATCCTTCCCGGGTTACCCCGTATGACGCCCGGTGTCCGCGCTTGACGCGACACCGGGCGTCATCGGGTGGCGTGCGTCACGCTGAGGCTACGCACCGACCGGACACGAACGAATAAGGAGCACCCCATGACCTCGACGCAGCGCCTCCGCCTCGGCGTCGCCCTGGAGGGCGCCGGCTGGCATCCCGCCGCCTGGCGCGAACCGTCCGCCCGCCCGCAGGAGCTGTTCACCCCGCAGTACTGGGTCGACCTCGTGCGCACCGCCGAAGCGGGGCTGCTCGACTTCGTCACGATCGAGGACTCGCTCGCGCTGCAGTCGTCCGACCCGTTCACGCCCGACGAACGGACCGACGAGGTGCGGGGACGGCTGGATGCCGTGCTGATCGCGTCGCGCGTCGCACCGGTGACCTCGCGGATCGGCCTCATCCCGACCGCGACGACCACGCACACGGAGCCGTTCCACCTGTCGAAGGCGATCGCGACGCTCGATTTCGCGAGCGAGGGTCGCGCCGGATGGCAGGTCAAGGTGTCGGGGCGCCCCGACGAAGCCGCGCACGTCGGTCGTCGGGAGTACCCCGAGGTCGACGGCCGGGACGATCCGGCCTTCGCCGAGCTCGTCACCGACCTGTTCGACGAGGCCGCCGACGCCGTCGAGGTGGTACGGCGCCTCTGGGACAGCTGGGAGGACGACGCCGAGATCCGCGACGCCGCGACCGATCGCTTCCTGGATGCCGACAAGGTCCACCAGGTCGACTTCGAGGGTCGGTTCTTCAGCGTCCGCGGTCCGTCGATCACGCCCCGCTCCCCACAGGGGCAGCCGGTCGTGGCCGCGCTCGCGCACGCCGAGGTGCCGTACCTGCTCGCGGCGCGCTCCGCCGACCTCGTCTTCACGACGCCGGCGGATGCCGCGCACGCGCGCACCATCCTGGACGAGGTCCGCGCTGCCGAGCGCGCGGCAGGACGCGTCGGTGAGCCGTTGCAGGTCTACGCGGACCTCGTGGTGCTGCTCGACGCACCGGGTGGCCGCTCCGACGAGGGCGGACAGGGCGGTGAACGCGCCGGCGACCGTCTCGCGCGGCTCGACGCGCTCGGGCGTCCGCTGACCTCCGACGCACGGATCGTCGCGGGCTCGGCGACCGAGCTCGCCGAGGTGATCGCCGAGCTGCACGAGCTCGGGTACGCGGGCGTACGCCTGCGACCCGGCGTCGTCACCGACGATCTGCCGCGCATCGCCGACCAGCTGATCCCGGTGCTGCAGGAGCGCTCCCTGCTGCCCGAGCACGCCGACACCGCCGACACCCTGCGCGGGCTGCTCGGCCTCCCCGAAGGCATCCCCAGCCGCTACGCCGCCACCGTCTGACCCCACGACAGGAAACGAGCCTCGCCATGACCAGCACGCCCCGCAAGCAGATCATCCTCGCCGCCTATGTCGGCGGCGTCAACGAGCACACGGCCTGGGAGCACCCGGATGCCGGGAGCCAGATCGCCTTCTCGACGTTCCGCCACGTCGCCCAGACCGCCGAGCGCGGCCGCTTCGACTACTTCTTCCTCGCCGAAGGTCTCGCCCTGCGCGCCCGGGACGGGCGCATCTTCGACCACGACATC
Source organism: Actinomycetes bacterium (assembly GCA_023451265.1). Lineage (GTDB taxonomy): Bacteria > Actinomycetota > Actinomycetes > Actinomycetales > Microbacteriaceae > Microbacterium. Next base: position 5,433 of record JAEYAG010000002.1, on the reverse strand, counting down.
GCGGGGCGTCCCGACACCCTGCCGGTGCTGGCCGCGCTCGCCGCCGTCACCGAGCACATCGGCCTCGTCGGCACGCTCAACGCGACGTTCAACGAACCGTATGAGCTCGCGCGTCAGATCGCGAGCCTCGACCACCTCTCCGGCGGCCGTGCCGGCTGGAACGTCGTGACCTCGTTCGACGCGTTCACGGGCGCGAACTTCCGCCGCGGCGGCTTCCTGCCGCATGCCGACCGCTACGTTCGCGCGGAGGAGACCGTGGCGACGATCCGCGAACTGTGGGACTCGTGGGCGGAGGATGCCATCGTCGCCGACAAGGCCGCCGGGCGGTTCCTGCGTGAGCCGGATGCCGGAGCCTTCGCCCACCATGCCAGCCAGTTCGACATCGCCGGCCGCTTCACGGTGCCGCGCAGCCCCCAGGGGCGCCCGGTGATCGTGCAGGCGGGCGTCTCGCCGCAGGGGCGCGACTTCGCGGCTTCCACCGCCGACGCGATCTTCTCGCCGTATTCGACTCTCGCCGAGGGCCAGGCCTTCTACGCCGACATCAAACAGCGCGCGGCCCGCTTCGGACGCGGCCCCGACGAGGTCAAGATCTTGCCGTCGGCCGGGTTCGTGCTCGGGGACACGCAGGCCGAGGCGGAAGAGAAGGCGCGTCACATCAAGGAGCAGCAGCTGAGCGACAAGACCATCCAGGTGACCTTCGAGCAGGTGTGGAACCGCGACCTGTCGGCCTACGACCTGGACGGGCCTGTGCCCGACATCGACCCGGATCCCCACGCCGCGCCCTTCATCCAGGGTCGTGCGTTCATCTTCCAGGACCGATTCGAGACGGTGCGCACGTGGCGGGAGCTCGCAAGCGATCGCAGACTCACCCTGCGCGGTCTCGCGCACGCGGTCGCCCGCGAGGCGAACTACGTGGGCACGCCGCAGCAGGTGGCCGACCAGCTTGACGCGTTCGTGCAGCAGGACGGGGCCGACGGCGTCGTGATCGGCTCGCACCTGGTGCCGTCGGGGCTGGACGAATTCGTCGATCGGGTCGTGCCGCTGCTGCAGGAGCGCGGGTCGCTGCGCACCGAGTACTCCGGGAGCACGCTCCGCGAGAACCTCGGCCTGCCGATCCCGGACGGTGAGCTCGCGCGGGTGGACGCATGAGCGCGCTCGAGGCCGAGCACTCCGCTGCGTTCGACGCGGAGTGGGCCGATTGGCATCGCGCCCACGAGCAGCGCCGAGCCGACCCGCACGGCTTCCTCGCGGTGACCGGCCTATTCTGGCTGGATGCCGAACCGGCGGCCATCCCGGGCATCCCCGGCCGGTGGAGCACGGGCCCGAGCGGCCCGCACGTCGACCTCGCAGCAGACGAGTCCCTCACGATCGACGGCGCACTCGTCACGGTGCGGCACACTTTCGGGCCGATCGCCGAGCGGGGCGGCGTCACGGCGGCGTTCGACGCCGGGGTGATCGAGGTCGCTCGCCGCGGGGGGCGTGACATCGTGCGTCCGCGCCGGCCGGACCACCCCTTCCTCGCGTCGTACGCGGGCACACCGGCGTACGCGCCGGATGCCCGCTGGCGGGTCGAGGCGCGGTTCGTGCCGTTCGATCCGCCGCAGCCGTTCGAAGTCGGCGCGGCGGTGGACTCCCTCGCGCACGTCTATGAATCGCCGGGGGCGCTCGAGTTCGAATTCGCCGGCCGGACCCACCGGCTCATCGCCTTCCCGGGGCATCGGCCGGACGAGCTGCTGGTGCTGTTCACCGACCTCACGAGCGGGGTGACGACATACGCCGCGAACCGATCGCTGCTGGTGCCGGCGCCCCGTGAAGGGGACGACGGCCGGACGACGATCGACTTCACCCGCGCGTCGAACCTGCCCTGCGCGTACACCGACTTCGCCACCTGCCCGCTGCCGCCCGCGCAGAACCGGCTGCCGTTCGCCGTCGAGGCGGGTGAGCAGACGCCGTCGGGGCGCGTGCACGGGGTGGTCACCGACGCCGGGATCCTCCCCGCCGACGCCGCTGCGGTGCGCACCCGGTGATCCGCCGGCGGTCGGGAACCTCGTCGCGTTGGCCCCCCGCCCCCGTGTATTACCCGCTGTTTCCGCCGCAGCAATAGAGCCCCTGCCGGCGCGCGAGACTGTCGGGGTGACAACGCCCTCGCGCTGGACCGCGCTGCCCGTCGACTGGGATGACCCGCGCGCCGTCGCGCCGCGCGCGGCGATGGATGCCGAGTTGAACGAGCGCTACGCCGACCGCTTCTCGGCCTACGACCCCGAGACCCTCGCGCGATTTGAACGCGACTTCGCCCTCGACCCCGCGACGATCGTCGCGACGGTCATCCTGCTCGGCGACGACGACGTGCCGGTCGGTCACGCGGCGCTGCGCGCCCTCGGCGACGAGCTGGAGGTCAAGCGGGTCTTCGTGCACGCGGGCGCCCGCGGGTCGGGCGCGAGCCGCGCGCTCATGGCCGAGCTCGAGCGGATCGGACGTGAGCGCGGCGCGCGGCGCCTCATCCTGCAGACGGGCGACCGACAGCCCGACGCCGTCACGCTGTACGAGCGGATCGGGTACACGCGCATCCCCAGCTTCGAGCCGTACGCGGCGTTCGACTTCTCGCTCTGCTACGAGAAGCCGCTCGCATGAGCGCGGAACGCATCGACGTCGCCGTCGTGGGCGGCGGCGCGATGGGCTCCGCCACGGCGTGGCAGCTCGCGCGCGCGGGCCGCGAAGCGGTCGTGTTCGAGCAGTTCGAACCCGGTCATCGCCGCGGCGCCTCGCACGGGGCATCCCGGAACTTCAACGTGTCGTACGTCGAGCCCGACTACCTCGCCTGGCTGCGCGACGCCCGCGGGCTGTGGGCCGAGATCGAGGCCGAATCGGGCGCCGCACTGCTCACGACCACGGGCATCGTTAACCACGGCCCGGGGCGCGACTTCGCCCGCGTCGGCGAGGCGGTCGCGGCGGGCGGCTTCGCCACCGAGCTGCTGGATGCCTCGGCCGCCGAGGCCCGCTGGCCGGGCTTCCGGTTCGCGACGCCCGTGCTGCACACGCCCGACGCGGGGCGCCTGAACGCCGACGCATCGGTCGCCGCGTTCCTCGGCAGCGCCCAGGTGCGCGGCGCGCGCGTCGCCGGGAACACGCGCGTCACGGACCTGCAGGTGCACGGGGACGACGACGTGCGGCTCACCGTCGAGGACGGGGACGGGGAGCGCCTCGTCCGCGCGCGGCGCGTCGTCGTCACCGCGGGCGCATGGACGGATCGGATCCTCCGCGGCGTCCCGGGCGCCGCGCTGCCGGCGCTGCGGGTGACGCAGGAGCAGCCCGCGCACTTCGCGCCGCTCGACCCGGCCGCGCCCTGGCCCGGCTTCAACCATGCGCCGGATCCCGGCGACCCGGACACGGCATGGTTTCCCAGCGGCGTCTACGGCATGCTCACGCCCGGCGAGGGCGTGAAGGTCGGATGGCACGCTGCCGGGCCCGTGGTCGATCCCGATCGGCGCAGCTTCCGACCCGATCCGACCCTGACCGCCGGGATCATGCGGTACGCCGCGCACTGGCTCCCCGGGGTCGACAGCACCCGGTTCACCGAGATCACCTGCACCTACACGTCGACGCCCGACGGGCGGTTCGTGCTCGAGCGCTTCGGGCCCGTTGTCGTCGGCGCGGGATTCTCCGGCCACGGCTTCAAGTTCACGCCGGTCATCGGGCGCACTCTCGCCGCCCTGGCATCCTGACGCGCGCCCGCCGCGGGCGAGACGTCAGAGCGGGGTCGATGGGAGGTCGAGGGCGAAGGCGCGCAGATCGATCCAGCGACCGGGTTCGACCTCGATCGGGTGCTCCCGTTCGGTCATCCGGCGGAAGCCGAGCTTCGCGTACAGCGCGTGCGCGCCGAGCATCTCGGGGCCGCTATTCATGACGACCCGATGCGCACCCCGCTGCCGCGCGAGATCGATGACGGCATGCGTCAGCGCCTCGCCGATGCCGCGACCGCGCGCGGCCGGCGCGACGGCGAGCTGACGGAAGTCGAGTTCGCCGTCCGCCGCGAGCTCGGAGAGCCGCTCTCCGGCGCGGGGAACCCAGACCGTTCCGACGATCGTGCCGTGCTCGTCCACGGCGACCCACACCTCCCCCGCTTCGACCCGGCTCGCGACGTCGCGCAGCGACTGCAGGTACGCCGGTGAGAGCGTGTCGTAGCTCGCGGCATAGGCCTGCTCGGTGACGCGTCCCGCCTCGGCGTACTCGTCCGGATCGACGGGGCGGATGGTGATCCCCGCGGTCCGCACGGTCACGCCGCCGCCTCCTGCCGCTCGGCCGAGGCGTCGGCCGCGGCGAGCCCCCATGCGTCGGCGATCAGCTCGTAGGAGCGCTCGCGCTCCGCGGGGTCGTGCGCGATGGTCGTCACGAGCAGCTCGTCGGCGCCCGTCACGCGCGCCAGCGTGTCGAGCTGCTCGGCCACGCGCTCGGATGTTCCCGTGAAGCGCGTCTCCAGCCGGTCGCGCACGCGATCGGCGAGCGCGGCCGGAAGCGGGTCACGCAGAGAATCGGCCGGAGCGGGGTACGGAATCGCGCCCTGCCCCGCGCGGATGCTGAACACCCATTCCGCATAGCCGAGCGAGGCGCGCGCCGCCGCGGCCTCGTCGTCGGCGGCGAGCGCATCGACCGACACGATGACGCGCGGTTCGTCGATGACGCCCGGACGGAACGCGCGGCGGTAGGCGGCGATCGCGTCGAGCACGAAGGCGGGCGCCACGTGATAGTTCGCGCCGAAGGGCAGGCCGAGGCGACCCGCGAGCTCCGCGCTCGGGCCGGCCGTGCTCCCGTGGATCCACACCTGGACGTCCTCGCCCTCCGCGGGCGTCGCGTGGATCGGCACGCCCTCGGGCGCGACGTAGGTGCCGGCGATGAGATCAAGGATGTCCTGGACGTCCTGCTCGAACCGCTCGGCGCCGCCGTCGCTGCGGCCGAGCAGCCGCGCTTGCGCGACGAAGCGCGCGGAGTCGAACGCGAACGGTGCGACCTCGGGGAGCACGAGGCCGTCGACGACGCGACGCTCACTCGCCGGGAAGACGGCGGATGCCCCCCGCACCGAGCCCGAGCGGCCGATGCCGAGGTCGAACCGGCCCGGATGCAGCGCGGCGACGGTCCCGGCGGCCTCGACGACCTGAAGTGCCGAGTAGTTGCCGATAATGGTCGCCGCCGTGCCGACCCGGATGCGGTCGGTCGCCGCGGCGATCGACGCGAGCAGCACGTGCGGTGCCGATCCTGCGATGCCGGGATTGAGGTGGTGCTCCGCGAGCCAGTAGCGCTCGTAGCCGAGGTGCTCGACGTGCTGGGCCAGGCGGATGCTGCTGCGGAGCCCGTCGCCGGGGGCGCGGCCCGCCGAGAACGGGGAGAGATCGAGCACAGACAACGGGATGGCAGGCATGACGGCTCCGAGGAGGTGGA
>JAEYAG010000068.1 GCA_023451265.1 Actinomycetes bacterium | reverse complement strand
ACGAGGATGGCGAGGGCGAGCTCGCCGCGACCCTGCACCTCCCACGCGTCGGGACGGCCGATGTCGACGACCTTGAGCGAGACGTTTCCGATGAGCTCGCGGTCGAGGCGGTCCTTGACCATGCGGGCGGTGAGCTTGTGGCCCTTGACCTTGCCCATGAGCGGCGAGGTGTTCGTGCCGATCGTCATCGAGATCGCCGGGTCGTCGACGGTGATCGCCGGCAGCGGGCGGACGTCTTCGGGGTCGGCGATGGTCTCACCGATCGTGATCTCCTCGATGCCGGCGATCGCGACGATGTCGCCGGGGCCGGCCGACTCCGCCGGGTAGCGCTCGAGGGCGCGGGTCTTCAGCAGCTCCGTGATCCGGGCGTTCGAGTGCGACCCGTCGTGGGGCACCCACGCGACCGTCTGCCCCTTCTTCAGCGTGCCGTTGAACACGCGCAGCAGGGCCAGGCGCCCGAGGAAGGGCGAGGAGTCGAGGTTCGTCACCCACGCCTGCAGCGGCGCCTCGTCGTCGTACGACGGGGCGGGAACGTGCTCCAGGATCGCCTCGAACAGCGGCTCGAGGTCGTCGTTGTCGGGCAGCGACCCGTTCTCGGGCCGAGTGCGGGATGCCGCGCCCGCCCGCCCGGAGGCGTAGACCACGGGGACGTCGAGCAGCGCGTCGACGTCGAGGTCGGGCACGTCGTCGACGAGGTCGGAGGCGAGGCCGAGCAGCAGGTCGTGCGCCTCCTCCTCGACCTCGGCGATGCGCGCGTCGGGACGGTCGGTCTTGTTGACGAGCAGGATGACCGGGAGCTTCGCTTCGAGCGCCTTGCGCAGCACGAAGCGGGTCTGCGGGAGCGGGCCCTCGGAGGCGTCGACGAGCAGGACGACGCCGTCGACCATCGACAGGCCGCGCTCGACCTCGCCGCCGAAGTCGGCGTGACCGGGGGTGTCGATCACGTTGATCGTGACGGGCGCGTCGGTGTGGATGCCGTTGTAGGTGATCGCCGTGTTCTTGGCGAGGATCGTGATGCCCTTCTCACGCTCCAGGTCGTTCGAGTCCATCGCGCGCTCTTCGACGTGAGCGTGCTCGCCGAACGAGCCGGTCTGGCGCAGCATCGCGTCCACGAGGGTGGTCTTGCCGTGGTCGACGTGCGCGACGATCGCGACGTTGCGGAGGTCCGGGCGGAGGGCGTGCGCCATGAAGTGCCTAACGAGGAGTGGGGAAAGTCGGTGAGACGGTCCCCGGGCTTGCCGAAAGGGCCGACGTTCCAGGATACCGCAGTGAGGGGCGGGGCCAGGTGGCCCCGCCCCGCAGCGGTGTCGACGGATAAGCCGATCAGGAGTTCGCCCAACCGACCGTGGTCCAGTCGATGGTCTCGAACTGGGTGGCGCCCCAGTTGACGAGACCGTCCTTGACCGCGTAGACGTTCGGCAGCGGCGCGAGCGGGAACATGGGCACGTACTCCCAGATCACGTCGTTGATCTGCTTCGCGATGTCGATGCGCTTGGCCGGGTCGAGCTCGGCGTTGACCTGGTCGTACAGGTCACCGAGACGGTCATCGGTCGTGCCGGTGAAGTTCGACTCCGAGTCCAGCGGGTAGAACAGCGCCTCCGACGAGGAGATCGGGAAGGGCGTACCCACCCACGAGAACGACACCATCTCGAAGTTGCCCGGGATGACGTAGTCGCTGAAGTACTGCTGGGCGGGGACGGTCTCCAGCTCCACCGGGATGCCGAAGTCACCCAGGTCGGCCTGCACCTGCTCCGAGCGCTGGATGTTGGTCGCCGTGTCGGCCGGGACGGTGATGGTGAGCTTGAGCTGCTCGCCGTCCTTCGTCCAGGTGTCGCCGTCCTTGGTGTAGCCGGCATCCTCGAGGAACTTCTTGCCCGCCTCGAGGTCGTTGGGCAGCGCCTTGTCCTCGTAGCCGTTCTGACCGGGCATGAAGATGTAGTCGCCCTGCGTGACCGGCGGGGCACCGACGGGGGTGTTCGCCGACGCCGCGATGCCCTCGCGGTTGACGATCGAGGCGACGGCCTTGCGGACGTTGACGTCAGACAGCGGGCCGGACTTCGCGTTCATCGTGACGTGCGTCCAGGTGAGGCCACCGGAGGTCTGGATGTCCGCGTCGTCTCGCGTCTGGGCCGTCTGGTACAGGTCGGCGTTGGCCGAGATGTACAGCGCGTCGATCTCCTTGTTCGCGAACGAGGAGCCCTGCTGGTCCTGGCTGACGGCCTTGTAGAGGACCGTCTCCAGCTTGGGGGTCTCGCCCCACCACGCCGGGTTGCGCTCGAGCGTGACGACCTGGCCGGTCACGTCGATGTTCGAGATGCGGAACGGACCCGACGACGGCACGGCCTTCTCGCGGTAGCCGTTGTTGTACGCCTCGGGGTCGCTCGAGATGGCCGCCGGCAGCAGGCCGCCGGTGAACAGGGCCTGCCAGTCGGCGTAAACGCTCGAGAAGGTGACGATCATGTCGTACTCGTCGGTGCCCTGCTCGATCGAGGCGATGTCCTCGAAGCCGGCGGTGGATGCCGGCGTGTAGGCCTCGTTGGTGCCGTTCTGCGCCTGCCAGAACGCCTGGTAGTCGGCGACGGTGATGGGGGTGCCGTCCTCCCAGACCGCGCTGGGGTTCAGCTTGATCTCGACGACCTGCGGGTCGTCGCTGGTGACCTCGGCGGAGCTGGCGTAGTTCTCGTCGACGACGGGCGTGCCGTCCTCCTCCACCTTGATCGGGCCGCCGGTGGTGGCGGCGACGATGTCATTGGTGTCGGACTCGTTGCCGTCGACCTCGTTGATGTTGAACTGCACCGGCAGCGAGCCCACGGCGAGGGTCAGCGTACCGCCGTCCTGCACGTCGGCAGCGTCCGCGCGCACCCATGCGGTGGCGGGGAGCTCCGCGGCCTCGGACGGCGACCCCGTGGGGCTGGCGGTGTTGCCTGCTGCACAGCCCGTGACGATGAGCGCCGCGGCGCCGAGCATCGCCAGAGAGCTGAGCGCTTTCGCACTCCGAATTCTCATGTGATCGTTCCTCTCGATTTCTTCTGGGGAGCCCTCTGCCGCACGGCGATTGTGCTGTGCCGCCGCCGAGGGAGTCTAGGAGGCCATCCGTGCGGTGACGTCGATGTCGATGAGCGACGACTTGTCGACGTGATGGCAGGCGACCTGCACCGAGCCGTGCGGGCTCAGCGCGGGGTCGGTGTCGCGGCACCGCGCCTGCCGCGACTCGTCGAGCAGCGCATACAGCGGGCAGCGCGTGCGGAACCGGCATCCGGTGATCTCCTGCGTCGGAGACGGCAGGTCGCCCTGCAGCAGGATCCGTTCACGGCCGCGCTCCACGCGCGGGTCCGGAATGGGCGCCGCCGAGATGAGTGCCTTCGTGTACGGATGCCGGGGGTTGCCGAACACCTCGGCGATGGGTCCCTGCTCGACGACGGCGCCGAGGTACATCACGGCGACGTCGTCGGCCATCTGCCGCACCACCGCGAGGTCGTGTGCGACGAACACATAAGACAGCCCGAGCCGGTCCTTCAGGTCTTCGAGCAGGTTGATGATGCCCGCCTGGATCGACACGTCGAGAGCTGACAGCGGCTCGTCGAGGACGATCACCGACGGCGCGGTGGCGAGCGCGCGCGCGATCCCGATGCGCTGACGCTGCCCACCGGAGAACTCGTGCGGGTAGCGGTCGGCCATGGCGGGGTCCAGGCCCACGAGTTCGAGCAGCTCCACGACGCGGTCGTCGCGCACCTTCTTGGAGGCGCCTTGCACGAGCAGAGGCTCGCTGATCACCTCGCCGATCGGCAGCCGCGGGTCGATCGCGCCCATCGGGTCCTGGAAGACGATCTGCACGTCTTTGCGAAGACCGTGCAGGTCCTTGCGCGACAGCCGCGCGACGTCCTTGCCCTGGATCGTGATGCGGCCGTGCTGGGGCTGGGTCATCTCCATGATCTCGAGGATCGTAGTGGTCTTGCCGCAGCCCGACTCCCCCACCAGGCCCAGCGTCCGCCCCGGTCGGAGCGCGAAGCTCACACCGTCGACGGCGCGCACGGTGCCGATCCGTCGCGGGAACACCGAGCCCTTCATCAGCGGGAAGTGGCGCTTCAGATCCTCGACGACGATGACCGGCTCGTCGGTGGTGTCGGCGATCTCGTCGGCGGGCAGCGGTTCCGGACGCGGGAACACCTCGGCGCGGGAGAGCTCACCGCGCGCGATCTCTCCGCCGCGGATGCACGCCGCCAGGTGCGGCGGCTCGACACCGGGCTCGTGCGCGATAAGCGCCGGCTCGACCCCTCGGCACTCATCGATCGCGATGGGGCACCGGGGCGCGAACGGGCAGCCGCCCGGAAGGTTGCTGAGGGACGGCGGCCGTCCCTCCAGCGGCACGAGCCGCTGACTGCCGGCGGTGAGCATGTTGGGCACCGAGCGGAGAAGGCCGATGGAGTACGGCATGTGCGCGTGGTGGAAGATCTGCTCGGTGGTGCCGATCTCTACGAGCTTTCCGGCGTACATGACGCCCACGCGATCGGCGTGCCCGGCCACGACGCCCAGGTCGTGCGTGATCAGGACGACGGCGGCACCGGTGAGATCCTTCGCCTGCTCGAGCACGTCGAGGATCTGCGCCTGGATCGTCACATCGAGCGCGGTCGTCGGCTCGTCGGCGATGATCACCTTGGGGTCGTTCGCGATCGCCATCGCGATCATGGCGCGCTGGCGCATGCCGCCGGAGTACTCGTGCGGGAACGCACGGGCGCGACGGGCCGCGTCGGGGATGCCGACGACCTTGAGCAGTTCGACGGCGCGCGCCTGTGCCGCCTGCTCCGAGAGCTTCGAGTCGTGCACCCGCAGGGCCTCGCTGATCTGCTGCCCCACCGAATACACCGGCGTGAGCGCGGACAGCGGATCCTGGAACACCATGGCGAGCTCCTTGCCGCGCACCCGCGACAGCTGGGCGTCGTTCATCTCCAGCAGCGACCGGCCCTCGAACTCGATCGCGCCGCGGATCTCGGCGGTCGAGGGCAGCAGGCCCATGACGGCCAGCGACGACACCGATTTACCCGACCCGGACTCGCCGACGATGCCCAGGAACTCGCCCGGGTAGATGTCGTAGGAGATGCCGCGCACCGCCTGCACCGGGTCGGCGCCGCGCTGCGGGAACGTGACGCTGAGGTCGCGCACCGACAGCAACGGCGTGTCGCGCCGGGGTGCCGGATCGGTACGGGCGAAGGCGAGGGACTCAGGCACGGTTCACTCCCGAGGTGGGGTCGATGGCGTCGCGCAGCGCATCGCCGATGAGGCTGATCGCGAACAGCAGCAGGATGAGCACCATGGCCGGGAAGACGAACAGCCACGGCCGCGTGAGGGCGGCGGCGGTGCCGTCAGCCAGCAGCGTGCCGAGCGAGACGTCGGGCTTCTGCACGCCGAAGCCGAAGTAGCTGAGCGAGGTCTCGGCCATGATCGCCGACACCACGCCGAGGGTCGCGTCGATGATGAGGAGGGATGCGATGTTGGGGATGATGTGGCGACGCAGGATCGCGCCGGTGCCCATGCCCATGTAGCGTGCCGCTCGCACGAAGTCGCGGTTGCGCAGCGATCGAGTCTGGCTTCTCACCACCTGGGCCATGATCATCCAGCTGAAGATCGCCAGGAAGACCGTCAAGGCGACCCATGACAGCCCTTTGTAAAGCGGGCTGAGCAGCACGAGGATGAAGAACGAGGGGATCACCAGCAGCAGGTGGACGAACCAGCCGATCACCTTGTCGGCCCAGCCGCCGAGGTAGCCCGCGGCCGAGCCGACGACGGCGGCGATGAGCGTCGCGGCGGGGCCGGCGATGAGACCGATGACGAGCGACTTCTGCAGGCCGGACAGCGTCTGCACGTAGATGTCCTGGCCGATCGCGTTCGTGCCGAACCAGTGCAGCAGCGTCGGGCCCATGTTCATGTTCAGCGGGTCGCGCTCGGTGATCGTGTAGGGCGAGAGCAACGGGCCGAGGAAGGCCCAGAGCACGATCAGCATGAACACCGTCGCACCGACCCAGAACCGCGGCATGCCCTTCAGTCGCAGCCAGACCAGGCGGTTGCGCGAGATCGGCCGGCGCGTCGCGGCGACCACGGCGACGTCGTCGTTCAGCGACGCCTCGACGGCCTCTTCCTGCGTCAGTGTCATGTCAGCTCCTCACCCTCGGGTCGAGCGCGGCGTAGAGGATCTCCGACAGCGTGGACGACAGCAGCACCAGCACGGCGATGTAGAGGGTCGAGCCGGCCATGACGTTGATGTCGTTCTTCGTCACCGCCTCGAGGGTGAACTGCCCCATGCCGCGCCAGCTGAACACGATCTCGAGCATGGCCGAGCCCGCGATCAGCGTGCCGAAGCTGTAGGCGAAGAACGTCGTCATCGGGATGAGCGCGATGCGCACGCCGTGACGGACGAGGGCGGTGCCCCGCTGCAGTCCCTTGGAGCGAGCGGTGCGGATGTAGTCGGCGCCCAGCACGTCGAGCATCACGCTGCGCTGGTAACGCGAGTACGACGCGGCACCCATGAGCGCGAGAGCGATCGTCGGCAGGAGCAGGTGGATCGCCCGATCGAGGGCGAGATCCCACCACGAACCGGATATGCCCGCCGTGTACTCCCCCGTGAATCTGATCACCTGCGAGCCGACGGCGTTGTTGAACGCGGTCGCGCCGATCATGAGCAGCACGCCGATGACGAAGGTCGGCATCGCGAAGATGAGGAACGAGGAGTACGTCACCACCTGGTCGCTGAGACGGTACTGACGCACCGCGCCCCACACGCCGAGGATGACGCCGAGGATCGCGCCGATGATCGATCCGATGAGCAGCAGACGTAGGCTCGCTCCCGACCGGGCGATGATCTCCGCGGTCACCTGCTGGCCGCCGACGGTCGTGCCCAGCGAGAAATGCGTGAACAGGTTGACCAGCCAGTTCCACAGGCGCACCAGGACCGGCACGTCGGGGTTCACGCCCATCGCGTTCAGCGACGCGTCGATCGACGACTGCGGCGGACGCGGGTTCTTGCCGTAGAACCGCTCGGCGGGGTCGAGGATGACGCTCGCGAGGATGTACGCCATGCAGGTGGCGACAAGGCTCAGAATCGCGTAATTGATGAACCTTCGGATGATGTACAGGGTCATCGGGCTCCGCCCGGCTTCCCGGCGACGGCGATCGGATAGAGCATCGATACTTCCTCGTCCAGCACCCGGTGCCTGGTGGGCACCGGTTCATCGTTTCCCGGGTGGTGAACCCGGTGAATCGACCCTAACCCTGCGGTCGGCTGTGACCGCGGGCTGACATCAGTCTTTGCAGGACCGTAACATTTCGTGACGCGCTCGCAAAATGACTCCGATAAGGATGCCGGAGTACGCACAGCGATCACGCAGGTCCGCCGGTGATCAGCAAAGCGATCACCGCCCAGAGGACGATCACCGTGAACGCCGCAATCGCCGGCACATCCCACGACCTCTCCGGGGCGCCTCCGGGCACTCCCGCGGCCACCGACGTCTCCCACTGGCGGCGGATGTCGTCGAGGTCGCGCAGTGCAGGGGGTTCGCGCCGCTCGCCCCGACCGACCTCGAGCCGCCCCGGGCGACCCGCCACGGGGCCGCCGAACGACTTGACCTGCACACCGGAGTCCAGGACGAAGATCACCTGATAACGCAGTCGCACGTCGGTGACGGCTCCCCACGGCACGCGGGTGCTGCGCAAGGAGTTCTGGACGGTGACACCGGCGGCATCCGTCTCGATCATCGAGACGTACATCACCACGTAGACGACCCAGACCGCCAGCAGCACCCAGGGTGCGAGCAGCAGCATCTCGCCCCACCCGGCGCGCAGCGCCGCGTCGCCGAGCAGGACGATCGCGACGACGCCCGCCACGATCAGCGTGACCGTGCCCGACCAGGCGCGGTAGACGCGCCCGGCCGGTCGCGACGACGCGGGCTCGCGCCCCGGCATCCGCCCGATCAGCTCACGCCCCCGAGCGGGATCGACGCTCCCGGGATCGCGTCCAGGAGACGCTTCGTGTACTCCTCGGCGGGGTTCGCGAAGATCTCGTCGACGGTGCCCTGCTCGACGACACGGCCGCGCTCCATGACGCACACGAGATCCGCGGCGACCCGCACGACGGCGAGGTCGTGGGTGATGAACAGGTAGGTCAGTCCCAGCTCGGACTGCAGGTCGGCGAGCAGCTTCAGGATCTGGTCCTGCACCAGCACATCCAGCGCCGAGACCGCCTCGTCGAGAATGACGATGTCGGGCTTCAGCGCGAGGGCGCGCGCGATGGCGACGCGCTGGCGCTGGCCGCCGGAGAGTTCATTCGCGTAGCGCGAGGCGAGGCTCTGCGGCAGCGACACCTGATCGAGAAGCTCCCGCACCCGCTGGCGGCGCGATGCCGTGTCGCCCACCTTGTGAATGTCGAGGGGCTCCGCGATGGTGTTGCCGATGTTGCGCATCGGGTCCAGCGACCCGTACGGGTCCTGGAAGACCGGCTGCATGCGGCGGCGCAGGTCGAACGTCCGCTTGCGGGACAGCGCCGCGACGTCGACGCCGTCGACCTCGATGGACCCCGACGTCGGGTCCTCCAGCTTCAGCACCATCTTCGCGACGGTCGACTTGCCCGACCCGGACTCCCCCACCAGCGCGAGCGTCTTGCCTCGCGGGATCTCGAAAGACACGGCATCCACGGCCCGGAAAGGCTCGCTGCGGAACGCGCCCTGGCGGATCTTGTAGTCCTTGGTCAGGTCGCGCACGCGCAAGGTCGGCGCGGCGTCGGCGACGTCATCGATGGTCTGCACGCCGCGGTCCTCCACGACCGCCTGGATGCGCTGGGAGGCGATGGAGGGCGCCGCCGACACGAGACGCTGTGTGTAGGGATGCTGCGGGTTCTCGAGGATCAGCCGGCTCGGGCCGGATTCGACGATCTCGCCGTCCTTCATGACGATGATCCGCTCGGCGCGCTCCGCCGCCAGGCCCAGGTCGTGCGTGATCAGCAGCACCGAGGTGCCCTTCTCGCGCGTGAGCTTCGCCATGTGGTCGAGGATCACCCGCTGCACGGTGACGTCGAGGGCCGAGGTCGGCTCGTCGGCGATCAGCAGCTTCGGGTCGGCCGCGAGGCCGATGCTGATGAGGGCGCGCTGGCGCATGCCGCCGGAGAACTGGTGCGGATACTGGTGCATCCGCTTCTCGGCGTCGGCCAGGCCGGCCTGCTTCAGCACCTCGATCGCGCGGGCTTCGACCTCACGCTTGCCGGAGGCGATGCCGTTGGCGCGCACGGCTTCTTTGACCTGGAAGCCGATCGACCAGACCGGATTGAGGTTCGACATCGGGTCCTGCGGCACGTAGCCGATCTCGCGTCCCCGCACGTCCTCCATCTGGGAGCGCGAGTACTCGGTCAGCTCGGCACCGTCCAGCGTGATGCTGCCGGAAGTGACGTGGCCGGTGCCGGGCAGGAGGCTCACGACGGCCGAGGCCGTCGTCGACTTGCCCGAGCCCGACTCCCCCACGATGGCGACGGTCTCGCCCGGAAAGATGTCGAAGCTGATGCCGTGCAGCACCTCGCGGGTGCCCGACTGGGAGTCGAACGCCACACGCACATCGCGCAGGCTCAGCAGCGGCGCACGGGTCGCATCGCTCATCGGCGTGCCCTCGCTCTCGGGTCGAGGGCGTCGCGGATGAGCTCGCCCAGAAGGATGAATGCCAGCACCGTCACCGTCAGGATGATCGACGGGTAGATGAGCGCCATCGGCGCCACGCGCAGCGACTGCTGCGCCTGGCTGATGTCATTGCCCCACGACATGACGTCGCTGCCGAGGCCCACGCCGAGGAACGACAGGGTCGCCTCGGCGACGATCGACGCCGCCAGGCTGATGGTCGTGATGACCAGCAGGGGTGCGATCGCGTTGGGGACGACGTGGGTGACGAGCGTCATGAACCTCGACTGCCCGAGGGCGCGGGATGCCGTGACGAAGTCGGACTGGCGCACGCGCAGCACCTCTGCGCGCACGACGCGCGCCGTGGACGCCCAGGCGAACCCACCGATCGCGAAGGCGAGGGTGAAGACGTTGCGGTTCGTGGAGAACACGCTCATCACCACGACTGCCGCCAGGATGTACGGGATCGAGAAGAAGATGTCGCCAACGCGGGAGAGCACCGAGTCGAGCCAGCCGCCGTAGAAGCCGGCGATCGCACCCATGATGAGGCCGATGACGGTGCCGATGAGGGTGGCGAGCAGACCCACCGTGAGCGACGTGCGCGCACCCCAGACCATACGGGACCAGACATCGCAGCCGAGGAACGTGAAGCCGAGCGGGTGCCCATCGGTGGGGCCACCGTTGGAGTTCGCGAGCTGGCAGTCGTTGTTGGGCGGCACCTGCGTGAACAGCGTCGGCCAGATCGCCATCAGCAGCACGATCGCGACGACGAGCAGGCTGATCCAGAACGTGGGACGGCGGCGCAGGTCATGCCACGCGTCGCTCCACAGGTTGCTGGGCTTCTCGTCGACCTTCACGGCGTCGACGACGAGGGTCGTCGACGCCACCGGTGCGACGTAGTGGTTCACCCCCGTGGGGTCGTTGCGATCACTTGACATAGCGGATCCTCGGGTCGAGCAGGCTGTAGAGCAGGTCGACCAACAGGTTGACGAGCACGTAGATGATGACGAAGACGGTCACGAAGGACACGACCGTGGGTCCTTCGTGCTTCAGAATCGCGTCGAACAGGGTCTTGCCGACGCCCGGCACGTTGAAGATGCCCTCCGTGACGGTGGCACCCACCAGCAGCACCCCGAAGTTGGTCGCGGAGTTCGTGATCACTGGGATGAGCGAGTTGCGCAGCACGTGCACGGGGATGACGCGCGAGCGCGACAGACCCTTGCTGTACGCGGTGCGCACCCAGTCCTGGTTGAGCGTGTCGATGACCGAGCTGCGCATCAGGCGCATGCTCGTGGCGTACAGGCTGAACCCGAGCACGATGGCCGGAAGCCACAGGTCACCCCAGTCGTTCTGCGCGCCGACCGTGGGGCGGAACCAGCCCCACTGGATCGCGAGGAAGTACTGCGCGAGGAAGGCGAAGACGAAGATCGGCAGCGCGACGAAGATGAGCGCGATGACGAGCATCGTGTTGTCGAAGACCTTGCCCTTGCGCAGCGCCGAGACGGTGCCGATGATGATCGACAGCACGAACTCGATGGCGATCGCCATCACGGCCAGGCGCCCGGTCACCGGGAGGGTGCGGGCGAGCACGTCGTTGACGGACTGACCCGAGAAGGTCACCCCCAGGTTCCCCTGGAAGATGCCGGAGATGTAGTAGAAGTACTGCACGAGGAACGGCTCATCGAGGTGGTACTGCGCGCGCAGCTGCGCGATGACCGCCGGGTTGGGGGTCTTGTCGCCGAAGAGGGCGAGGATGGGGTCTCCGGGCAGAGCGAAGACCATGAAGTAGATGAGCAGCGTCGCCCCGAAGAACACGGGTATGAGCTGCAACAGGCGTCTGAGGATGTATGCGGGCATCCCCTCTCCCTCCAGATGTGGGGTGCGTCCGAGACGGCGATCGGCGCGTCCGGCGCACCCGCTAAGAGCATCGTGCCGTGTTACGGGTTCCGGCGCGATACCTGGGCGGACAGACCGCGAGGCGGTGACGTGTCGTCACCGCCTCGCGGGTCGATCGGATTACTTGGTGATCTGGTAGTACAGCGGCACCGAGTTCCAGCCGAACTCGACGTTCTGCACGCCCTCGGCGTAACCACCGGTCACGTTCGAGTACCACAGCGGGGTGGCCGGGAGGTCCTGCAGCAGGATCTCCTGCGCCTTCTGGAAGTCGGCGTTCGCCTCGTCCGGGTCGGTGGCCGAGATGCCGTCAGACAGCAGCTGGTCGAACTCCGGGTTCGAGTAGTCACCGTCGTTCGAGCCGGCGTTGGTCGCGTACAGCGGGCCCAGGAAGTTGTACAGACCCGGGTAGTCCGCCTGCCATCCGGTGCGGAACGCCGTCTGGATGGTGCGACCGGTCACCTCGGAGCGCAGCGACGCGAAGTCGACGTACGGGGCGCCGGAGGATTCGATGCCGAGCGTGTTCTTGATCGAGTTGGTCACCGCGTCGACCCACGTCTGGTGGCCGCCGTCGGAGTTGTACGCGATCTGGAACGAACCCGACCACGGCGAGATGGCGTCGGCCTGGGCCCACAGCTTCTTCGCCTCGTCCGGGTTGTAGGCCAGGACCTCGGAGCCGGTCAGGCTGTCGGACCAGCCCGCGATGACCGGCGACGTGAAGTCGCTGGCGGGGGTGCGGGTGCCCTGGAAGACGACCTTGGTGATCTCCTCGCGGTTGATCGCCATCGAGATCGCCTGACGGCGCAGCTTGCCCTCTTCGCCCGAGAAGTGCGCGAGGCGCTCCGGGATGGTGAAGGACTGGAAGATCGCAGCCGGCTGGTTGACGGCGCGGTCGCCGAGCTCCGACTCGAAGGTCGCCAGCGCGGACGGCGGCACACCGTCGATGACGTCGACCTCGCCACCGAGCAGATCGGCGTAGGCGGCATCCTGCGTCGCGTAGAAGATGATGTCGAGACCGGCGTTCTGCGCCTGGCGGCCGCCCTGGTAGTCCTCGTTCTTCACGAGCGAGATCTGCACGTCGTGCTGCCACGCGTCGTCACCGGCGAGCTTGTACGGGCCGTTGCCGATCGGGTTCTCGCCGAACGCGTCCATGTCCTCGAACGCGACGTCGGGCAGCGGGTAGAAGGCCGAGTAGCCCAGGCGCAGCGCGAAGTCGGATGCCGGCTTGTTCAGCGCGATGGTGAACGTGTAGTCGTCGACCTTCTGCAGGCCCTCCATGTCCCCGACGGCACCGTAGATGTCGTCGTCGGTGCCGGCCTCGCCGTCGGGACCGTCGTTGATCTGGAAGCCCTCGATGTCCTCGAAGAAGTAGCCGGAGAGCTGAGCGTTCTCGCTCTGCGCGCCGTAGTTCCAGGCCTTGATGAAGTTGTCGGCCTTGACCTCGGTGCCGTCCGTGAACTTCTGGCCTTCCTTGAGCTTGACCGTCAGGTGCTGAGCGTCATCGACCGTGATCGAGTCGGCCATGTCGTTCTGCGGCTCGCCCTTGGCGTCGTAGTAGATCAGGCCGGCGAAGATCTCGTCGAGGATCTTGCCGCCACCGGTCTCGTTGGTGTTCGTCGGGATGAGCGGGTTCTGCGGCTCTGATCCGTTCGTCTTGATGATGGCGGTGCTGCTGCCGCCGCCCGATGCGCTCGGGGTGCCGCTGCCGCTGCCGGAGCAGCCCGCGAGGGCGAGGCTTCCGGCGGCCAGCAGCGCGATGCCCGCGAGGGCGATCTTTGTGCGCTTCAAGGTGTTCCTCCTGTGCAAGGGTGATGCACCCACAGCGGTGCTGCGAGCTGGGGTGCGGATAGGGAAACACTAAGTAACTGTTCAGCCTGTGACAAATCACTCCCAGAAAAAGTTACAGACCCTTAACTCGAGGTGTCCGGAATGTGGCAATCTGACAAGGTGACCGTGCCGGGAGCCTCCGACGGCCGGCCGGATCCGGCCGGTCTTGACTCGGCATCCGCCGTTCTGCTGCGTCCGTCGCGGACCCGCCTGTGGTGGGAGATCGCGATCGTGCTCGCCCTGTCTGTGGGGCGCTCGGCGGTGTACTCGGTGCTCGCGCTCGTGCAGGCACTCACGCGGGAGCAGTCGCTCGGCGATCAGTCGACGTCGCTGAACCCCGGGGCGAACGCGCAGCAGTTCTGGGATGTGCTGTACCAGTTCGTCGCGCAGTTCTTCGCCCTCGCGCCGATCGCGCTGGCGATCTACCTGCTGTGGGAGCCGGGGGTGTCCGCGTTCCGGCGGATCGGGCTCGACTTCCGCGCGTTCGGCCGGAATGTCGGTGGCGGCGTGCTGCTGGTGGCGGTCATCGGCATCCCTGGGCTCGGTCTGTACGTCGCGGGCCGAGCGCTCGGGATCACGGTGCAGGTCGACGCGTCGCCGCTGGATCCGTCGTGGTGGACCGTGCCGCTGCTGCTGCTCGCCGCGCTGCGGGCCGGGCTCACCGAGGAAGTCATCTTCATCGGCTACCTCTTCGACCGGCTGCGGCGCCTGGGCTGGGGCACCTGGGCAATAATCCTGTCGACGGCGGCGCTGCGCGGCGCGTACCACGCGTACCAGGGGTGGGGTCCGCTGGCGGGCAACATCGCGATGGGCGTCGTCTTCGGCTGGGTGTACCACCGCTGGGGGCGCGTCATGCCGCTGGTGATCGCCCACACCCTGATCGACATCATCGCGTTCGTCGGCTATCCCCTCGCCGCCGCCTGGTGGCCCACCCTGTTCACCTGACCCCCGCATCCCGGTCGCGGACGGTCGCGCGGGCCCGCCCGCGCCGCGCCGGGTCGACCCATCCGCGAGACGCGGATCGTGCACCGAGACACGCTCCGTGCACCCGTGTCTCGGTGCCGGGACGGTGTCTCGCAGGCGAGGGCCCCCGGAGCGGTGCGCTCTCCACAACGCGCGAATCCGCGGAGTTGTCCACCGATTGCCCCGGGGTGCGCCCGCGCGCGAGTGCGAGCGAGTGGAATCGGGGGATGCCGCCCCTCTCGCTCGCAGACCTCGCCCCGTGCCCCGTCATCCTCATCCCCCGCCGCGCCGACTCTCACCTGGATCGTGCCGTGCGATCCGGGGAGATGGTCCGCGTGCGCCGCGGCATTTACGCGGTCGCGGAGACCTGGCACTCGCTCGCGCCGTGGGAACGATATCGCGCACGGGTCTACGCTGTCGCGATCGATTACCCCGACGCGATCTTCATCCGCGAGTCCGCTGCCGTTCTGCGAGGGATGCCGGTGTTCGGCGAGCCGGAGTTCGTCCACGTCGTCCTCCCCGGGTCCACGACGAGCCGCGCTGCGGGCGATCTGCGGATGCACGGGGCCCAGCGACTCCCCGAGCACGACCGGATTGGCGGCCTGCTCGTCGCGACCGTCGCCGAGATCGCAGCCGACGCGGCGAGCCTGCAGCATCCGGCCGTGGGTCTCGCCGTCGTCGGAGCGGCGTTGCGAGAGGATGCGGAGCTGTCGCCCGACGGGATCAGATCGCTCCTCGACGCGCGTCCGTCATCGCGTGGCTGGCGACGAGCGCAGTGGGTGCTCGAACGCGCGAGCGATGTACCGGAGTCGGCGCTCGAGAACGTCAGCCTCGCGACCATCGAATGGTTGGGCTTTCCGGAACCGGAGTTGCAGGTGTGGGTTCGCGGCGAGCATCCGGGCGACGATGATCGGATGGACTTCGGCTGGCGCCAGTGGCGCATCGGCGCGGAGGCGGACGGGGAGATCAAGTACAGCGGCGAGTTCGGCGATGCACGCACGGCGCTGCGGGAGCGCGGCATCCGCGATGCGCGGCTCATGAGGCGCGGGGTCTCGACGGTGCGTCACTGGGGGTGGCGCGAGGTCTCGGCCTGGGAACTGTTGCGCACCATCCTGCTCAGCGCGGGGCTGCCGCAGCTGCGCCCCCTCGAGATGGCGCCGCTGCGCACGCTGGCGCGCGCGCTCCGCGGGCGCGGATGACGCCGAACGGGGGGCGGGGCGCGGCCGCCGGGGGCGCGGGGTGCAGAGTGCGGGCGTCGGCGCGCGGCGAGACTCGGTCCCTGCACAGAGACACGCTCTGTGCACCCGTGTCTCGGTGCAGGGACGGTGTCTCGCGATGAGGGGTGTCCCCGGGCGCCGCGCCGGCACCAGGGGCGCCGCACCGGCCTAGGCGAAGGCCTCGGGCGGGGGGCAGGCGCAGACGAGGTTGCGGTCGCCGTAGGCGTTGTCGATGCGGCGGACCGGCGGCCAGTACTTCGTGCGCACCAGCGTGTGCACGGGGTAGACCGCCTCCTCGCGGGAGTACGGATGCTCCCACGCGCCCTCGATGACCGAGGATGCCGTGTGCGGCGCGTTCACGAGTGGGTTGTCGTCCGCGGGCCACGAGCCGGCGGCCACGGCAGACGCCTCGGCGCGGATCGCGATCATCGCCTCGATGAACCGCTCGATCTCGCCGAGGTCCTCCGACTCCGTCGGCTCGACCATCAGTGTCCCGGCTACGGGGAACGACATCGTCGGCGCGTGGAAGCCGTAGTCGATCAGCCGCTTGGCGACGTCGTCGACCGTCACGCCCGTCTCCTCGCGCATCGGCCGCAGGTCGAGGATGCACTCGTGCGCGACGAGCCCGCCCTCCCCCGCGTACAGCACCGGATAGTGCTCGCGCAGCCGCGTCGCGATGTAGTTCGCCGCGAGCACCGCGGCTCCCGTCGCCTCCCGCAGACCCGCCGCGCCCATCATCCGGATGTACGCCCACGAGATCGGCAGGATGGATGCCGACCCGTGCGGCGCCGACGAGATCGGACCGCCGTCGAAGACGTGACCGCCCGCGTGCTCCGCGCGCTGGGCGAGCGGGTGCGACGGCAGGAACGGCGCGAGGTGCGCTTTCGCCGCCACCGGGCCCACCCCGGGGCCGCCGCCGCCGTGCGGGATTGCGAACGTCTTGTGCAGGTTCAGGTGCGACACGTCGCCCCCGAGGTCGCCGAAGCGCGCGAACCCGACCAGCGCGTTCATGTTCGCCCCGTCGACGTACACCTGTCCGCCCGCGGCGTGCACCGCCGCGCAGAGGTCCACGACGTCGTGCTCGTACACGCCGTGCGTCGACGGGTACGTGATCATGAGCGCCGCGAGCGCGTCGGCGTGCGCCGCGATCTTCGCGCGCAGGTCGCCGAGGTCGACGTTGCCCTGCTCGTCGCACGCCACCACGACGACGCGCATGCCGGCCAGCACCGCGGATGCCGCGTTCGTGCCGTGCGCCGACGACGGGATGAGGCAGACATCGCGCTGCACGTCGCCGCGCGAGTGGTGGTACCCGCGGATGGCCAGCAGCCCCGCGAGCTCGCCCTGCGACCCGGCGTTCGGCTGCAGCGAGACCGCGTCGTACCCGGTGATCTCGGCGAGCCACGACTCCAGCTGCTCGATCAGCACGAGATATCCGGCGACGTCTTCCGCGGGCGCGAACGGGTGCACGCGGGAGAACTCCGGCCACGACACGGCCGCCATCTCGGTGGCCGCGTTGAGCTTCATCGTGCATGAGCCCAGCGGGATCATGCCGCGGTCGAGCGCGTAGTCGCGGTCGGCGAGCTGCTTGAGGTAGCGCATCATCGCCGTCTCGGAGTGGTGCACGTGGAAGACCGGGTGCGTCAGGAACTCGTCCTCGCGGCGGAGGGATGCCGGGAAGAACTCCGCGCCCTGGTTGACCCAAGTCCCGAACACGCGCTTCTCCGGCCCGCCGAACACCCGAGCGAGCGCGTGCAGGTCGGCGGGCGTCGTGGTCTCGTCGACCGAGATGCCGACGGAGTCGCTGTCGCGGAACCACAGCTGGAATCCGCGCTCGCGCGCGGCTTCGACGATCTCGCCCGCGCGACCGGGCACCGACGCGACGATCGTGTCGAAGAAGTCGTCGTGGAGCACCGCGTTCCCGGCATCCACGATCCAGTCGCGCAGCAGGTGCGCCTTCGCGGTGACGTCCGACGCGATCCGGCGGAGCCCGTCGGGACCGTGGTAGACGGCGTACATCGACGCCATGACGGCGAGCAGCACCTGCGCGGTGCAGATGTTCGACGTCGCCTTCTCGCGGCGGATGTGCTGTTCGCGCGTCTGCAGCGACAGGCGGTAGGCGGGCTTGCCCTCGGCGTCCTGCGACACGCCGACGAGGCGGCCGGGCAGCTGCCGCTCGAGCCCCGACCGCACGGCCATGTAACCGGCGTGCGGGCCGCCGAAGCCGAGCGGCACGCCGAAGCGCTGCGTCGTGCCGACGGCGATGTCGGCCCCGAGCGAGCCGGGCGAGCGCAGCAGCGTGAGCGCGAGAAGGTCGGCCGCGACGACCGTGAGACCGCCCTGCGCCTGCACGGCGGCGATGACCTCGGACGGGTCCCAGACCCGACCGGTGGCGCCCGGGTACTGGATGAACGCACCGAAGGATGCCGGGCGTTCCGACTCGCTGCGCTCGCTCAACGACCGGAGGCCCGGGTCGGCGAAGTCGGTCTCGACGAGTTCGATGCCGAGCGCCGCGGCGCGGTGCGCAAGCAGCGCCTTCGTCTGCGGCAGCGCATCGGCGTCGACGAGGAACACGTTCGAGGTCGACTTCGACGCGCGGCGCGCCACCAGCATCCCCTCGACGACCGCCGTGGACTCGTCGAGCATCGACGCGTTGGCGGTCGCGAGACCGGTCAGGTCGGTGACCATCGTCTGGAAGTTGATGAGCGCCTCCAGCCGGCCCTGCGAGATCTCGGGCTGGTACGGCGTGTACGCGGTGTACCACGACGGGTTCTCGAAGACGTTCCGCGCGATCACCGACGGCGTGATCGTGTCGTAGTAGCCGAGTCCGATCATCGGCCGGGCGGCGCGGTTCATCGCGGCGAGCGACCGCAGCTCGGCGAGTGCTTCTGCCTCGGTGGCCGCCGGCGGCAGCACCGAGTCGGCGATCGGCGCGGCGTGGATGGATGCCGGGACCGCCCGCTCCACGAGGGCCTCGACGCTGTCGTAGCCGAGCGCACCGAGCATCGCGGAACGGGCCGCGGCGTCGGTGCCGATGTGACGGTCGACGAACGCGGTCACGCCTCGCCGCCCGTGAGCGCGACGTAGGCGGCGCGGTCGAGGAGCGCGGCGACGTCGGCCGGGTCGACCTGGATCTTGACGAGCCACGCGCCGAAGGCATCGCCGTTGACGGATGCCGGGTCGTCGACGACGGCGTCATTGATCTCGACGACCTCGCCGGTGAGCGGAGCGTAGAGCTCGCCGACCGACTTCGTCGATTCGATCTCGCCGCAGACGGCGCCCGCGGTGACGGACGTGCCGACGGCCGGGAGGTCGACGTAGACGACGTCGCCGAGCTTGTCGGCGGCGTAGTCGGTGATGCCGACGGTGGCGACATCGCCCGACAGGGCGACCCACTCGTGCTCGGCGGTGTACTTGAGGGAGTTCAGGTCGGTCATGCGGTCCTCCGGTAGAAAGGCAGTGCGGTCACGGTTGCGGGAATGCGGGTTCCTCGCACGTCGATGAAGAGGGCGGCGCCGGGAGCCGACAGGGCCGGCGGGACGAACGCCATCGCGATGGGATGGCCGAGCGTGGGGCTGAGCGCGCCACTCGTGATTTCGCCGACGGGGGTGCCTTCGGCATCCAGCACCGCGTAGCCGGCGCGGCCGGCGCGGCGTCCCTCGGCGACGAGGCCGACGAGCACCGGAAGGTCGGCGGATGCCGCGGCGAGGGCGTCCTTGCCGACGAATGCCTCCTTGTCCATCGCGACCACGCGGCCGAGGCCGGCCTGCGCGGGGAGAATCTCGGTCGACAACTCATGGCCGTGCAGCGGCATCCCCGCCTCGAGGCGCAGCGTGTCGCGGGCGGCGAGGCCCGCCGGCGCGAGGCCGAGCGGCGCGCCGGCGGCCAGCAGCGCGTCCCACAGCGCCGGCGCGAGTGCGTTCGGGATCATGAGCTCGAAGCCGTCTTCACCGGTGTAGCCGGTGCGGGCGACGAAGAGGTCGGCGCCGTCGAAGGTGCCGCCGAGCCAGGCGTAGTAGCCGAGGTCGTCGAGGCTCTCGAGCACGATGCCCGAGGTCGCCGCGACGATCTCGCGCGCCCGGGGACCCTGCACCGCGATGAGCGCGTACGCGTCGGAGACGTCCTCGACCGTGGCTCCCGCGGAGTGAGCGCGGACGCGCTCCGACAACGCCGCGGCGACGACGTCGCGGTTCCCGGCGTTCGAGATCACGAGGAAGTCCTCGTCGCCGCGGCGATAGACGATGACGTCGTCGAGCACGCCGCCGGCATCCGTCAGCAGCAGCGAGTACTTCGCCTTGCCCGTCTTCATCGTCGAGATCCGGCCGGCCAGCGCGTCGTCGAGGAAAGCGGCCGCGCCGGGGCCGGTCACCGTGAACTCCGCCATGTGCGAGATGTCGAACAGGCCGGCCGCCTGCCGCACGGCGTGGTGCTCGGCGAGGTCAGAGGTGTAGCGCACCGGCATGTCCCAGCCGCCGAAGTCGGTGAAGGACGCGCCGAGCGCGGCGTGGCGCTCGTGCAGAGGGGTGGTGCGGATGGTGGACATGAGTTCTCCCGTCGCGGGCGGGCGGATGCCGGGACCGGCAGCCGGGAACTCCCCCTCTGTCATGGGCCTGAGAGCTTCACCCCGTGGGGGCTTTCACCGTCGGCGGATTGTGAGCGAGGCGGGGAGAGTCGCGGAATGCGGCTCGCGAGGGTTTCGGCTCGGGCGCTGCGCGCCCTCGCTCAACCCGATTTCTCGCTGCGCTCGAAATCGCTTTTCAGAGTGGCCGGACGAGAGCGGTACGCGGACCTGAGAGATTGGCGGGGAGGCTTGCTCCTTCGGTGCCCGTTTCCACCAGAGGCGGATGCCGGGGCTCTCCCGCACTCGTCATGCGGCCGGTGTTCGGTTGTCCGGTCAGCATATCGCGTGGCGGCACGGGGCACGACGCGGGATTTGCCCTTCGGGTCGAGATGACTATAAGATCGAGTCGAGGTTATGGTCTCTATGACTCAAACACACGCATCCCCCGCCACAGCCGCCGGCGGCGACATCCGCGTCGCCGTGTCGACGGTGATCTTCAGCCTGCGGCGCGATCCCGGCAGCGACCGCTCCAGCGTCGTCCTGCCCCTCGTCCGCCGCACCCGAGACCCGCACGAGGGCGCCTGGGCGCTTCCCGGCGGCTGGCTCGACGCCGCCGAAGAGCTCGAGACCGCGGCATCCCGCACCCTCGCCGAGACGACGGGACTGGCGCCGAGCTATCTCGAGCAGCTGTACGCCTTCGGCGACGTCCACCGCTCCCCCACGCGCGTCGTGTCGATCGTGTACTGGGCACTGCTGCGGGAGGGGCCGCTCCTGGCTCCGGCATCCGAGAACGTCACCTGGTTCGACGCGGCGACGCTCCCCGACCTGGCCTTCGATCACAACCACATCGTCGACTACGCCCTGTGGCGCCTGCGCAACAAAGTCGGCTACAGCCGCATCGCGCACGGGCTGCTGCCCGACCTGTTCACCCTCGCCGACATGCGCGAGGTGTACGAGGCGATCCTCGGCCGCGACCTCGACCCCGCGAACTTCCGGCGACAGGTCGAGAACTCCGGCACCCTCATCTCCACCGAGCGGTTCCGCACCGGCAGCCACCGGCCGGCGCGGCTCTACCGCTACAACCACGACGTCGAGCTCGCCGAGCGCGGGCCGCTGCCGACCGAACCGCACCCGGAGGTGCTGTCATGACCGCTCTGCCCCTCACCCTGCAGTCGCGCCCCGCGGAGCCCGTCGACCCGAGCGTCGACCACGGCATCCAGGCGATCGTCGCGGGCGCCTCGACCACCGAGACGTGCAACACCGATCTCGCCGCGGGCCCCTGGGACTTCGACACCCGACCCGGCTACGGTCCCGGCTCGTCGATGGGTGACGTCATCCCCACCGGCGCGCCCCGCCAGGGCGAGCTGCCGGCGGAGTACCGGGAGGCGGCGGAGGCCGAGCTGCACGCTCGCATCACCGCCGCGAAGGAGGTGCTCGGCGACCGGGTCGTGGTGCTCGGCCACTTCTATCAACGCGAAGAGGTCGTCACCCACGCCGACTACGTGGGCGACTCGTTCCAGCTCGCGAACGCCGCGCTCGAGCATCCGCACGCCGAGGCCATCGTCTTCTGCGGCGTGCACTTCATGGCCGAGACCGCCGATCTGCTCTCGCGTCCCGAACAGGCCGTGATCCTGCCGAACCTCGCCGCCGGCTGCTCGATGGCCGACATGGCCTCGATCGACGAGGTCGAGGAGTGCTGGGAGCAGCTGGAGGACCTCTACGGGGCGCTCGACGAGCCGGATGCCGAGGGGCTCGTCCCCGTCATCCCCGTCACGTACATGAACTCGTCCGCCGCGATCAAGGGCTTCGTCGGACGGCATGGCGGCATCGTCTGCACCTCGTCGAACGCCCGCACCGTGCTGGAGTGGGCATTCGCCCGCGGTCGGCGCGTGCTGTTCTTCCCCGACCAGCACCTGGGGCGCAACACCGCGAAAGCGATGGGGGTCCCGCTCGAGCAGATGCCGATGTGGAACCCGCGCAAGCCCCTGGGCGGCAACACCGAGGCCGGCCTGGCCGACGCCCGCGTCATCCTGTGGCACGGCTTCTGCTCGGTGCACCGCCGGTTCACCGTGGACCAGATCGAGCGCGCCCGCGCCGAGCACCCCGGCGTGCGGGTCATCGTGCACCCCGAGTGCCCGATGGCGGTGGTGGATGCCGCGGACGAGGCGGGGTCGACCGACTACATCCGAAAGGCGATCGCCGCCGCCACCGAGCCGACGACCTTCGCGGTCGGCACCGAGATCAACCTCGTGCAGCGTCTCGCGGCGCAGTTCCCGCAGCACGAGATCTTCTGCCTCGACCCGGTCGTCTGCCCCTGCTCGACGATGTACCGCATCCATCCCGGCTACCTCGCCTGGGTGCTGGAGCGGCTCGTCGCGGGCGAGGTCGTCAACCGGATCACGGTGCCGGCCGACGTCGCCGAGCCGGCGCGTCTCGCCCTCGAGCGGATGCTGGCGGCGAAGCCGTGACCCGCAGCGAGACCGAGCCGGCGCAGCGCGGCGAGGCTCCGGCATCCGCACGGGTCGTCGTCGTCGGTTCCGGCATCGCCGGGCTCACCGCGGCGCTGCACGCCGCGGCATCCGGGTGCGACGTCACGGTCGTGACGAAGGACGTGCTCGATCACGCCAACACGCGTTTCGCGCAGGGCGGGATCGCCGGGGTCATGTTCGACGACGACAGCGCCGCCGCGCACGAGCGGGACACCCTCGTCGCGGGCGCGGGTCTGTGCGACCCGGCCGCGGTGCGAGTTCTCGTGGCCGAAGGGCCGACGCGGATCCGTGAGCTCATCGCGCTCGGGGTCGCGTTCGACCGCGCCGCCGACGGCACGTATGTCAAGGGGCTCGAGGCCGCTCACTCCTATCCGCGTGTGCTGCACGCCGGGGGCGACGCGACCGGCAGCGTCATCGAGAAGGCCCTCGTGGAGCGCGTGCGCGCCACCGGGGCGCAGATCATCGAGCACGCGTTCCTCGTCGACCTCCTCCTTCGCGGCGGCCGGGTCGCGGGGGTCGACTTGCTCGTCGACGACCGGCGCCGCGAGGCGATCGAGGCGGATGCCGTCGTGCTCGCCACCGGCGGCGCCGGCTGCCTCTACGCGCACACGACGAACCCGTCGGTCGCCACCAGCGACGGCATCGCCGCGGCGCTCCGCGCCGGGGCGACGGTGTCGGACCTCGAGTTCTTCCAGTTCCACCCGACGGTGCTCGCCGACGGCGATGCCTTCCTGGTGTCCGAAGCCGTCCGCGACGAGGGGGCCGTGCTCCGCGACGAACAGGGGCGCCGGTTCATGCTCGACGTGCACCCCGACGCCGAGCTGGCTCCCCGCGATGTCGTGGCCCGCGCGATCGCAGAGGTGATGGCGGGGCAGGGTGGCCGGCCGGTGCTCCTGGACGCCACGGGCCTGCGTCCGACGCGCAAGCAGACAGCATCCTTCCTCGCGCAGCGCTTCCCGACGATCGACGCGGCCGTCCGCGCGCGGGGCCTCGACTGGGCCCGCGAGCCCGTCCCCGTGACGCCCGCCGCCCACTATCTGATGGGCGGCGTCGACACCGACCTGCACGGGCGCACGGACATCCCCGGGCTCTACGCGGTCGGCGAGGTCGCCCGCACCGGGGTGCACGGGGCGAACCGGTTGGCGTCGAACTCGCTGCTGGAGGGCGCGGTGTTCGGCGCTCGCGCCGGCGACGCGATCGCGTCCGACGCCGCCGGGTCGAGCTGGCCCGCCGATCCCGCCGCGACTGCGTCCGCCGACCCGGCACCGGGTGCCGGTGTGACCGCCACGCACCGGCAGCCTGCGCCGGATCCCGTGCCGGCGTTCACGCGACGGGCGCTGCGGGAGCTCATGTGGCAGGAGGCGGGGCTCGTGCGCGACGGCGCGGGCCTCGCGCACGCCGCGTCCGTGCTCGATGCCTGGCGCGCGCAGCCGCGCACCCCCGTGACCGAGGCCGAGTTCGAGGACGAGAACCTGCTGCAGGTCGCCGCCACCCTGGTCGCCGCCGCCCGCGCCCGCACCGAATCGGTGGGGGCGCACGTCCGGCGCGACGACACTCCACGCATGCGTGCGGTTTCGCCCGCAGAGCACCCCGAACCCGCCGCGGAGCGCACCGATCCGTGGAGTTTCGTCGCCCCCGCCCTGCAGAAGGAGTCGGCCGCATGCTGACCCGCGCTCACATCGACCGCGTCGTCGCGGCAGCCCTCGACGAAGACGCCCCCTGGGGCGACCTCACGAGCCAGACCCTCATCCCGGCGGACGCCGCGGCCACCGCCGACCTCGTCGCGCGCGAGGACGGCGTGTTCAGCGGCGGCGAGGTCTTCGCCGCCGCCTTCACGCTGACCGACTCGCGCATCGCGGTCGAGGTGCACGCCGCCGACGGTGACGGGTTCGCCGCCGGCGCCGTGCTCGCGAGCGTCACAGGACCGGCCCGCGGCGTGCTGACGGCGGAGCGGATCGGGCTCAACTTCGTGCAGCGGATGAGCGGCATCTCCACCCTCACCCGCCGCTACGTCGACGCCGTCGCCGGCACCGGTGCGCGCATCGCCGACACCCGCAAGACCACCCCGGGCCTGCGCGCCTTCGAGCGGCATGCCGTCCGCAGCGGCGGCGGCCACAACCACCGGTTCTCACTGTCCGATGCTGTCATGGCGAAGGACAACCACCTCGCCGTGCTCACCGCGGACGGCCGAAGCATTCCCGACGCGCTGCGCGCGGCGATCGCCGCGCTCCCCCACACCGCCCACGTCGAGGTGGAGGTCGACCGGCTCGACCAGATCGAGCCGGTGCTCGCCGCAGGAACCGGGCCGCGCGGGGTCGGCACGATCATGCTCGACAACTTCACCCTCGCCGATCTCCGCGCCGGTGTCGCGCAGATCGCCGGCCGCACGACGGTGGAGGCCTCCGGGGGCGTGAGTCTGGAGACCGTGCGTGCGATCGCCGAGACCGGCGTCGACGTCATCTCGGTCGGAGCGCTCACCCACTCCGCCCGCGCGCTGGACCTGGGCCTCGACGTACGCATCGCCCTGGTGGACTGAACCGGCGATGCGCTACCTGGATCACGCCGCGACCACACCGATGCGCCCCGAGGTCCTCGAGGCGATGTTGCCGTTCCTCACCGACCGCTTCGGCAACCCGTCGAGTCATCACACCGTGGGCGAGGCCGCGGCATCCGCCCTCGACGACGCCCGCCGTCGGGTCGCGCGCATCGTCGGCATGCGTCCCGGCGACATCGTGTTCACCTCGGGCGGCACCGAGGCGGACAACCTCGCGATCAAGGGCCTCGCCATCGGCGCGGCCCAGCACCGCGGGGCGCCCGTCCACATCATCACCACACCGATCGAGCACGAGGCCGTGCTCGCGTCGTGCGACTACCTCGAGCGCGTGCACGGCTTCGCGGTCACCCGCGTCGGCGTCGACGCCGACGGTCGGGTCGACCCCGCCGACATCGCCGCCGCTCTCCGCCCCGACACCGCGCTCGTCAGCGTCGGCTACGCCAACAACGAGATCGGCACGGTACAGGATGCCGCGGCCATCGCCGCGGCGCTGCGCGCGGCATCCGCCCCGGTCCCCTTCCACCTCGACGCCGTGCAGGCGGCGGGATGGCTGCCGCTGTCGGGCACCGGCGCCGACGCCCTGTCGATCGCCGGCCACAAGGTCGGCGCGCCGCAGGGAATCGGCGTGCTCGCCGTGCGCGGCCGCCTGCCGCTGGAGCCGTTGCTGCAC
>JAEYAG010000009.1 GCA_023451265.1 Actinomycetes bacterium | reverse complement strand
GCCACGACGCGACCGACCCCGAGCAGGTCGCCGCCGCCGCGGCGGCGCTCACCGGTACGCTGAACGGGTGAGCACCGGACGCGACGACGACGCCCTCAGCTGGGACGGCGACGACGACCCCACGCTCGACGTCGGGACCCGGCCCGCGCCCGACCCGGAGCCCGCGGCAGAGCCGCTGGCGCTGCCGGACGGCTACACCGCCGTCGGACGCGGCAGCGACGAGGTCGGCAGAATCGACGCGGACGGGACCGTGACGATGCCGGGCGAGCCCGCGCCCCTCGGCAACGTCATGCTCGTGAGCCTCGGCATCCTCGGCGGCATCTACGCGCTCTTCACGATCGGCTGGATCATCGGCGGGCTGCGACTGGGCGGCGTCGCGAGCTTCCTTGTCGGTGATGAGGCGTTCGTGCCGTTCCTATGGCTCGCGGTGGCCGCGCCTGCGCTTTGGTTCGGAACGACCATGCTCGTGACGCGACGCGCGGCAACTTGGACGCGAATCGTCTTCCTCCTCGCCGGCGCGGTGTTGCTGGTCCCGTGGCCCTTTGTCATGATCGGAGCGCTCGGACAGTGAACACAGACTCAGCCGCCGTGGCACACCTTCGACGGAAGCCGTTTTGGCTTGTCGCCACGGTCGCGGGCCTGTTCGGCCTCTTCTATGCCTACGCAGTATGGAACGCGGTCGCCTACCTCGCGGCGCGCACATCTATCCTGAACGGGCTCGGCTGGGCCCTGCTGCTATTCGCGTGTGCGTTCCCCGTTCTTGTGTTCGCCGCAGCGCTGGCCCTCGGATTACGGCGCACCACGCTCCAGTTGGCACTGATCTTGCTTACCGGCCTCGGGCTGACGGCGGTGTTCTGGCTCAACGTGCTGTCGTACTCGTATACGGGCGGCGAGGGGCTCGTCGTCTCGGGTTGATACGGCGTCACACGGTCGGGACCGCGCGTCGCGCCCGGGTAGGCTGAGTCCCGACACGCCCCGCCTCCTCCCGGTGGTGTGCGGCGTGGAACTCCACCCGCTCGCGCCCGCGCGTACTTCCGAAGGTCTGCCGCTGTGTCCAAGCCTGTCGTCCTCATCGCCGAAGAACTCTCTCCCGCCACGATCGACGCCCTCGGGGAGGGCTTCGTCGTCCGCAACGTCGACGGCACCGACCGCCCGGCGCTGCTGACCGCGATCGCGGACGCCGACGCGATCCTGATCCGCTCGGCGACGCAGGTGGATGCCGAGGCGATCGCCGCGGCATCCCGCCTCAAGGTCGTCGCGCGCGCCGGCGTCGGCCTCGACAACGTCGACATCAAGGCCGCCACCGCGGCGGGTGTCATGGTCGTGAACGCGCCGACGTCGAACATCATCTCCGCCGCGGAGCTCACGGTCGGACACATCCTGAGTCTCGCCCGCCACATCCCCGCCGCGCACGCGTCGCTGGCCGCCGGCGCCTGGAAGCGCAGCTCGTTCACCGGGACGGAGCTCTTCGAGAAGACCGTCGGCATCATCGGTCTCGGCCGCATCGGCGCACTCATCGCCGCGCGCCTGCAGGGCTTCGGCGTGACGGTGGTCGCGTACGACCCGTATGTCACCCCGGCGCGCGCCCAGCAGCTCGGTGTCACCCTGCTGTCGCTCGACGAGCTGCTCGCGCAGAGCGACTTCGTCACGATCCACATGCCCAAGACGCCTGAGACGACCGGCATGATCGGGGCGGAGCAGTTCCGCGCCATGAAGCCGACGGCGTATGTCGTCAACGTCGCCCGCGGCGGCCTCATCGACGAGGGGGCGCTGTACACGGCGCTCACCACGGGCGAGATCGCGGGCGCCGGCCTCGACGTGTTCACGTCCGAGCCGCCGAAGGAGGACGGCACCGCCTTCCCGCTGCTGTCACTGCCGAACGTGATCGTGACGCCGCACCTCGGAGCATCCACCGACGAGGCGCAGGAGAAGGCCGGCATCTCGGTGGCCCGCTCGGTCAAGCTCGCCCTCGAGGGCGACCTCGTGCCCGACGCCGTCAACGTCGCGGGCGGGGTCATCGACCCGTTCGTGCGCCCCGGCATCGCCCTCGTCGAGAAGCTCGGCCAGGTGTTCTCGGGCCTGGCGACGAGCGCGCTGACGAGCCTCGACATCGAGGTGCGGGGCGAGCTCGCCGCCTACGATGTGAGCGTCTACCGCCTCGCCGCGCTCAAGGGCATCTTCACGAAGATCGTGAGCGAGAACGTGTCGTACGTGAACGCGCCGCTGTTCGCCGAGCAGCGCGGCATCGAGACGCGCCTCGTCGTCGAGGCCGAGAGCCCGCTCTACCGCAACATCACGATCCTGCGCGGCACGCTGTCGGACGGCACCGTGCTGACCGTGGCCGGGACTCTGGCCGGCACCCGCATGGTGCCGAAGATCGTCGGCATCAACGGGTACGAGATCGAGGTGCCGATCGAGGAGCACCACGTCGTCATGCGCTACGCCGACCGTCCCGGCATCGTCGCGATCTACGGCCAGAAGCTCGGCGAGGCCGGCATCAACATCGCGGGGCTGTTCGTCGCTCACCCCGATGCCAGCGGCCGCGCGCTGTCGGTGCTCACGGTCGACCAGCCCGTGCCGGACGACATCCTCGATCAGATGCGCGAGGCCGTCGGCGCCGACCTGTTCCGCCAGATCGAGATCACCGAGGCCTGACCCGCTCGCCGGTCCAGGTCGGCCCGCGGCGCCGGTCCGCTCAGCGGGCGGATGCCTCGACGAGCGCGATCAGGGCATCCATCGCGGCGCCCTCGGGCACCGGCCCCGGGACGGTGGCGCCGGGGGTCTGCACGCCCAGGGCGTTGTTGAAGTAGAGCCCGTCGCTCACGAGCAGCACCAGCTGCAGCGCCGTCTCGTCGCGGGTGTGCGGACGCAGCGCCTCTTCCCACAGCTCGCGCACGCGCCGCAGCGCCTCGACGGCCGCCGCGCTGCCGCCCTGCGCGAGGCGCGATCCCGCGATGAGCGCGCGGTCGATGGGGGAGTCGTCCATCACCGACGACCGCAGGAACGCCGACACGATGCCCTCGGGCTCCGCCTCCATCTCGGCGACGTCCTCGCGCGCGAGCTGCTCCATGCGCTCCAGCAGCGCGGTCTCCAGCGCCTCTTTGGACGCGAAGTGGTACAGCAGACCGCCCTTCGAGACGCCGGCGGCCTGCGCGGCGGCATCCATCGTCGCCGCCTTCGGTCCCTCGGCGATGAGCAGCGCCTCGAACGCGTCGAGCACGCTCTCGGGGGCACGGGGTGGGCGGGACATGTCTTCATCCTCTCGCGGCGGAGCCCTGATCTCTGTTACTATACCGGCTGGACGGTATAGATATCATGACTTTGACGGAAGAAATCACCCTCGCCGACGCTCAAGGAAAGCGGGTCGGCTGGCGCGGCTGGACGGCACTGGTCGTCCTCATGCTGCCCGTGCTGCTCGTCTCGGTGGACAACACCGTGCTCAGCTTCGCGCTGCCCGACATCTCGCTGAGCCTGAACCCCTCCAGCGCCCAGCAGCTGTGGATCATCGACGCCTACCCGCTCGTGCTCGCGGGGCTGCTGGTGACGATGGGGACGCTCGGCGACCGCTTCGGCCGGCGACGGATGCTGCTGATCGGCGCGACCGGGTTCGCCACCGTCTCGGTGCTCGCCGCGTTCGCGCCCAGCGCCGCGTGGCTCATCGCGGCCCGCGCCGGCATGGGCGTGTTCGGCGCGATGCTCATGCCCTCGACGCTCTCGCTGCTGCGCTCCATCTTCACCGACCGCGATCAGCGCCGCCTCGCGATCGCCGTCTGGGCCTCGATGTTCTCCGCCGGCGCCGCGCTCGGCCCGATCGTCGGCGGCATCCTGCTCGAGCACTTCGCGTGGGGCTCGGTGTTCCTCATGTCGGTACCCGTGCTGGTGCCGCTGCTCGTCCTCGCGCCGCTGCTCGTGCCGGAGAGCCGCGACCCGCACCCGGGACGCATCGACCCGCTGAGCATCGCGCTGTCGATGCTCGCCATGGTCCCGTTCGTTTACGCGATC
The DNA here is from genome assembly GCA_023451265.1 of Actinomycetes bacterium. Lineage (GTDB taxonomy): Bacteria > Actinomycetota > Actinomycetes > Actinomycetales > Microbacteriaceae > Microbacterium. Next base: position 13,271 of record JAEYAG010000009.1, on the reverse strand, counting down.
AAGGAGGTCGCGGTCCACGGCTTCGGGCCGCTGCCGGTCATACTCGCGGTGACGGGCGTCCTCTTCGGCATCCTCTTCGTGCGTCGCCAACTCGCCGCCGACCAGCCCATGCTCGACATGCGGCTCTTCTCCCGCGGCACCTTCAGCGGCGCGCTGCTGGTCAACCTGCTGAGCGTCATCGCGCTCGTCGGCTTCCTCTACTTCGTCGCCCAGCACCTGCAGCTGATCGTCGGCCTCTCGCCCATGAACGCCGGGCTCGCGCTCGTGCCGGGCATGGTGGCGATGATCATCTCCGGGCTACTCGTCGTGCCCGTCGCGCGGCGCGTGTCGGCGCGCATCGTGGTCCCGGTCGCGCTGGTGTTCTCCATCGTGGCGTACCTGCTCGTGCCCCTGGCGGTCGGCGACGGCGCGCTCGCGCTGCTGATCGGTGCGTTCACACTGCTCGGAATCGGCATCGGTGCGGCGGAGACCGTGTCGAACGACCTCATCCTCGCGAGCGCCCCGCCCGCGAAGGCCGGCGCGGCGAGCGCCGTCTCCGAGACGGCGTACGAGCTCGGCGCCGTGCTCGGCACGGCCGTGCTCGGCGGCATCCTCACTGCGGCCTACCGGTCCGGCATCGTGCTGCCGGCGGGCGTGACCGGTGGCGACGCGGATGCCGCGCGCGAGACGCTCGCGGGGGCGATGACCGTCGCCGACCGGCTCGACCCCGCCACGGCGGAGGCCCTGCGCACGGCGGCGGCGCACGCGTTCGACGCCGGGGTGGGCATCACGGCGGTCATCGGCGCCGTCCTCGTCGGCATCGCGGCGGTCATCGCGGCCACTACGCTGAAGGGGTCCCGCACCGCGCACGTCGAGCACTGATCGGCACGCTTCGCGCGGTCTTCCGTGAGCACGAGGAGATCCATGTCGCGCGTCATCAAGCTGGCCGTCATCCCGGGCGACGGCATCGGTCCGGAGGTCGTCGCCGAGGCGGAGAAGGTCCTGGATGCCGTGACGCGCGACTCCGGCGTCGTGTTCGAGAAGACGCGGTTCTCGCTCGGCGCGGCGCGCTACCTCGAGACGGGCGACACGCTCACCGACGCCGACCTCGCGTCGATCGCGGAGCACGACGCGATCCTGCTCGGCGCGGTCGGCGGCGTGCCCGGCGATCCCCGCCTGAAAGACGCGAACATCGAGCGCGGGCTGCTGCTGAAGCTGCGCTTCGCGCTCGACCACTACGTCAACCTGCGCCCGTCGAAGCTGTATCCCGGGGCTCCCGGGCCGCTCGCCGACCCCGGTGAGATCGACTTCGTCGTCGTGCGCGAGGGGACCGAGGGCCCCTACGTCGGCAACGGCGGGTCCATCCGCACCGGAACGCCGCACGAAGTCGCCAACGAGACGTCCGTCAACACCGCCTACGGCATCGAGCGCGTCGTCCGCTACGCGTTCGCGCAGGCCGAGAAGCGGCGGAAGAAGCTGACCCTCGTGCACAAGACCAACGTGCTCGTGCACGCCGGCGGCATGTGGTAGCGGATCGTGGATGCCGTGGCATCCGAGCACCCCGACGTGACCGTAGACTATGCACACGTCGACGCGGCCACCATCTATCTGGTCACGAACCCGGGCCGTTTCGACGTGATCGTCACCGACAACCTCTTCGGCGACATCCTCACCGACTTGGCCGGCGCCGTCACCGGAGGCATCGGCCTCGCCGCATCGGGGAACATCAACCCCGACGGCGTCTTCCCTTCGATGTTCGAACCCGTGCACGGCTCGGCGCCCGACATCGCAGGAACCCAGCAGGCCGATCCCACGGCCGCCATCGGATCCATCGCACTCATGCTCGATCATCTCGGGCTCGCCGATGAGGCCCGGCGCGTCACCCGCGCCATCGAAGCCGACATCGCCGCCCGGGACGGATCCGCCCGCACGACCGCACAGACCGGTGACGCCATCGCCCGGGCGCTCCACGCGACGCCGCCCGCGGCGTAGCCTGAGAACGCCGCATCCCGCCGCACCGGTCACGATCTCACAGGACATCTCATGAGCCTCACCTACGACCCCGACACCGCCCTCGCCCCGCTCGAGTTCGCCGTCACGCGCAACCTCGCCGCCAAGACCCCTGCCGAACGCGACCAGCTGCTGGTCGACCCCGCCTTCGGCACGACGTTCACCGACCACATGGTCGACATCTGCTGGTCGGTGCGCGGCGGGTGGCACCGTCCGCGGGTGCAGCCCTACGGGCCCATCTCGCTCGACCCCGCCGCCGCGGTGCTGCACTACGGCCAGGAGATCTTCGAGGGCATCAAGGCCTACCGTCACGCCGACGGGTCGGTCTGGACCTTCCGTCCCGACCAGAACGGCCGTCGCCTGCAGCGCAGCGCCCGGCGCCTCGCGCTGCCGGAGCTTCCGGTCGAGTACTTCATCCAGTCGCTGCGCGAGCTCATCGCGGTCGACGGCGCGTGGGTGCCCTCGGGCGCCGACCAGAGCCTGTATCTGCGTCCCTTCATGTTCGCCAAGGAGGCGTTCCTCGGGGTGCGCCCCGCGAACAAGGTGGCGTACTACCTCATCGCCTCGCCGGTCGGCGCCTACTTCAAGGGCGGCGCGAAGCCCGTGTCGATCTGGCTCAGCGAGGACTACGCCCGCGCCGGCAAGGGCGGGACGGGGGCCGCGAAGACCGGCGGCAACTACGCCGCGAGCCTGCTGCCGCAGGCTGAGGCCTACGAGCAGGGCTGCGACCAGGTCGTCTTCCTCGACTCCGACCGCAACGTCGAAGAGCTCGGCGGCATGAACGTCGTGTTCGTGTACAAGGACGGGACGATCGTCACGCCGCAGTCGGACTCGATCCTCGAGGGCATCACGCGCGACTCGATCCTGCAGCTGGCCGTCGACCGCGGCCACAAGATCGAGGGACGCGCCGTCTCGATCGACGAGTGGCGTCAGGGCGTCGCCTCGGGCGACATCGTCGAGGTGTTCGCCTGCGGTACCGCCGCCGTGGTCGCTCCCATCGGGCAGCTGAAGGGTCACGACTTCGTCGACGAGCAGCCCCTCGGCGAGCTCGCCCTGTCGCTGCGGCAGGAGCTCACCGACATCCAGTACGGGCGCCGGGAAGACACGCACGGCTGGCTGCTGCGGCTGGACGCCGACGCCGCCGAGGGCTCTGACGCGTGAGGATCGTCCGCTTCAGCCACCAGGACGCCATCCGGTTCGGAATCGTCGACGAGGGCGAACTGGTCGTCCTCGCCGGTGATCCGCTGTTCGCCGGCTTCGACACGACGGGGGAGCGCGTGCCGCTCGGCGAGGTCGCGCTGCTCGCGCCCGTGATCCCGCGCTCGAAGGTCATCGGCATCGCCCGCAACTACCGGGACCACGCCGCGGAGCTCGGCAACGAGGCGCCGGAGGAGCCGATGATGTTCCTCAAGCCCAACACCTCGGTCATCGGCCCCGGGGACACCATCGTGCGGCCGCCGCAGTCCGAGCGCACCGACTACGAGGGCGAACTCGCGGCGGTCATCGGCCGTGTCGCGAAGAACGTCTCCGTGGCCGACGCGCTGGACCACGTCTTCGGGTACACGATCGGCAACGACGTCACGGCGCGTGACCTGCAGAAGACCGACGGACAATGGGCGCGCGCGAAGGGCTTCGACACGTTCTGCCCGCTGGGTCCCGCGATCGAGACCGAGTTCGACCCGGCATCCGACGTGCGCATCGTCACCCGCGTGAACGGTGAGGTCCGTCAGGACGGCACGCTCGGCAACATGGTGCACTCCGTCGCCGAGTTCATCTCGTACGCCTCGCGCGCCTTCACGCTCCTGCCGGGCGACGTGATCCTCGCGGGAACGCCGGCGGGAGTGGGTCCGTTCGTCGCCGGCGACGTCGTCGAGGTGGAGATCACAGGGCTCGGGACGCTGCGCAACCCGGTTCGTGACGCGCCGCGCGCCGATGGCTGAGGCGACCGGGCCGACGTCGGTGACGGATGCCGCGGCGTACGACGACGCCGCGCTCGCCCGCCTGCGGCGACGCACCGTGGCGGTGCTCGCGTCGGGGCAGATTCTCGGCGGCATCGCCTTCGGAGCGACGATCTCGCTCGGCGCGGTGCTCGCGGCGGACATCTCCGGCGACGAGGCGTTCTCGGGGCTCGCGACCGCTCTCGTGACGCTCGGGACCGCCGCCCTCGCCGTCCCACTCGCCGCCCTCGCCCGTCGGCGCGGACGGCGGATCGCGCTGGCGGGCGGCATGCTCATCGCGCTCGTCGGTGTGGCCGTCGTGATCCTCGCCGCGGGCGTGCGGGTCTTCCCGCTGCTGCTGGCGGGGTTCGCGCTCATCGGCGCGGGCCAGGCCGCGAATCTGCAGTCGCGATTCGCGGCGGTCGATCTCGCCACGACGGCCTCGCGCGGCCGCGACCTGTCGCTCGTCGTCTGGGCTACGACGATCGGGGCGGTTCTCGGGCCGAATCTCGTGGGCCCCGGCGAGGCCCTCGGTGACACCCTCGGGATGCCGCCGCTGACCGGCCCGTACGTCTTCACGGTCGTCGCGCAGATCCTCGCGGTCGCGCTGTACCTCGTGGCGCTGCGGCCCGACCCGTTGCTGGTGGCGACCCGGATCGCGGGCAGGGCGGCGACCGGCGCCGCTGCCGGGATCGCCCGCGCCGACCGTCCGCGGGCCGCCGTCTACGCGATCGTCGCGATCGCGGGCGCCCACGGCGTGATGGTGGCGGTCATGGCGATGACGCCGGTGCATCTGCTGCACCACGGTGCGGATCTCGAGATCATCGGTCTCACCATCAGCTTGCATATCGCGGGGATGTACGCGCTCGCGCCGGTGTTCGGCGTGCTCGCCGACCGGATGGGCCGCATCCCCACGATCCTCCTCGGCCAGGCGCTGCTCACCGCGGCGCTGCTGACCGCGGCGGTGGGGCAGGAGTCGGGCGCCGCCGTCACTGTCGCGCTCGTGCTGCTCGGGCTCGGCTGGAGCGCGTCGACGGTCGCGGGGTCGACGCTGCTGACCGAGTCGTCGGCGGAGTCGCTGCGCACCCGGCGGCAGGGGCGCAGCGACCTCGCGATGAGCCTCGTCGGAGGTCTCGGCGCCATCGCCGCGGGCTTCGTGCTCGGGGCGATCGGCTACGGCGGTCTGGCGCTGGTCGCTCTCATCGTCGTCGCGGCGGTGACGGTGCTCGCGCGGTACGCGCGCGTCGCGCCGCGCGGCTGACCCGCGGCATCCGCCCGGTGCCGCGGCGTCCCGCCGCCCTTGTGCCGAACCCTCATTCGCGGGCCGAACCCTCACGTCCAGCGCGTCCTGGGCGCGAGGGTTCGGCCCACAGGGGAGGGTTCGGTGGGGTCCCGCCGCACGATCACGAACGGCAAGGGATGCCGGGCGACACGCCGCCGCATCGCGCCCCGCGCCGGCGTGTGGCGCACGATCCGTTGCAGGCGGCGTGTGCGATGCCGGGACGCGGCGCGTCAGCGACCGAGCGCGGCGGCGGCGCGGTCGACGTCGGCGGCATCGTTGAACACGTGGAACGCGACGCGCGCACTGCCGTTGCGGCCCGATGCCGTGATGCCGGCGGCGGTGAGTCGCGCGAGGTCGCACCCGTCGGCATCCGGCCAGGTCACGATGGCGCTCGCACGCACGGGCTCCGGCAGGTTCATACGGCCGCGGAAGGCCGCCGCAAGCTGTGTCGTCCAGGAGTGCACCTCGGCGATGTCGGCCGCGGCGAACGCCGCGAGTGCGGGTTCCGCGCCGACGAACGCCTGCCACGCCGGGGATACATCGAAGCGGCGCGCGCAGCCGGCGAGGTCCGCGTCGCCGCCGTAGCAGGAGGTCCACGGATCGTCGCCCGCGTACCAGCCTGCCTGGACCGGCGTGAGAGCGCGCGCGTACTCCTCGCGCAGCGTCAGGAAAGCGACGCCCCGCGGGCAGCACAGCCACTTGTAGGCGTGGCAGAGGAGGGCATCGACGGATGCCGCGGACACCGGCATCCACCCCACCGCCTGCGTCGCGTCGCACACGGTCCGCGCACCGAACCGCGCGGCCGCGGCGACGATAGCGTCGAGGTCGGCGACCTCGCCGGACGCCGACTGCACGAGCGAGAACGCGACGAGCGCGGTGCCCGACCGGATCTCCTCGGCGAGCCGCGCGAGCGGCGCCGTGCGCACGCGGATGCCGCGACCGGCATGCACGAACGGCAGCACGAGCGACGAGAACTCGTGCTCGGGGACGAGCACCTCGGCGCCGTCGGGGACGGATGCCGCGAGCATCGCGACCTGGACCGACGTCTGCGATCCGATCGCGACGCGGTCCGGCGAGACCCCGACCAGGTGCGCGAAATGCGCGCGCGACGCGTCGACGGCGCGCGAGTACTCGGCAACGTCGGGCCGACGGGCGAGGTCCGCGGCGACAGCGGCGTGGGTGCCGGCCGTCGGCAGGCCGACCGTGCATGCGGCGAGGTACCCCGCCGCATCCGGGAACTGCGCGCGGAGCGTCGCGAGGGTGCCCGGAGCGGATGGGGCGGCGACGAGGGTCATGTGATCCAGCCTGATGCCCGCTGATGTATGCGTCTACGACAGGTATGGGATCAAAGGCATGACATGAGATTATGGATGGATGCGGGAGGAAGCGAGCCCCGAACTCGACGTGCAGACGTTGCGCATCGTCCGCGCGATCGCCGACACCGGCTCGATCACCGGTGCCGCCGCCACGCTGGGCTTCAGTCAGCCGGCGATCAGCCAGCACCTGCGACGACTGGAGGCACGCCTCGGCGTGGCGATCGTCGAGCGGGTGGGCCGCGGCATCCGTCTCACCGAGGCGGGGCGGGTGCTCGCCCGGCACGCGCCGGCCGTGACGCTCGCCGTCGATGCGGCGGCGGAGGAGCTCGCGCAACTGCGGGGGCTCCGCACCGGCGTCGTGCGGCTCGTGGCCTTCCCCTCCGCGTCGCCCGTCGTGGTGCCGCGACTCATCGCGGCCCTCGCCGCCGCCCATCCGGGCCTCTCAGTGACGTACCTGGAGGCGGAGCCGCCGGAGGCGGTCGAGGCCGTGCGGGAGGACCGCGCCGATATCGCCCTCACCTTCAGCTACCCCGGCGACCGTGACGATCCGCACCGCACCAGTGCGCGCGGCCTCACGGTGCGCAGCGCCGGGCGCGACGACCTCATGCTCGTGCTGCCGGCCGGTCACGCCGCCGTGCGTGACGTCGGCGAGCTGTCGGGGGAGACGTGGATCGCCGGCTGCCCTCGCTGCCGTGGGCACCTGCTGGAACTGTGCGGCCGCGCCGGATTCACGCCTCGCATCGGCTACGAGACCGACAACTACGTGGCCGTCGAGGGGCTCGTCGCTCAGGGCATCGGCGTGGCGACACTGCCGCGCATGGCGCTCGAGTCGTTCCCGCTGCTGCCCGGCATCGTGACGGCGCCGCTGCCGGCGGCGGAGGCGCGGCGCCTGCACGTCGTGACGGCGCAGGGAGCGGAGCGGGTGCCGTCGCTGGCCGCCGCGCTCGACACGCTGCAGCAGGTCCTCGCCTCATCCGCCTCACCGGAACGGCAGCGCGCCGCGAACTAGACTGGTGCGGATGTCTGCAGCGATCGATCCCCGCACCACCACCGCCTCCGGAGCCGACGTCCGCGTGCGGTTCTGCCCCTCGCCGACGGGCCTGCCGCACGTCGGCATGGTCCGCACGGCCCTGTACAACTGGGCGTACGCCCGGCACACCGGCGGCAAGCTGATCTTCCGGGTGGAGGACACCGACGCCGCCCGCGACAGCGAGGAGAGCTACCGGCAGCTCGTCGACGCGCTCACCTGGCTCGAGATCGACTGGGACGAGGGCGTCGAGAAGGGCGGCCCGCACGCGCCGTACCGCCAGTCGCAGCGCAGGGACATCTACGCCGAGGTGCTCGATCAGTTGATCGCTTCCGGCGCGGTGTACGAGTCGTACTCGACGGCCGAGGAGATCGACGCGCGCAACGAGGCCGCCGGCCGCGCGAAGCAGCTCGGTTACGACAACTTCGACCGTGACCTCACCGACGAGCAGAAGGCCGCGTTCCGCGCCGAGGGCCGCGAGCCCGCTTACCGGCTGCGCGTGCCCGACCACGACCTCACCTACGTCGACCTCATCCGCGGCGAGGTGACGTTCCCGGCGGGGTCCTTCCCCGACTTCGTCGTCGTGCGGGCGGGCGGACAGGCGCTCTACACCTTCACCAACCCCGTCGACGACGCGTTGATGGGCATCACCCACGTCATCCGCGGCGAGGACCTCATGCCCTCGACTGCGCGCCAGCTCGCGCTGTACGCGGCGCTGAACGACGCCGGCGTCACCGACTTCGTGCCGCGTTTCGGGCACATGCCGCTGGTGCTGGGCGAGACCGGAAACAAGAAGCTCTCCAAGCGCGACCCCCAGGCCGACCTGTTCCTGCTGCGCGAGAAGGGCTTCATCCACGAGGGCCTGCTCAACTACCTGTCGCTGCTCGGCTGGTCGATCGCCGCCGACCGCGACGTCTTCTCGCGCGACGAGCTCGTGGCCGCGTTCGACATCGCCGACGTCAACCCGAACCCGGCTCGCTTCGACCAGAAGAAGGCCGAGTCGATCAACGGCGACCATATCCGCATGCTCGAACCGGCCGACTTCGCCGCGCGCCTCGTGCCGTACCTGCACGCCGCCGGTCTCGTCGAGAACCCGCCGACGGCGGCGCAGCAGGCGACGCTGGATGCCGCGGCCCCGCTCGTGCAGGAGCGCATGCAGCTGCTGGGGGAGGCGCCGGGCCTTCTCGGCTTCCTCTTCCGCGACGAGGTCTCCTACGACGACGATGCGCTGAAGGGTCTCCCGGCCAACGGCGCTGAGGTGCTCGTGGCGTCCGTCGGTGCGCTCGAGCTGGTGCCCGAGCAGGGCTTCACGGCCGCCGCGGTGCAGGAGGCCCTCGCGGCCGCCCTGATCGAGGGTCTGGGACTGAAGCCCCGCGTCGCGTACGGGCCGCTGCGCGTGGCCGTCAGCGGCCGGCGGGTGTCGCCGCCGCTGTTCGAGTCGATGGAGCTGCTCGGCAAGGCCGAGTCGCTCCGCCGGCTCGATGTCCTCGTGCAGCACCTGGGCTGACCCGCCGCAGGCTCACGAACGCGGGCGATGCGCCCTCACGGCGTGCAGTCGTAGATTCCGGATGCCGCGGCATCCGTCACCGCGGTGCAGTTCTCCAGCACCCACGCGCGGATCTCCGCGCTCGTGGTGGTGTCGTCACCGCCGCCCCTGCCCGCACCGCCCGCACCACCCAGTGAGCCGGCGCTGCCGGCGAGGGCGTAGCGCAGGTTGCGCCCAGAGCACGCCGCGGCGGCGGGCGAGCGCGAACGCGGTGCCGATCAGCAGGGCCGCGGGAATCGCGAGGGAGGCCGTGTAGAACTGGTGCATCCCCGCGACACCCGAGAACATGGCGGCGAAGGTGACGAACCACGCGGTCGCGAAGACGGTCGCGGCATCCGGAACCGCAGCATGAGCAGCACGACGACCGCGACGACGGCGGTGGGCAGCATCCAGCCGATCTGTGTCGCCAGGGCCTCGTTCAGCAGGCGCAGCGCCGACGGGCTGCCGGAGAACGGCGGCGTGAACGAGCGGTAGGCGGTGTCGTCTGCCGTGACCTCACCGAAGCGGCCGAGGCCGTTGTAGCCGAAGACCATCTCCCACGGGTTGTTGGACAGCGTGCTGCCGATGTTCGGGCGGGCGGATGCCGGGACCAGCGCGACCGCGACGATCCAGACGAGGGAGAGAGCGAGGCTCATCGCACCCGCGACGGCGAGGTGGCCGATCCGTCGCGCCCACGACTGGCGGGTGGAGAGGTACGCCCGCCGGATCCATCGCTCCGAAGAAGAAGTTCGACCAGCTCTTGCTCATCGAAAGGGCGATCGACGCGTAGTAGTCCGACATCGGTCCGCCGACGCCCCACGCGGTGACGAACAGGGTGGCGAGGGCGAGACCCGCGACGCTCCAGCCCCAACGGGAGCCCCACGACCGGCCGGTGACGCCGATAGCGGCGGGCAGTGGGTGAGCGGCGAGGACGGTCACGGCGTGACGTTAGCGCCGCCTGCGAGGAGGGATCGAGGTGCGGCGTGTGAATGCGCTGAGCGCGACCCGCCGCGCCGCGCCGGTTTGGCCGCACCCCGCGCGTGGGCTAAGCTTGTCCCTCGGTACGGCTTCGGTCGAACGCCCTTGGGGTATGGTGTAATTGGCAACACGGCTGATTCTGGTTCAGTTGTTCTTGGTTCGAGTCCAGGTACCCCAGCAAGACGAAAACCCCCGGAGAACCGGGGGTTTTGTCGTTGGCCCGGTGTCGCCTCAGCGCATCGCATCGCCGATGTAGGAGTACTTGAGGAAGACGTCGCTGGCCCAGCCCGCTTCTTCGAGCACGCCCTGCACCGCGGTGAGCATGTACCGCGAGTCCCAGCCCATGTAGAGGTAGGGGCTGTCCTCGTCGGGAGACAGCCGGTCCCACTGCCCGTTCCACGCCATTGCGGGGTACACCGGGCCACCGCGGCGCGCACTGAAGTCGATGACGCTCTGCCGCGACGCGGGCGACTCGGCCCACAGCCGCTGGAAGATCCGGTGGAACAGGTACCGGATGTCCTTCACCTCCCAGTGCTCGCCGCGGAACTCGACGTAGTCGAACTCACGCTCCCACCCGCGCGGCCAGCCGCGACGCTGCTTGGCGTCGAGGATCGGCGTGAGGTTGTCGTCGTCGATGCTGACCACCGCGGGGCGGCGCCACACCTGCAGGAAGCGGTCGGTCAGCTGCTCGGTGCGCCGGGCGATCGCCGCGGTGCTCCATGCCTCGGCGTCCGCCACTTCCCGCGTCAGCGCCAGCGCGCTGTCGGTGTAGACAGCACGCTTGACCGGGTAGGCGGCATCGAACGCGCGCTCGAACAGCGACTCCTCGAGGAGCGCGAGGTTGCCCAGGGTGGGCGCAAGCGCGCGGAAGCTGTTCTGCTCGTCGTCGGAGAGTTCCGCCCAGCGACGGATGCCGTCGGGAGACCAATCGTCGCCGGGAGCCGTCGGCGCGATGTGCTCGAGGTCCCACCCGGCCTCGGCACCGATGCCGGACATCCTGCTCAGCACGTACCGCGCGTGGGGGAGTTCGCTGTACTTCAGCCCCACCCGCGTGCGCTCGTCCGACGGGGTGATGCGCGCGATCGCGTGCACGAGCTCGTCGCGACCGAGCTGCGCCGCGCGACACAATCGTGCGACCAGGCGATCGGTGCTGACCCCGACGATCGTGCGGCGCAGCAGCAGCGACTGGAGCTGCTCGAGGGTCGCGATGAGCTCGTCGTGCGCCAACTCGCCGTGGACGTGATCGCGATACAGCCGGAGCACGAGCGGGTAGACGCCCCGGCCGAAGGTGGCGAGGTACGCGAACTGCGCGCCGATTGCGACGTCGGGGGTCTCCGCTGGTTCCAGCAGCAGCCGGTAGATCTCGGCGAACTCCCGCCACTGCGCGGCGCGCTGACGAAGCGTGGCGACATCCAGGCGCGGGAACTCATGCCGGAAGGCGTCGTAGACCCCGCGACCGCCGGTGACAGTGACCTCGCGCCCGGTCAGCATGACGAGGTAGTGCCGCCAGAACGAGCCGATCTGCTCGCCGGTGGCGTGCTCGATCGGCAGCCAGTAGTCACGCTCGATCTCGGTCTGCTCGGCGTGCGAGAGGCCCATCAGCACGTAGTTGTGGATGAGCTCGTGATCACGCAGCGGCTCGCCGGTGGAGTTGAGGCTCTCGAAGATCTGCTGCGCGTTCGCCTCGGCGCCGAGCGTGATCGAGACATGCTCGAGCTTCTGCAGCCCGCGCCAGATGTCGGCGGCCTCGTCGGGCCGGATCTGGCTGCGGAAGAAGGCGTAGTTGTCGTCGAACCGCGACACCCGCTCCTGCTCGCCTTCGGCGCGCCGGTCCAGCACGACGCTCTCGAAGACGTCGGCCCAGGCGCGGTGCGGGCGCAGCTTCGTGCGTGCGGGGTCGTCCGCGCGCACGAGCACCCGCTCCAGGTCGGCGGCCAGGCGCGGATCGTCGTCGCGCAGAGTGTGATGCAGCGCCGCGATCAGCAGCATCAGCGTCGTGATCCGCTGCTGACCGTCGATCAGCACGAGGTGCGCGTCCTCGGCATCCGCCCCTGCCGCCGTGGACAGGATCGAGCCGATGAAGTGCGTGTCCGCCGAGTCGGCGCCGGCGACGGCGCGGATGTCGCCGAGCAATTGCTCGCAGCCACCGATGTCCCACCGGTACTGGCGCTGGTACACCGGGACCACGATGGTGGTGTCGGATGCCGAGAGCCACCCGATGGTGTTGACGGCGACGGCCGCGACATTGGCGGCGGGGACGGTCGTGGCGTTGCTCATACGGTGCGAATCACTCCTCGGAAACCCCGATCGAGTCTACTGGCGCGCCCGCGCCGGCTAGGTAGGCTTGCCTAAGTCGGGCCTGTAAAAACTTCGCTTGTCCGACAGAAAGGGCATGATCCGTCATGGCATACATCAAGAGCGCTGCGCTCGAGGAGACCGGCTACGTCGTCCTCGATCCGTACGGCAAGGAAATCGACCCCAAGGAATGGCTCGACGTCGAGTACGTCGACTGGAAGAGCTCCGGCGACACCCGCTTCGCACCGCTGGCGTCGGCCAAGGGTGAGATCGAGTGCAACGGCTTCTGGAACCACAAGCCGCCCCGCACCGACAAGGACGGCGTCTGGATCGACTCGCAGACCGCGATCGCGCCGACGCTCACCGAGCGCGCGAAGGAGCCGGGCGCCAACGTCGGGCGCTGCCGCATCATCGAGCTGCAGCCGAACACATACGCGGACTGCCTGTACAACCTGCACCAGGATGACAACAACCGCCTCAACCCCGACGGCACCGGCTGGGTCGTGCGCGGGTTCTTCAACCTCACCGACGACAAGACGAGCTACTTCGTGCTGCGTGAGAACCGCACCGACCCGAGCCAGGAGACGCGGATCGCGCTTCCCGCCGGCGCGCAGCTGATCGTCGATACGCAGCGCCTGTGGCACGCCGCGGCGCACTACGGCGACGAGCCGCGCTACTGCCTCATCACGTCGTGGGAGTCGGGCCCCGAGCTCGACGCCTACATCGCCAAGTACAACGGCGTGAACAAGGTCGAGAGCTACCCGGTCGACCAGGAGACGCTGGACGCCGGCCAGATCGAGCAGGAGCGCCGCATCGCGGCGCGCGCGGCGGCTCTCGCCGCCCGCGGCCAGCAGGAAGTGAACGTGATGAGCGAGGCGTAAGCCTCCGGTACACGTGAGGGTCCCCCCCATCGCCGCGGGGG
>JAEYAG010000008.1 GCA_023451265.1 Actinomycetes bacterium | reverse complement strand
CGGGTACCCCCCGATTCGTCGGCGCAAGCCGAACCTCACACCGTGGCTGTTCCTGGCGCCCGGGCTGGTGCTCTTCGGGCTGTTCATCTTGTATCCGATCGTGCAAGCGCTGCAGATGAGCCTGTTCGACTGGAACATCCTCCGCGGCGCGGCCAGCGAGTTCATCGGCCTCGACAACTACGTGCGCGCGCTGCAGGACGATCGTTTCTGGCTGAGCTTGAGCAACAGCGGCATCTACATGCTGTTCACCGTTCCGCCCCAGATCATCCTGGGCTTGTTGATCGCGATGCTCTTGCGCTCCAAGGCCCCCGCGCAGCCGCTGTTCCGGGTGCTCTACTACCTGCCCGTGGTCACCAGCTGGGTGGTCGTGTCGTTGCTCTTCAAATACCTCTTCGCCGACCAGGGGCTGGTCAACTGGGCGCTCAGCGACATCCTGCACATCGGAGATGGCACCACGTCGTGGCTATCGGGACGCTGGACGGCCCTCGTGGCGATCTGCGCGCTCGGCGTGTGGAAAGGCGTGGGCTGGTCCATGATGATCTTCCTCGCCGCCCTGCAGGGAGTACCGCAGTCGCTCGAAGAGGCTGCAGCGCTGGACGGGGCCAACTGGTGGCAGCGCTTTCGGGCTGTCACGATCCCCGCGATCTGGCCGGCAATGCTCTTCGTCATCGTCATGCTCGTCATCGGCGGCTTCAACGTCTTCACCTCAGTTCTGCTCATGACCGCGGGAGGCCCGGGCGGGCAGACCGAGGTCGTCCTGACCTTCATGTATCAGCAAGCATTCTCGAACCTCGACTTCGGATACGGAGCGGCCATCGCGGTGCTGCTGACGATCATCGTGTTCATCTTCTCGGTCGTGCAGCTGCGCGTGTTCCGGGACCGCACCGACGAGGAGGCGTGATGAAGCGCACGAAAACACAGCGTCAAGCGCTGAACGGTATTCGGCTGGTCGCCCTCATCGTCGGGGCGATCGTGATGATCACGCCGTTTCTGTACATGCTGTCGACATCGTTCAAGCCGCAGGCCTACGTCCTGACGACGCCTCCGCAGTTCATCCCGGATCCCTTCACCTGGGAGAACTATGTCCAGGCGTGGACGAGTCAGGACTTCTCGCGCTACGCGATGAACTCGATCATCGTCGCGGTGGTCTCCACGACACTGTCGGTGTTGATCAGCTCGATGATGGCCTACGCGTTCGCGCGCTTCGAGTTCTGCGGACGCGAGGTCATCTTCCGCGTCCTGCTCATCGGGCTCATGGTGCCGGCGATGATGCTGATCATTCCGCAGTTCGTGCTCGCAAAGTACTTCGGGCTCCTCGACTCGCTGGCCGGCCTGATCGTGTTCTACGTCGCGGGCTCGCTCGCCCTGAATGTGTTCCTGCTGCGCGGATTCTTCGCGGCGATTCCCGGCGAGCTCGACCAGGCGATGCAGGTCGATGGAGCGAACGCGTGGACCAGATACTGGCGCTTGGCCATCCCGCTGGCTCGCCCTGCACTGGCAACCGCGACGATCTTCACCTTCCTGGCCAGCTGGGACGAATTCGCGTGGGCGCTCACGATCATCAACAGCCCGCAGAACCGAACCCTGCCGATCGCGATCCAGCTGTTCCAGGGCCAGAACGCGACCCAATGGGGGCTCGTGTTCGCGGCATCTGTCATCGCGGTGATCCCCGTGATCATCGTCTACCTGATCTTCCAACGCCACTTCGTACAAGGCCTCACTTCCGGGGCCGTCAAAGGATGAGCATGACCAACTTGACACTCCTGCCCACACGCACGAGTTTTGCTCCGGGCGACCCGATCGAGGTCGAGATCCGCGGGAACCGGCCCGCGGAAGGCACGCTCTCGGTCTGGCTGCTCGGTGAGCTCACCCATCGTCAGCCGCTTGAACCGGATGCCCTTCAGGTGCTGCCGGATCTGCCCGCGGCCAGCTACGGTATCGAGCTCGAGTATCCCGGTGGTCTCGTGCGCACGGCGATCGAGGTCACTGCCGACCCGCGGGCGCGACTGCGGTACGGGTTCGTGGCCAGCTATGAGCCCGGCAAGGACGTGCAGGCTGTCGCCGACTTCAGTCGCAGGCTGCACCTCAACGGCATCCAGTTCTACGACTGGGCGTATCGCCACGCCGACCTTCTCGGTGGTGGGGATCAGTATGACGACGCCCTCGGCCAGCCGATCACTCTCGAAACGGTCAGCGCCCTGGTGCGCGCGCTGCGCACGGTCGGCACTGCGTCATACGGCTACGCCGCGGTGTACGCGGTGGGTCCGCAGGAATGGGATCGGTGGCGCCAGCATGCGCTCCTGCGCCCCGACGGAGAGCCCTATGCGCTCGGCGACTTCCTCTTCATCCTTGACCCCGCCGCCGAGGAGTGGCTCACGCACTTCGCGGAAGATTTGCACGCGTCGGCTGAACGAGTCGGATTCGATGGATTCCATCTCGACCAGTACGGGTACCCGAAGCACGCGGCAACGCCGAACGGCGAGGCCGTAGATGTTGCGGCATCCTTCCATCGCATGATCGACGCGGTGCGCGACCGGCTGCCCGAGAGTCGCCTGGTGTTCAACAACGTCAATGACTTTCCCACCTGGGACAGCCCGTCTGCACCCCAGGACGCCGTCTATATCGAACCGTGGAAGCCCGTCCTCACGCTGGGTGCCCTCGCCGATGTCGCTTCCCGAGCGCGAGCGGTCGCGGGCGGCAAGCCGGTCGTCCTCGCCGCATATCAGCACGTATACGATCGGGCCACCGCCGAGGAGTCCGACCGAGCAACCGCGCTCACCATGGCGACTCTGCTCTCGCACGGCGCCACCCAACTGCTCGCCGGCGAGCACGGGAAGCTTCTCGTGGACCCGTACTACGTTCGCAACCACGAGGCCGAACCCCGCTCGCTCGCGTTCCTCACTCGCTGGTATGACTTCGCGATCGAACACGATGCGTTGCTGTTGGATCCCGCCATCGTCGATGTCACGGCATCGTACGTCGGTGACTACAACGACGACCTCGATGTCGACTTCGCGGATGCCGCGGTCACCGAATCGGCCGTTGCCGGTGCCGTCTGGCGGCGGGTCACCCGCGTGGCGGACGGCCTCGTGGTGCACCTCATCAACCTGGCGGGCCAAGACGACACCATCTGGGATGCGGCGCGCAATGCGCCGGTTCACGTCGGTGGAGGCCGGTTGCGCTTCCGGTTCATCAGGGGTCGGATGCCGCGGGTGCGAGTGGCTGATCCAGACGGAAGCGCGCGGCTGCGCGAGGTCGAGGTGCGGCTCGAGGGCAACCACGCCATCGCCGATCTCCCGGCACTGCAGTTCTGGCAGGTCGTTCATGTCGCTCTCTGAGACGGAAACCGAACCCGTCGATACCGCGTCGGCGCAGTGGTGGAAACGCGCGGTCGTCTATCAGATCTACCCCCGCAGCTTCCAGGACTCCGACGGTGACGGCATCGGAGATATTCGAGGCATCCTGAGTCGGCTTGATCACCTGCAACGTCTTGGCGTCGATGTGATCTGGCTCTCACCGATCTATCGGTCGCCCCAAGCTGACAACGGGTACGACATCAGCGACTACCAAGACATCGATCCGGTATTCGGGACCCTCGAGAACTTCGATGAGCTGCTCGCCGCGGTCCACGCTCGCGGAATGAAACTCGTCATGGACCTCGTCGTGAACCACACCTCCGACGAGCACCCCTGGTTCGTCGAGTCGCGCTCGGGGCGTGACAACCCGAAGAGGGACTGGTACATCTGGCGTCCACCCCGGCCCGGACATGAGCTCGGAGCGCCGGGCAGCGAACCGACGAACTGGGAGTCCTTCTTCTCCGGACCGACGTGGACACTCGATCCCGCCACGGGTGAGTACTACCTGCATCTTTTCGCACGCAAGCAACCCGACCTCAACTGGGAGAACCCCGAGGTTCGCGAAGCGGTCTACGCGATGATGCGCTGGTGGCTTAGCCGCGGCGTCGATGGGTTCCGCATGGACGTCATCAACCTCATCTCCAAGCAGCCCGGCCTGCCCGACGGGGTGGTGGGCGAAGGACGGATATACGGTGACGGGTTCCCGCACTACGCGCACGGCCCACGACTGCACGAGTACCTCCAAGAGATGCGCCGCGAAGTATTCGACGGAAGAAGCGATCTGCTCACCGTCGGCGAGATGCCCGGGGTCAGCCCGGACCAAGCGATGCTGTTCACCGATCCCGCACGGCGCGAACTCGACATGGTGTTCCAATTCGAACATGTCGGCCTCGACCACGGCGAGGGCTCGAAGTTCGTCCACCGGGCTCTCGAGCCCGGCGCACTCGCCGCATCGCTCACTCGGTGGCAAGACGCGCTGGCCGAGACAGGCTGGAACAGTCTCTACCTTTCGAACCATGACCAGCCTCGTGCCGTGAGCCGGTTCGGTGACGACGCGCGCTGGTGGCGAGAATCGGCGACCGCGCTGGCCACCGTGCTGCACATGCAGCGCGGCACGCCCTACATCTATCAGGGTGAAGAGCTCGGCATGACGAACCACCCGTTCGCATCGATCGATGACGTGCGCGATCTCGAGAGTGTGAATCACTACGTCGAACGCACCGCCGCTGGCGCTGACACCGGCGAACTCATGGCGGCGATCAGCCGCATCGGCCGCGACAACGCCCGCACCCCCGTGCAATGGGACTCGACCGCTGCGGGCGGATTCACCACCGGGACTCCATGGCTGGCGGTCAACCCGAATACCAGGACGATCAACGCAGAAGCGCAGCATGGTGCTCCCGGTTCGGTCTTCGAGCACTACCGGGCACTCATCCGCCTCCGCCACGAGCTGCCGATCGTCGCAGACGGCTCGTTCCGGAGACTCGACGGCGGCTCCGAAGGCATCTTCGCCTTCGAACGACGACTCGGCGAGGACACACTGCTCGTCGTTGCGAACCTCACGTCGGAAGAACGCAGCGTCGAGCTGGGCGGACACGCGCCGGTATGGGCCGGACCGCAGCTGGTGCTGGCCAACCTGCCACGCACGGGAAACGAATCAGAGCGGTTCGCCCCGTGGGAGGCGCGGGTCTACGCACTCTGACCGGCTCGCAGCTGGGTGGGGTCCGAGGTGTTTGTCGGCGGCGCTCGAGAACTGGTCGATAGCGGCGCTCGAAAAGTGAACACTCAACGATTGGAGAGTGATCACTTTGGAGGACTGGGCGCTGATCAGGAGGCTGGCTTCGGACGGGGTTCCGAAAGCGCAGATCGCGGCGCGGTTGGGGA
>JAEYAG010000222.1 GCA_023451265.1 Actinomycetes bacterium | reverse complement strand
CCAGTTGTGCAGCGCCACGCCCATCCCGATCGCCATGATGGCGAGGGCGTTGGCGACGCCGACGTACATCTGGCGGGTGTCGCGGGTTTCGCTCATGACTTCCACGCTAGGAAGGTCGTGCCCGCGGCGCCTCCCCCGCGCGGGGGATGCGGGGGCTTAGTCCTCCCACCGATACGGCCCGCCGGAGGCGGCGAACTCCGCCGCCGCAGCCTGCCGCAGCGCGGGATCGCTCACGTAGGCCACCGCCGTCGCGGCGAGGGCGGTCGCGGCATCCGCCAGGGCGTCGAGAGCGGCGGGCAGCACCGTCAGGTCGGCGAAGTCGGCGTTGTGCGGGAAGACGTCGTCGGGGCCGCCGAGCCCGATCGAGGGGTGGATCGACGGCACCACCCGGCTGACGTTGCCCATGTCGGTCGACGGACCGCCCTGCGGCACGACGGCCGGCGGCGCAGGCACCTCGCGCCCGCGGGCGGTGAGCGCCGCTGCCCACCGTTCGGTGAGCGCGACGTTCGTCTGCAGCGGCAGGTAGGGCGGCACCGGGTCGACGTCGATCTCGGCGCGCGTGCCCGTGCTGATGGCGGCGCCCTCGAGCACCGCGACGACGCGGCGGGTGAGCTCCCGCAGCGTCTCGACCTCGGCCGAGCGCACGTAGAACAGCGCGGCCGCGCGCTCGGGCACGACGTTGGGCGCGGCCCCGCCGTCGGTGATGATCCCGTGGAGGCGATCGGTCGGCAGGATGTGCTGGCGCAGCTGCGCGACGCCCTGATACGCCGTCACCACCCCGTCGAGCGCATTGCGGCCGAGCCAGGGCGCACCGGCCGCGTGCGCGGCGCGGCCGTGATAGGTCACGGCGATGCGCCGCACCCCGGTCGTGCGCTGGCCGAGCACCGACGTCGTGCCCGATCCGCTGGAGGGGTGCACCATGCCCGCGGCGTCGACGTCGTCGAACCCGCCGGCGCGGATGATGAGCTCCTTGCCGCCGCCGTTCTCCTCGGCCGGGGTGCCGATGAGCGACAGCCGCCCGCCGAGCCGCGCGACCACGGGCGCCGCCGCGAGGAAGGCACCGACCGCGATCCCGGCGATGATGTTGTGACCGCACGCGTGCCCGACGCCCGGCAGGGCGTCGTATTCCGCGATGATCGCGAAGTGCGGGGCGGATGCCGCGGCATCCTCACCCGAGTCACCGGCCGCGCCGGCCGCACCCGGGCCACCGGGCGCATCGGTACCGCCGGATCCGACGCTCGCGCGCAGCGCCGTCGGCAGTCCGTAGGCTCCCACCTCAGCGGTGATCCCGTGCGCCGCGAGCAGCGCCGCGATGCGCGCGACGGTGGCGTGCTCCTCGAACCCGATCTCCGGGTTCGCGTACAGGTCGCGCACCAGCGCGGTGAGGTCGGGGCGCAACGCGTCCACGCGCTGGCCCAGCTCGATGTCCTCAGCCACGGTGACCTCTTCCCTGGGCGGTTGTGGCGGCATCCTCCCCCGCGAAGCCGCCACAACTGCCCAGCCAACGGGCGTCCGCCCGCGACCAACGGGCATCATCCCGCGACCGACGGGCGTCCGCCCGCGACACCGCACCCGCCGCGGCCGTCACAGCTCGATGACCGCCCCGTCGGCGGTGCGGAGGGTCAGGCGGAAGCCCGCGGCCTCCCCGGAAGCTGCGGCGACGACCTCGGCCGCGCCGTCGCCCAGACCATACGCGTCGAGCACCCGCTGCAGCGGCTCCGGGTCGGGCTCTACCCGCACGAACGAGACGAGCTCGATCGTGGGGATGTCGCCGAGTCCGGGCTGCGCCGTCGCGCCCCAGTCGATGAGGAACGGCACGTCCAGCCGCCGGTTCTCCCCGCGCGTGAGCCGCCACTGCAGCAGCGTGCCGTCGGGCGTGCGCCGCGACAGATCGCTGACGTCGCCCGGGTCGTAGCCGCGCTCGCGGGCGGCCGCGACGGTCGCGTCGATGTCGTCCGGGTGGACGGCGTAGGCCTGCACGCGGGGTGCCCGCAGCGTCGAGATGCCGAACGTCGCGGGCAGCTCGGGCTCGGACCGGCGCGGGTTCGGCCCGATGAGCTCGATGTACTGCGGACCGCGGGCGCCGTCGATCGTCAGCGCGACGAGCGCGTTCGCCGTTCCGGTCGGATGCGCCCCGCCGGGCGCGGCGACGACACCGGTGCGCTCGGCGAACCAGTCCACGAGGTCTTGCAGGTCGGGCCCGGCGATGACGATGTGGTCGAGAAGCGTGGGGATGCTCATGCGGCCACCCCCTCGCCGGCGCGGCGCGCCGGCACCTCGGGCTCGCCGAGGGAGAGCATGAGGCGGTTCGCCCAGTTGAAGAACGCCGCACCGCCGATGACGTCGACGATCTCGGCGTCGCCGAGGCCGGCGCCGCGCAGCCGCGCGATGTCGTCGGCCCCGAAGTCCAGCGGGGTGTCCGCGAGGGCGACGGATGCCGCGACCACCGCGTCCCACGTCTCGTCGCCCAGGTCGGCGTCGACGCCCTCGTCCAGCAGCCGCTGCACGTCGTCGCGGCGCCCCGACTCGCGGGTCGCGGCGGCGGCGTGCACCGACGCGCAGAAGACGCAGCCGTTGCGGCGCGAGGTGGCCGCCGCGGCCAGTTCGCGCTCGGCGCGGCCGATGCCGCCGTCGACATTGAAGAAGATGTCGAGGTCGGTGAGGGTGCGCGCGCGCAGCGCCTCGGGGTCGCGCGCGAGCAGCCGGAAGTAGGGCATCTTGGCGCGCGCCGGCTCGATGAGGGCATCGCGCTGGAGGTCGGTGAGCTCCTCTTCGGCGACGGGGGCCAGCCACGGCACCCAGCCGAGGCCCTGCTGCGTGAACGCGTCGGGGCGGGCGAGGTCGGGGTAGTCGGTGACGACGGTCATGTCAGGCTCCTTCGGTGGCCGAGGTGGCCGAGGTGGCGAGCGCGGGGACGGATGCCGCGGCGAGCGCGCGCAGGCCCCACGCGAGCCGCAGCTGGAAGCTGAGGAACGCGACGAGCTGCGACAGCGAGACGATGTCGTCGGGGCTCCACCCGGCATCCGTCAGCGCCTGCAGGGCGTCGGGGCGCGCCTCGCGCGGACGGAAGACGAGCAGGTGGGTGTGGGCGAGCGCCGCGGCAAGCCGCGGTCCGACGGCGGCGATGGTCCCGGCATCCGGCGCCCAGCGCAGCCCCGCACGGGACTCCGCGGCGAGCCCCGGCTCGCGGTAGTCGCCGTACGGGCCGTCCGTCGCGGCGGCGGATGCCGCGGTCGCGACGGCGGCGGCGAGCTCCGGCGCCTCGTCGGCGAGCAGGTCGTCGTAGAACGCGGTGGCCAGCGCAAAGGCGTGCAGGCGGGCGGTGAAGGCGGCGACCGCGTACCGCTCGGCGAGCGGGAACGTGCCGGGGTCGGCCGGTTCGAGCAGGGCCTCGAAGCTGCGCTGGGCGTTCTCGCGGGCCTGCGGGCGCTGGTCGCGCACCGCGTCGAGGGCGTCGCCGGGCGAGATCCCGGCGAGCAGATCGATGATGTCGGTGGTCATGACAGTCCTTCCGATGAGGCGGTGACGAGAGTGCGGTGCGCGTGGTGGAGGTCGGCGGCGGCCTGCGGCCCGGTCGCGAACCCGAGCAGCGGGGCGACCTCGTCGGCGAGCAGCTGCAGCGAGCGCAGGGTCAGCTCGTGGGTCGCGGCGATCGAGTGCACCTGGAACGACACGTCGCTGACGGCGGCGAGAGTCTCGTCGCGAGCGAGCGAGGCGACCACCTCGTCTACGGTGCCGACGTGGGTATCCGTGATGCGGGCGAGCTCGTCGATGCCGAGGCCGGTGGTGTCGAGGCCGAACATCGTCTCGGCGAGGCGCCGCAGGCCCGCGTCGGCGAGCTCGAGGGCGCGGGTGCGGTTCTCGGGGTCGACGACCAGCGCGGTGCGCGAGGCGAGCACGCGCACCGGCGCCCCGTCGGGCAGCGCATCGCGGTACGCCTCGATGATCGGCAGCTGCAGCTCGTGCAGTGGCGCGTCGGGCGCGTCGGCGGGGCGCGGCTGGGTGCGGGAGAGCAGCAGGCCATCGCCCCGCTCGCCGGCCCGGCGGCCGCCGTCGACCGAGAACGTCGCCTGCCAGATGCGCTGATCGAGGTCGCCGGCGGCGGGGTAGATGCGCGAATCGGTGCCCCGGATGCCGCGACCGCCCAGCGCGTCGAGCAGCACCTCGAGGTGCTCGGCGAAGATCTCGCGACGACGGTCGGATTCGCGCCCGAACGCGGCGAACGACGAGGGGGTGCCGCCGGTGGCGAGTCCCAGCTGCACCCGGCCGCCGCTCAGCTGGTCGAGGACGGCGGCGTCTTCGGCGACGCGGAGCGGGTCGTCGATCGGCAGGGTGACGACCCCGGTCGCCAGGGCGATGCGGCTGGTGCGCTCGGCGGCGGCGGCCAGCAGGACGAACGGCGACGGCAGGCCGCCTTCGTCCTCGCCGAAGTGGTGCTGCGCGATCCACGCCGACGCGAACCCGCTGCGCTCGGCCTGATCGATCTGCTCCAGCGCGAAGCGGTAGCGGTCGGCGGCGGACGCGTCTTCGAGCAGCCGGGTGAAGAACCCGAGCCTGGCTCCACTCATGCGGGTACCTCTTCTTTCTGATCCGGGCGCTGCCCGGTGTGGTCGGTGGCGACGGTGCCGGTGGCGGGCCCGCCGCCGCGCAGCGAGGCGCCGGGGATCGCGGCCAGCAGCTGCTGCGTGTACGGATGCTGCGGCGCGTCGAACACCGCGCGCGCGGTGCCGTGCTCGACCTGGCGACCGCGCTGCAGCACCGACACGGTGTCGGCGATCTGCCGCACCACGGCGAGGTCGTGCGAGATGAACACGTACGTGAGGCCGAGCTCTGACTGCAGGCGCGCGAGCAGGCGCAGGATCTGCGCCTGCACCGTGACATCCAGCGCCGACACGGCCTCGTCGAGCACGACGAGCTCGGGCTCGACGATCAGGGCCCGGGCGATCGCGACACGCTGGCGCTGACCGCCGGAGAGCTCCCGCGGATGCCGCGCGGCGATCTCCGGGGCGAGCGAGACGAGCTCGAGGTGGTGCGCCACACGCTCCGCCCGCTCGGCGCGCGTGCCCAGCCCGTAGTTGCGCAGCGGCTCCGCGAGGATCGCGGCGATGCTCTGCCGCGGGTCGAGCGAGGCGTACGGGTTCTGGTAGACGAGCTGGGTGCTGCGGTGGAACGCGCGGCGCGCCCGGCTGCCGCGGAGCGCGGTGACCTCGGCATCCGCCACCCGGATCGACCCCGACGTGGGCTGGTTGAACCCGGCGATGCTGCGCCCGGTCGTCGTCTTGCCCGAGCCCGACTCGCCGACGAGGGCGTGCGTCGTGCCGCGGGCGATCGTGAACGAGACGTCGTCGACGGCGACGAGCGGGTCGCGCCCCGCGCGCCGGAACTCCTGACGGAGCCCCGTGACCTCGACGAGGGGGCGGGCGGCGGCATCCACGACGGGAGGGGTGCGCTCGACGACGCTCGCGAGCGACGGGGCATCGGCCAAGAGGGTGCGGGTGTAGTCGGCCGCGGGCGCGGCGAGCACGGCGGCCGTGGCACCCTTCTCCTGCACCTGGCCGCCGCGCATGACGACGATCTCGTGGGAGCGGTCGGCGGCGACGGCGAGGTCGTGCGTGATGAACAGGATGCCGGTGCCGCTCTCCTCTCGCAGCGTGTCGAGCAGGTCGAGGACCGTCCGCTGCACCGTGACGTCGAGCGCGCTGGTGGGCTCGTCGGCGATGATGAGCTCGGGCTCGAGGGCGAGTGCCGCGGCGATGAGCACGCGCTGGCGCATGCCGCCGGAGAGCTCGTGCGGATGCTGCCGGGCGCGCAGCTCGGGATCGTCGATGCCCACGCGGTCGAGCAGGTCGATCACACGCGCCTGGATCTTGCGGGCATCGTGCCAGCCGTGGATGCGGAGGGCTTCGGAGACGCTCGAGCCGATCGTCGTGACCGGGTTCAGCGAGTT
Organism: Actinomycetes bacterium; assembly: GCA_023451265.1. Classification (GTDB taxonomy): domain Bacteria; phylum Actinomycetota; class Actinomycetes; order Actinomycetales; family Microbacteriaceae; genus Microbacterium. Next base: position 9,276 of record JAEYAG010000222.1, on the reverse strand, counting down.
GCCGGGGTCTTGCGGGATGAGGGCGATGCAGCGTCCGCGCAGATGGCGCCAGCGCTTCTCGGACAGGCCGACGAGCGGGGTGAGGCCGTTGGTGCGCTCGTTCAGATCGATGCTGCCGGCGGCGACGCGGCCGTTGGAGGCGAGCAGGCCGATGACCGACTGCGCGACGGTGGACTTGCCCGAGCCCGACTCGCCGACGAGGGCGGTGACCTTGCCGGCCTCGACGTCGAACGAGACGCCGCGGACGGCGTCGACCGGGCCGCGACGGGTGCGGTACTGCACGGCGAGGTCGCGGATCGACAGCAGGGGCGCGGTCATGCGGCATCCTTTCGACCGATCGCCTGGCTGAGGCGGTTCGTGGCGAGGACGACGAGCACCACGACGGCGCCCGGGAGCACCGTCAGCCACCACGCCGTCGCGACGTAGTTGCGGCCCTCGGCGATGAGCAGGCCCCACTCCGGGGTGGGCGGCGGTGCGCCGTAGCCGAGGAAGCCGAGGGTGGAGATCTGCAGGATCGCCGACCCCAGCTGCAGGGCGGCGAGCGCGATGACGGGCGTCAGCGAGTTGGGCAGGACGTGCCGCCACAGCACCCCGAAGAAGGTGCCGCCCGAGCCGTAGGCGGCCTCGACGAAGTCGCTGACCCGCACGCTCACGACGCGGGAGCGCGCGAGGCGCGCGAACACGGCGATCGAGGTGACGCCGACGGCGATCGCGGCGTTGGTGGTGCCGAACCCGAGCAGGATCACGACGCTGAGCGACAGGAGCAGCCCGGGAATGGCGAGCAGCACGTCGACGAGGCGCATGAGCACCTCGTCGAGCGCGCCCCCGACGGCGCCGGCGGTGACGCCGAGGGCCGTGCCGACGACGAGGCCGACGGCGACGGCGACGAGTGCGCCGATGATCGACTGCGAGGCGCCGTAGACGACGCGGGCATAGAGGTCGCGGCCCGTGGCGTCGGTGCCGAACCAGTGCTCGGCGCTCGGGGCGAGAAGCGACGGCGCGACGGTCTCGGTGGGGCTCTGCGACGTGAACAGGCCCGGCGCCACGGCCCAGAGCACCGCGATGGCGAGCACGATCAGGGGGATGAGCACGCCCGGCTGCAGGAGGGCGCGCCGTCCCTCGGCGCGTGCACCGCCGGGCGAACGCGTGGGGAGTCGGCGCGAGGCGAGCGCGGTCATGCCGGAACTCCGATCGGGTCGGCGCGCACGGCTTTCGCGGCGCGGGGCGTGCGCAGGCGGGCGTCGAGCACGGGGTAGAGCAGGTCGACGATGAGGTTGATCACGACGAAGGCGACCGTCGAGATGACGACGACCGCGAGGAGCACGGGCGTGTCACGGTTGGCGACGGCCTGCGCCGTGAGCTGGCCGATGCCGGGGCGTGCGAACACGGTCTCGGTGACGACCGCGCCGCCGACGAGCTCGCCGAAGAGGAGCCCCGCCATGGTGAGGGTCGGCAGCAGCGCGTTGCGGGCGACGTTGCGCCACAGCAGCCATGACGTGCTGGCGCCGCGGGCGCGCACGACGGTGACGAACGGCTGCTCGCGCACCTCGTCGATCGAGCGCATGAGCACCTGGGCGAGGGGCGCGGCGATGGGGATCGACAGGGTGATCACCGGCAGGATGAGCGCCTGCACCGGGTTGGCGCCGATCACGGGAACGAGGCCGAGGCGGAACGAGAAGATCTGGATGAGGATGATGCCGATCCAGAACACCGGCAGCGAGACGAAGAAGGGCGGCAGGCCGCGGAAGAAGCGCCGCAGCCAGGTGCCGCGACCGTACGTCGCGGTGAAGGCGATGACGACCCCGAGGAAGATCGCGAGGCCGAGACCCAGCACGGCGAGCGTGAGGGTCGCGGGCAGCGCCGTCGCGATGAGGTCGGAGACGGCGGCGCCGCTGGCGACGGAGTAGCCGAAGTCGCCCGTGAGGAACCCGGCGATGGACTTCACGTACTGGACGATCAGCGGCTGGTCGGCGCCGAGGGCCTCGCGGATCGCCTGGATCTGCGCGTCGGTGAGGCCGAGGTCGGGGTTCGCGTAGCGCGCGATGATCGCGTCGCCGGGGAGGGCGGCCAACAGCAGATAGGCGCCGGTGTAGGCCAGCGCCAGCACGAGCACCGCCTGCCCGGCGCGGTGCAGAACGTACGACATGGGATTCCTCTCGGTCGCTCGGCGGGCGGGGCGCGACGCCCCGCCCGCCGGGCGACGGCGGCTCAGTTCGCGAGCCAGGTGGAGTAGAACGACGGGCGGCCGACCGACTCGGTGGCGAAGCCCTGCACCTTCGAGGTGAGACCGAACACCTGCGGCTCCTCGAAGATCGGCAGGATGTAGGCGTTCTCGGCGAGGTACTGCTGGGCTGCGGCCGAGGCGGCCTCGCGCTCGTCGGAGGTGGGCTCCGAGGCGATCGCCTGCAGGAGGGTGTCGAGCTCCTGATCGCCGACCGAGCCGTCGGTCTTGCTGAAGTTCAGCAGGGTGTTGCGGTTCTTCGAGAAGTACTGCGACTTCAGCACGTCGAAGTCGGCGCGTCCGACCATGGAGTGGTAGACCTGCACGACGCTCTGGTCGGCGGATGCCGCGGTCTGCGCCGCCATGTCACCGGCATACAGTTCGACGTCGATGCCGAGCTTGCCCAGCTGCTCCTGGATGAGGGTGACGACCTCCTTGGAGCGCGGCTGCGGGAGCGCCTCGTTGAAGGTGAGGGTGAGCTTCTCGCCGTCCTTCTCACGCACACCGTCGGAGCCGAGGGTCCACCCGGCCTCGTCGAGGAGATCCGCCGCCTTCTCGGGGTCGTACGCGTAGAACGACGAGGTGTCGACGTAGCCGAGCGCGGTCTTGGCGAGCGCGCCGGTGGCGAGCGGGTAGTTCTCGGTGAAGAGGGTGTCGACGATCTGCTGCCGGTCGATGCCGGCGATGATCGCCTGGCGCACGCGGATGTCACTCAGGCGCGGCTCGCGGAAGCGGAAGCTGAGGCCGTTGTTGACGCCGTTGGTCGATGCGGCGACGAGCGAGAGGCCGCCGGCGGCGAACTGCGCCTCGTCGGGCGCCTCGATCTGGCGGGCGATGTCGGCCTGGCCGGCGACGACGGTGCCGACGCGGACGCTGTCCTCGGCGGCCACGACGTAGTCGATGCCGTCGAGGTAAGCGCGGCCCTGGTGCTCGAGCGAGGCGGGAGCCCAGTCGTAGTCTTCACGGGCCTTCACGCTCGTCTTGGTGCCGATCTCCTCGGCCGAGATCACGAACGGGCCGCTGCCGATGATGTCGGTCGCGTTGCCGGGCCCGAACTGCTCGCTGGTGCGGTCGAGGGTGGCGTCGGAGAGCAGACCGGAGTTGATCGTCGACACGGCCTGCGCGAAGCCCGGCGAGGGTGCGGTGAAGCGGAACACGACGGTGTCGGCATCCACCACCTCACCGTGGTCGTAGTTGTTGATCGCCTCGGAGACCGGGAGGGCGCGGTCGGTGTCGCCCTTGCCGTACAGGTCGATGTTCTTGACGACGTTCTCGGCCGTCAGCGGCGTGCCGTCGGAGTAGGTGACGTCGGTCCGCAGGTCGAACGTGTACTCGGTGGCGTCGTCGTTGACCGTGTAGTCGGTCGCGATCCACGGCTCGAGCTCGAGCGTCTCGGGATTCTGGTACAGCAGCCGGTCGGTGATGTTGTTGACGAGGCCGCCGTTGGGGTAGAAGCCTGCAGACGGCGGGTAGAGCGTGCCCCACGCCTGCGGCTCGAGGTAGGTGAGGGTGCCGCCGGTCTTCGGTTCGCCGGCGGCGGTGGATGCCGGGGTGCCGCCGCCGGACGAGCATCCGACGACGAGGGCGGCGACGGCGACAGCGGATGCCGCCGCGAGGACCGCGCGAGTGGTACGGGACATGGGGACTCCAAGTGAGGCGGGGTGCTGTGGTCGGGAGAGTCCAGCCCACCACTGGCGGCGGCGATGCCGCCAACCGTCGGTCACGCGGCGTAAGCGTCCGTCACACGCCGTAACGAGGTGTCATGCGCCGTAACGATGTCGGGTCGCGCGGCGCGCCGTCGGCTCAGTCGGCGGCGGTGAGCAGCGCGACCGGGTACCTCGCCAGCAGCGCGGCCAACGGCACGCCACCTCCGTCGAACTCGGCGCCGGTGAATGCGTCGCGCCAGCGTCCTGAGGGCACGAGCACGGCCGTATCGCGCCAGCCGCCGCTGGCGGCGAGCCCGACCGGCAGGCGCGTCGCGACGGCGATCGCACCGCCGCGGTCGAAGCCGATCGCGTGCGCGGATGCCGCGCCCACCGCCTCGAGCGGCGTGTACCGCGTGAAAAGGTCCCGGCGGTCGCGGCGCAGTCGCAGCGTGCGCGAGGTGACGAGAAGCTTCGCGGCACCGGCATCCGCCCCCTCGTCATCGACCCCCGGCAGCCACCCCTCGTCGAGGCGCGCCAGGAGCGCGCGGCGAGCCGCGAAGTCGACCGGGCGGCGGTTGTCGGGGTCGACGAGGGAGTGGTCCCACAGCTCGGTGCCCTGGTACACATCCGGCACGCCGGGACCTGCCAGCTGGAGCAGCTTCGCTGACAGCGCGTTCGAGCGCCCGGGTGCGGCGACCCCTGCGACGAACTTCTCGATCGTCGGCCGCGCCGCGCCGAACGCGCCGTCGATCAGCGCGTGCACCCGCGCCTCGAACGCGGCATCCGGGTCTTCCCAGCTCGTGCCGACGCCGCCCTCGCGCGCCGCCTTCTCGGCGTAGGCGTGCAGCCGCTCCGGCAGGGCGGGATCATCGGACCACGCCCCCACGACCGCCTGCCACAGCAGGTCGTCGAGCGATCTGTCGCCAGTCGACGCGATCGCCCGCAGGTCGTCGAGGGCCGCCACCCACCGCTCCGCCACCTCGGCGATCACGGTGATGCGGGCGCGGGCGTCCTCCGACCGCTTCGTGTCGTGGGTCGTCAGCGTCGTCAGCGCGTGCGGCCACGACGCCTGCCGCCGCGCGAACGCGTCGTGGAACGCCTGCGGCGCAATCGAGAACTGCGACGGGTCGCCGCCGACCTCGTTCAGCGACGTCAGTCGGCTGTAGCGGTAGAACGCCCGGTCCTCGACGCCCTTGGCCATCACCGGCCCGGTCGTCTGCATGAACCGCGTCGCGAACTCGCCGCGCGGATCGCGGCGGATGAGGCGCGCCACGGTGCGGATCGGCACCTCGAGGTCGGGCCGGCGGGCGGATGCCGCAGCCACCGCCTCCGCGAGGTACTCCGCCCCCGCGGGCAGATACGCGCGGTACACGCCGAACGCGGCGAGGAGCTCGGCAATCGCGTCGCGCGCCTCGTCGTCGTCCTCGAACGCGCTGCCCTGACCGTCGGGGATCGCCCGAATGATCCGGCCCACCTCCGCGGCCTGTGACGTGTCGGCGACCTCGCGCTTGGTCCGGGCGATCAGCTCGTGCCAGTTGTCGAGGGAGGTGCCCGGCGGGGTCAGCGGCGCGGCGCCGGCCGGATCGACGAGCACCCGGTCGATCTCGCCGAGTGCGTCGTACCCGGTGGTGCCGTCCGTCGCCCACCAGCCGGGCAGCTGCTCGCCGGGTTCGAGGATCTTCTCGACGTAGACGGGAAGGGAGTGCGCCGGTGGATGGGACAGGGGTGACTCGGGGCGGTGATCGGTGGACGGCTCGGGGCGTTTCGTCTCGCTCGTTCCTCGCTCGCTCAACGACCGGGGCGCGGCTTGCTCGCTCAACGACCGGGGGGTTCCTCGCTCGCTCAACGACCGGGCGGTGGCCGCCGCGGCGGCGAGGCGGTCGAGGTAACCGCCGGGGTCGGCGAGACCGTCGGGGTGGTCGATGCGCAGACCGTCCACGAGCCCCTCGCGCAGCCACCGCAGAATCTCGACGTGCGACGCGTCGAACACCTCGGGCAGCTCCACCCGCACCCCCGCGAGGGAAGTCACCGTGAAGAACCGCCGGTAGTTCAGAGCCTGCGCATCCCGTCGCCAGTTCTCCCACCGCCAGTGCTGCCGGGCGAGCACATCGCGCACGACCGCGGCATCCGTCGTCTCCTGCTGCGGCGCCGTCCCCTCGGCCAACGGCAGCACGAGGTCGTAGTACCGCGCCGTCCCGAAGGGCGCGCGCGCCCCGGCATCCGATGCCCCGGCATCCGCCGGCGCCACCGTGATCTCACCGGCCGCGAGCACCTCATCGAGGTCGCCGCCCAGCACGGGCAGCACGACCCGCCCGTCGCCGAACTCCCAGTCGATGTCGAACGCGGCGGCGTGGGGCGACGCCGCTCCGCGCAGCAGCACGTCCCACCACCACGGGTTCTCCGCCGGATCGGCCACGCCCTGATGGTTCGGCACGATGTCGACGAGGATGCCGAGACCCGCCGCCCGGGCCGCTTCGACGAACCGGGTCAGCGCCGCCTCTCCCCCGCGCGCCTCGTCGACGCGCGTCGGGTCGACGACGTCGTAGCCGTGCGCGGAGCCCGTGGCCGACTGCAGGATCGGCGACAGGTACGCCCAGTCGACCCCGAGCGCGGCGAGGTAGTCGGTGACGGATGCCGCGGCATCCAGATCGAACTCCGCCCGCACCTGCAGGCGATACGTCGAGCGGGGTCGGGGCGCCGAGGTCACGAGGGCCTCAGTGGGGCAGCTCGACGGTCGGCGCCTGGGCCGGCACGAGGTCGATCGGCGTCGTCAGCGCCGCCAGCGACGCCGCCACGGAGTGATCGGTCTCGGGGGCCTCGTCCTCGTGGTCGCGCAGCACGACGAGCGAGCGCGCCTCGAGCGGGATCACGTCGCCACCGGTTCGCGGCCCCGAATCGGCGAGGTTGCCGCCGGTGTCGACGACGATGTCCCACGTCGGGCTGTACTGCGCCGTCGGGATCGTGAAGTCGATGGGCTCATCGCCGCCGTTGAACAGGATGAAGAAGTGCCGGTCGCTGATCGTCTCGCCGCGGCGATCGCGCTCACGGATGCCGTTGCCGTTGAGGAACACCCCGATCGCCCGGCCGAAACCGGAGTCCCAGTCCTCCGGCTGCATCTCGGTGCCGTCGGGACGCAGCCACGCGATGTCGGGCACCGGCGCGCCCTCTTCGCGGCGCACCGGCCGGCCGTTGAAGAACCGACTGCGGCGGAAGGTCGGGTGGTCGCGGCGCAGCCGCGCGAGGGCCGACGTGAACTCCACGAGCGGCAGGTCGACGTGCTCCCAGTCGACCCACGTGGTCTCGTTGTCCTGGGCGTAGCCGTTGTTGTTGCCGTTCTGCGTGCGGCCGAGCTCATCGCCGTGCGAGATCATCGGCACGCCCTGGCTGAGCAGCAGCGTCGCGAGGAAGTTCCGCTGCTGGCGCGCGCGGAGCGTCAGCACCGCGGCATCCTCCGTCGGCCCCTCGACACCGCAGTTCCACGAGCGGTTGTGCGATTCGCCGTCGTTGTTGTCTTCGCCGTTGGCCTCGTTGTGCTTCTCGTTGTAGGACACGAGGTCGCGGAGGGTGAACCCGTCGTGCGCCGTGACGAAGTTGATGGATGCCACGGGGCGGCGCCCCGAGTGCTCGTACAGGTCGGCGGAGCCGGTGAGCCGCGACGCGAACTCGCCGAGAGTCGCCGCTTCGCCGCGCCAGAAGTCGCGGACGGTGTCGCGGTACTTGCCGTTCCACTCCGTCCACTGCGGCGGGAAGTTACCGACCTGGTATCCGCCGGGGCCGATGTCCCACGGCTCGGCGATGAGCTTGACCTGGCTGACCACCGGATCCTGCTGCACGAGTTCGAAGAACGTCGCCAGCCGGTCGACCTCGTAGAACTCGCGGGCGAGGGTAGCGGCGAGGTCGAACCGGAAGCCGTCGACGTGCATCTCCAGCACCCAGTACCGCAGCGAGTCCATGATCAGCTGCAGCGTGTGCGGGTTGCCGACGTTCAGGCTGTTGCCGGTGCCGGTGTAGTCGGTGTAGTACCGCTTGTCCTCGTCTTCGAGGCGGTAGTACGCCTGGTTGTCGATGCCCTTCATCGACAGCGTTGGACCGAGGTGGTTGCCCTCCGCGGTGTGGTTGTACACGACGTCGAGGATCACCTCGATGCCGGCCGCGTGCAGCGCCCGCACCATGCCCTTGAACTCCTGCACCTGCTGCCCGCGCTGGCCCGTCGAGGCGTAGGTGTTCTGCGGCGCGAGGAAGGCGATGGTGTTGTAGCCCCAGTAGTTCGACAGCCCCTTCTCCTGCAGCGTCGAGTCGTTGATGAACTGGTGCACCGGCATGAGCTCGATCGCCGTCACGCCGAGCTTGCGCAGGTGCTCGATGATCGCAGGGTGGCCGATCGCGGAGTACGTCCCGCGGATCTCCTCCGGGATGTCGGGATGCCGCTCGGTGAGGCCCTTGACGTGCGCCTCGTAGATGAGCGATTCGGCGTAGGGCGTCTTCGGCTGCCGGTCGCCCGCCCAGTCGAAGAACGGGTTGATCACGACGCCCTTCATCATCGCCTGCGCGGAGTCGTCGTCGTTGCGCGAGTCGGGATCGCCGAAGTTGTAGCCGAACACCGACTGGCCCCACTCGACCTGGCCCTCGACGGCCTTCGCGTAGGGGTCGAGCAGCAACTTGTTCGGGTTGAACCGCTGCCCGTTCTCGGGATCGTTGGGCCCGTACACGCGGTAGCCGTAGCGCTGCCCCGGCTGGACCGTCGGCAGGTACGCGTGCCACACGTGGGCATCGACGTCGACGAGTTCGACGCGGCTCTCCTTGCCCCGATCGCCGAACAGGCACAGCTCCACCTTCTCGGCCCCTTCGCTGAACAGCGCGAAGTTCGTGCCGTTGCCATCGAAGGTCGCCCCTAGCGGATACGCGGAACCCGGCCACACCTGCATGTGCTCTCCCCTGTTCGGTGCCCTCAGCCTAGAACCCCGGAGGTTACGCGGGGATGTCGTCGCGGGGGCCTGGACGCGCGCCCGCGCACTTGCTATGCGGCATCCGTCGCCCTGCCGACGCGCCGTTTCGCCGAGCGGGCCTGTTCCCGCCGACCGCGCCCATTATCAGCGGTACGCAGCGGGCCCTCTCGGCGAGAAGGGGCGCACTCGGCGACGTGAGGCGTCAGCGCGCCCCGCGGCTCAGCGCAGCGACAGCTGCTCGTCGAGGTACTCCGCGAGGGGGCGCGTCGCGCCGGCGGCGTTCCACACCACCGAGGGGATGCCGTCGACCATCGCGAGTGGGCCGGAGGCGCCGCCGCGGGCCACCGCGTCCACGTCGATCTCGACGGCTCCCAGGTGCAGCGTCTCGCCGTCGGCGAAGCCGCCGCGGGCGGCCGCCGCGGCGCGCTCCGCCCGCTCCCGCTGCGACTGCGCGGTGTAGCCG
>JAEYAG010000192.1 GCA_023451265.1 Actinomycetes bacterium | reverse complement strand
GGATGCCGCCGCCGGCGCTGTCACCGGGGTGCCCTGCGAGCGTGCGCGACAGGTCGCAACCGCCGCCGGGGCCGACCTCCTGCAGTGCGATCTGGACGCGACCACCGCGACCGTCCGGGTGCAGATCGGCGTCGGACTGCTCGCAGCCCAAGCACGCGCACGGGCGGGGCCTGCGCCCTGAGTCCGCGTCGGCGCGCGCCGCGGCCGCGGCGGGGCTCTCAGCATCCTCTGCGTCTGGCGGTGTGTATGGTGTGCATCGGAGAAAGGACGCCACGTGGCAGCTGTCAAGAGCCCGGAGAGAAAGAAGCTCGTCATCGTCGAGTCACCGACGAAGATGCGCTCGATCCAGGGCTACCTGGGGGACGGGTATGAGGTGCTCAGCTCGGTCGGGCACATTCGCGACCTCGCAGACAAGAAGGACATCCCGGCCGAACTGAAGAAGACCTCGGTCGGCAAGTACTCGATCGACATCGAGAACGGGTTCACTCCGCTGTACGTCGAGAGCGAGCGCGGCAAGAAGACCGTCGCCGAGCTCAAGCGCGCCCTGAAGAACGCCGACGAACTCCTGCTCGCGACCGATGAAGACCGCGAGGGCGAGGCCATCGCGTGGCACCTGCTCGAAGCGCTCAAGCCCAAGGTGCCGGGCAAGCGCATGGTCTTCCACGAGATCACGAAGGACGCGATCCGCGCCGCCGTCGACAACACCCGCGAGCTCGACCTCGCGCTCGTCGACGCGCAGGAGACCCGCCGCATCCTCGACCGTCTCTACGGCTGGGACGTCTCCGACGTCACCCGCCGCAAGGTCGGCCAGGGGACCTCGGCCGGCCGCGTGCAGTCCGCCGCCACCCGCCTTGTCGTCGACCGCGAGCGCGAGCGGATGGCGTTCGTCTCGGCGTCGTACTGGGACGTCGAAGCGCTCGCCGCGTCGGGCGCGGAGTCCTTCGCCACGCGGCTCGCCCGCCTCGACGGTGCTCCGCTGGCCCGCGGCACCGACTTCGACGACGCCGGTCAGCTCAAGAAGGCCGTTGTGGTCCTCACCGAGACGCAGGCGCGCGAGCTCGCCGCCGCGATCGAGGCCAAGGCCGAGGCGACCGTCACCGCGATCGAGGCGAAGCCGGGCACCCGCAGCCCGAAGCCGCCGTTCACGACCTCCACGCTGCAGCAGGAGGCCGGTCGCAAGCTCTCGATGAGCGCCAAGCACGCCATGGGCGTCGCGCAGCGGCTCTACGAGAAGGGCTACATCACGTATATGCGCACGGACTCGACGGCCCTGTCCACGCAGGCCGTCGTCGCCGCGCGCACTCAGGCGGTCGCGCTCTACGGCGACAAGGCCGTGCCGGCCAATCCCCGCAGCTACCGCAACAACAGCAAGAACGCGCAGGAGGCGCACGAGGCCATCCGCCCGTCGGGTGAATCGTTCCGCACCCCCTCGTCCGTCGCGTCGGGCCTCGACCGCGACGAGCTGCGCCTGTACGACCTCATCTGGAAGCGCACGATCGCCTCGCAGATGTCCGACGCGAAGTACGAGACGACGACGGTGACCCTCGAGGCGGATGCCGGGGGCAAGACGGCGTCGTTCACGGCATCCGGCACTGTCTACACGTTCAAGGGCTTCCTCGAGGCGTACGAAGAGGGGCGCGACGAGAAGCGTGGCGACGCCGACAAGGCGGAAGACCAGTCCCTGCCGCAGATGGCGGTCGGCGACGTGCTGAACCTGCGCGACGTCGAGCCCAAGGGTCACGCCACGAGCCCGAAGCCGCGCTACACCGAGGCCTCGCTCGTCAAGGCGCTCGAGGAGAAGGGCATCGGCCGCCCCTCGACATTCGCGTCGATCATCCACGTCAACATCAACCGCGAGTACGTCACCAAGCGGGGCCAGGCGCTTGTGCCGAGCTGGCTCGCCTTCAGCGTGGTGCGCCTGCTCGAGGAGCACTTCGCCGATCTCGTCGACTACGACTTCACCGCGGCCCTCGAAGACGACCTCGACGCCATCGCGCGCGGCGAGCAGCAGCGGGTGGCGTGGCTGAACGAGTTCTACTTCGGATCCGAGAACCACGTCGGGCTGCGCCACATCCTCGACAACCTCGGTGAGATCGACGCCCGCGAGATCAACTCGACGCGCATCGGCGACGTCGCCACCCTCCGGTTCGGCCGCTACGGGCCCTACCTCGAGGTGCCGAACGGCGACGACACCACCCGCATCGTCAACGTCCCCGGCGACCTCGCCCCCGACGAGCTGACTCCCGAGAAGGCGCGCGAGTTGATCGAGGCTCCTGTCGCCGGCGACCGGGTGCTCGGTCAGAACCCCGAGAACGGACGCGACATCGTCGTGAAGGATGGCCGCTTCGGGCCCTACCTCGAAGAGGTGCTGCCGGCCGAGCCCGAGCCGGTCGTCGAGCCTGCGGCTGAGGGTGCGCCCAAGAAGCGGACCGCGAAGAAGAAGGTCGAGGCGCCCAAGCCCCGGCGGGCGTCGCTGTTCAAGAGCATGTCGCCCGAGACCATCGACCTCGACACGGCGCTGAAGCTGTTCTCGCTGCCGCGTACCGTCGGCGTCGACCCGGAGTCGGGCGTGCCCATCACGGCGCAGAACGGCCCCTACGGTCCCTACATCAAGAAGGGGACCGACTCGCGTTCGATCGGCAGCGAGGAGCAGATCTTCGACATCACGCTCGAGCAGGCGCTGGAGATCTACGCGCAGCCGAAGTACGCCAACCGCGCGGCGACGTCGCTGAAGGAGTTCGAGGCCGATCCGGTCTCCGGCAAGCCGATCCGCATCAAGGACGGCCGGTTCGGGGCGTATGTCACCGACGGCACCACGAACGTGACGATCCCGCGCGGCCAGACCGCCGACGACATCACGTTCGAGGTCGCGGTGCAGATGCTCGCCGACAAGCGCGCGAAGGGACCGGCGCCCAAGCGCACGACCCGGCGCGCGACGACGACGCGCAAACCGGCAGCCAAGAAGAAATGACCCGCGGGCTCTGGGTCACCCTCGAGGGCGGCGACGGCTCCGGAAAGACGACGCAGGCGACGCTGCTGGAGGAGTGGCTGCGCGAGCAGGGGCGCAAGGTCGTGCGCACGCGCGAGCCGGGCGGCACCGAGGTGGGCGTGCTCGTCCGCGACATCGTGCTGCACCACCGCGGCGAGGTGTCGCCGCGCGCGGAGGCGTTGCTGTACGCGGCCGACCGCGCCCAGCATGTCGCGACGCTCGTGCGGCCGGCGCTGGAGCGCGGCGAGATCGTCATCCAGGACCGCTACCTCGACTCCTCCGTCGCGTATCAGGGCGCGGGCCGGGTGCTGGATGCCGGTGAGGTGCGCGACCTGTCGCTGTGGGCGACGGAGGGCGCGCTGCCGGACGTGACGGTGCTGCTCGACCTCGACCCCCGGGTCGCGCGGGAGCGGCTGGATGCCGCGGAAAAGCCGTTCGACCGCCTGGAGGCGGAGAAGGCGGAGTTCCACGAGCGGGTGCGCGCCGCGTTCCTCGAGCTCGCGGCATCCGACCCCCACCGCTTCCTCGTCCTGGACGCCACCCTTCCCGCGGCCGAGCTCGCCGCCGCCGTCCGCGAGCGCGTCGCCGCGCTCCTCGGCTGAGGGCGCAGGCGTTCATCCGGCCCGAATCGCGACTATGCGGGCCGATAGCCGCACTTTGCGCCGGACGAGCGGCGAGATGCCGGCCTCAGCCGGCGGCGTCGACGGGGACCGCGCGATCAGCGCGGCGGGCCACGACGAACAGCGTGACGGACGCGGGGATCAACACCAGCGCAATGGGTGACGTGAAGAAGCTCCCGCTCATGGCGGGCACCACGACGCCGTAGAACACCCCCACCGCGCCGACGAGCACGGCCTGCACGATGACGACGATTCGGATGGTGCGGTCCACGGTCGATCCCTCACGGTTTGCCACGCCGGGCGACTCCCCGGTCATCCCGAGTCTGGAGGACGCCGCGGTCGGGGGTCAAGCGTCGCCGCGTCGGCGGCACCGCTTAGGCTGGTCGGCATGACGTCCGTCTCCACCGCCACGCTGCCGTGGGGAGATGTCTGGGGTCAGGACGAGGCGCTGCGACAGCTGCAGGCCGCGGCATCCGACCCCGCTCAGCTCGCGCACGCGTGGCTGATCACCGGGCCCGCGGGTTCGGGGCGATCCACGCTCGCCTACGCGTTCGCCGCCGCGCTCATCGCCGAGCCGGGCGACGAGGCCGCGATGCGGCAGGTGCTCGCTCGCACCCACCCCGATCTCACGGCGCTGCGGACCGAGGGCGTGATCATCTCGATCAAGGACGCACGCGCCCTCGTGGAGCGCTCCTACTTCTCACCGTCGCTGGGACGCTATCGGGTGATGGTGATGGAGGACGCCGACCGGATGGTCGAGCGCACCAGCAACGTGCTTCTGAAGGCCCTCGAGGAGCCGCCGGAGCGGACGGTGTGGATCCTCTGCGCGCCGAGCGAAGCCGATCTGCTGCCGACGATCCGCTCCCGCGTGCGGACCCTCCGACTGCACGAACCCGATGTCGCCGACGTGGCGCGCCTCATTCAGGCGCGCACCGGCGCCGACGCGGCGACGGCCGAGCAGGCCGCCCGCCTGTCGCAGCGTCACATCGGCATGGCGGTGCGCCTCGCGACGGATGCCGATGCACGCGCCCGGCGCGACGAGACGCTGCGCGCGGTGCTCGCCGTCCGCGGCGTCGGGGGAGCGGTGGAGACCGCCGCCCGCATCGTGCAGCTGGCGACGGACGACGCCAAGGCCCTCACCGCCGAGCGCGACGAGGCCGAGCGTGAGGCGCTGCTGCGGACCCTTGGCATCGCCCCCGGCGCGGCCGTGCCGCCCGCAGTCCGCGGTCAGCTCGGCGCGCTGGAGGACGAGCAGAAGCGGCGCGCGACGCGCAGTCTCCGCGACGGCATCGACCGGGTGCTCACCGACCTGGAGTCGATGTACCGCGACGTCCTCATGCTCCAGTTCGGCCGTGACGCCGACCTCATCAACCGCGAGCTGAGCGACGAGCTCCGCGCTCTCGCGGCCGCGTGGACCCCCGCGCGCACGCTCGTCGTCATCGACGCGATCGCCCAGACCCGCACCAACCTCGAAGGCAACGCCGCCCCGGCCCTCGCCCTGGAGAGCATGCTCGTGACCGTCGCGAGCGGAAGGACCCTGTGAACACGACTCGTCCCCGCCGGAGCCTCGCCCGCCGCGCTCTCGTCGCCCTGGCCGGCGTCGCGATCGCCGTCACGACGCTCTCCGGCTGTCTGTACGCGGCGATCCCCCCGGAGGCCGCGGCCACTCCCGCCCCCAGCCGGCAGCCCGACCTCGACGGCATTCCCGCGGGGTTCGAGTCGTTCTACACGCAGACCCTCGACTGGACGCCGTGCAGCGGGACGGATGCCGGCAGTTACGACTGCACGACGGTGACGGCGCCGCTGGACTGGAGCGATCCCGGCGCCGGCTCGCTGGAGCTCGCCGTCATCCGCCGCGCCGCCACGAACGGCGATGCCATCGGCTCCCTGCTGACCAACCCCGGCGGTCCCGGTGCCAGCGGCTACGACCTCATCGCGCAGTCGGCCTCCTTCGCGGTGGGCACGGCGCTGTCGGACGCGTACGACGTGATCGGCTTCGACCCGCGCGGGGTGGGGCGCTCCACGGCGGTGCGGTGCTTCGACGCGAAGGCGATGGACGCGTACCTGTTCGACATCCCCGCCGACCCCCGCGGCAGCGACGGCTGGACGGCTGAACTGACTGACCGCAACAAAGACTTCGTTGCGGCGTGCGAGCAGAACAGCGGCGGCATCCTGCCCTTCATCACGACCGACAACGCGGCGCGCGACATGGATCTGCTGCGCGGCGTGCTGGGAGATGCGAAGCTCAACTACCTCGGCTACTCGTACGGCACGTTCCTCGGCGCGACGTACGCGAAGCTGTTCCCGGAACGCGTGGGCCGCCTCGTGCTCGACGGGGCGATCGATCCGTCGGTGTCGGGCCTGGATGTCGGGACGACGCAGGCCGTCGGATTCGAGTCGGCTCTGCGCGCCTACATGGCCGACTGTCTCGCCGGACGCGGGTGCCCGTTCACCGGCTCGGTCGACGACGCGATGGCCGACCTCGGCGCGCTGCTGGCGAGCGTCGACAAGACGCCCCTGAAGGCGACCGACGGCCGGATGCTGGGGGCCGATTCGCTCATGACGGGCATCATCGCGGCCCTCTATTCCCAGGACAGCTGGTCGTATCTCACGCAGGCGCTCTCCGATGCGCTCTCCGGTGACCCCGACATGGCGTTCCTTCTGGCGGACTTCTACTACAACCGCACCGACGGCACCTACGGCGACAACTCCACCGAGGCGTTCCGCGCCTACAACTGCATGGACTATCCGCTGGACACCTCGCAGGCTGATCAGGATGCCGCGACCGCCCGCATCGAACAGCAGGCGCCCACGATCGCGCCGTACTGGCAGGGCGTGGACGTGTGCGAGGTGTGGCCGTACCCGCCGACCGGGGTCCGGGAGAGGATCACCGCCGACGGCGCCGCCCCCATCGTCGTCGTCGGGACCACCAACGACCCCGCGACGCCGTATGAGTGGTCGGTGTCGCTGGCGGCCCAGCTGTCCTCGGGTGTGCTCGTCACCCGCGAGGG
>JAEYAG010000190.1 GCA_023451265.1 Actinomycetes bacterium | reverse complement strand
TTCCGCTGGCGTTCCGGGCGCGCGCCCTGTCGCTTTTGGGCGGGACGTTCCGACTCGGCATGTTCGTCGGGCCGTTCATCGCCGCCGGGCTGCTCGCGATCTTCGGAGACGAGCACGCGACCGTCTGGTTCTTCGGCGCGTGCCTCGTGGCCACCGTCGCCCTCGTCGTCTTCGGTCCCGACCCCGAGACGCAGGTCGCGGCTCCCGCGACCCGCGATGCGCGTCTCAGCGAAGACACCGGCGAGGTCGTCACGGGCGCGATCCCGGTGCCGGGCCGCGCCGGCGTGTTCCGCACCATGTGGCGCCATCGTGATGTGCTGTCGCGGCTCGGGCTCGCCGCGGCATCCCTGTCGGCTGTCCGCTCCGCCCGCCAGGTCGTGCTGCCCCTGTGGGGCGTCTCCATCGGACTGGACGCGCAGACCATCGCGCTCGTCGTCGGCGTCTCGGGAGCGATCGACTTCGCTCTGTTCTACGCGAGCGGCCAAGTGATGGACCGCTTCGGCCGACTGTGGGCGGCGCTGCCCGCGATGGTGCTGATGGGCGCCGGCTTCCTCGCGCTCTCGGTGACGCACGACCTCGACGCTGCCGCGATGTGGTTCGCGCTGTTCGCCGCGGTGCTGGGCGTCGGCAACGGGCTGTCCAGTGGCATCCTCCTCACCCTCGGCGCCGACGTCGCGCCCCAGGATGATCCCGCACCGTTCCTCGGATCGTGGCGGACGTTGACGGATGCCGGCGGCGCGCTGTCTCCGCTCCTCGTCTCGGCGATCGCGGCGGCGCTGTCGCTGTCGGCGGCAACAGCCGTCGTCGGTGCCATCGGACTGGCCGGCGCCGTCGCGTTCGTCCGGTGGGTGCCGCGCTTCGTGCCGCGCGCCCGCTGACATGACACGTCTGCTCGTCAGGCGCAGTTCCGGGGCGGGCGGTTCAGCGCAGGGCGGTTCAGCGCAGGGCGGTGCGGCTCGTGGCTGTCGCCTGCAGCGTCCAGCCGTCCGGAACGAACAGCGTCAGCACCGGTGGATGCCACTGCGTCTGCACCGTCACCTCCGCGGAGGTGCCGTCGGGGGTGCCCGCGCTCACGAGCGTGGCGGTGCCGGTCGCCGCGAGCAGCGCGGCGGCCTGCTCGGCCACGCCGGCGTCCGTGAGCTCCGCGGTGGCACCGCCCGCGGTGACGGTCAGGACGAACCCGTCGGCGCCGGCCAGTGCAGCGGCGTCGGCCGCGGCATCCGCCCGCTTCTGCGCGAGGTACAGGCTCGTCGCATCGACGCAGACGAGCACCAGCACGAGCCCGAGGATCGCGTAGCCGAGGGTCAGCAGCAGCACGCTCCCCTCGTCGTCGGACGCGGCACCGCGCACCCGCCGACTCACGGTTCCACCCAGAAGCGTGAGACCTTCTGCACCGAGGTGGCCTCCACCGGCACGCGGGCGAGCTGATCCAGCCCCAGGATCGCGGGCACGAGCGGCAACGGGATCTCGGTGCGGACGGTGACCGAGAGGAGGGCGCCCGCCGCGGGACAGTCCGCGGCGGCGTCGGTGCAGCGGATGTCGACGTCGACGGCGGCCGGATCCAGCCCGTACTCCACCACGATCGCGGCGAGCACCCGCTCGGCACGCTGGTCGGCGGTGGCGGTGTCGGGCGCCGAGGCGATGGTCCGGGCGATCTGACGGGCGCCGGTCTCGACGCCGAGCGACTGCCCCTGGATCGCGCCGAGCGTCACGATCAGGTACACGATCGGCACGAGCAGAACGAGGCCGACGAGGATGAACTCCAGCGCCGCCGAGCCTGCGTCGTCAATCGAAGCTCTCACGCGGGGCATGCGCGGTCACCTCCATCCCGCCGGGGACGCCGAGCAGACCCACGAGCGGGAGCGTCGCGACCACCGTCACCTCGACCTCCGCGCCGCGGTCGCCGTCGGTGTCCGCCGCGGTGACCTCGGCATCCAGCGCCCCGCCCACGGCCGTCGAGATCAGTGCTGCCGTGCGCGCGGCTCCGGCCGCGGCGTCGGTGTCGGCGAGAGCGCCGTGGTAGGCGCCTTCGACAGCGGCATCGTGGACGACGTTGCGGATGTAGACCGCGAGCGCCAACTGCAGCACCGCGAGCGTCAGCAGGGTCAGCAGGGTGCCGACGAGGACGAACTCGACGGCGCTGGAGCCGTCATCGTCGTCTCGCAGCCGTCGTACCGTGCCGCCCACGCCCACGTCCGTTCCCGCGGTCTCAGAAGCCCGACACGCGCTCCAGCGCCTGCTCGAACAGGTCCGCGAGCGCCGGCCCCGCGAGAGTCCAGATCGCGACGACCAGCCCTGCGGTCATCAGCGTCACCAAGACCCATCCCGGGACATCTCCGGTCTCGTCGTCGACGACGTCGCGGACGATCCAGCGGATTGTCTTTCTCATACCCGGGAGTGTGGTCGAATCCCTCCGCCGCCGCGCAAGTTATCCACAGGACGCTCAGCCGATGCCGAGCCTCAGCATCACGATCCCCGGGAACACGGCGAAAAGAACCGACAACGGCAGGATGAGGAACACCAACGGCAACAGCATCAGGATCTCTTTGCGACCCGCCGCCTCGATGAGCGCCCGCTTCGCGTCTTCGCGGGCGTCGACGGCCTGCTCCTGCAGCACGTGCGCGAGCGGGGCGCCGCGGTCCATCGCCGCGACGAGGTGCTCGACCGCGCGGGACAGCGCGGGGACGTCGAGTCCCTTCGCGACAGCGAGCAGCGCGTCGGGAAGACTCGACCCGGTCCCGCTGGCGAGCACCGCCCCGCGCAGCTCCGTCGTGAGCTGACCCGACCCGACGTCGCCGACGCGGCGCAGCGCGTCGCGCAGTCCTTCGCCCGCGGCCAGGCACAGCGAGAGGAACTCCAGCACGGTCGGAAGCTCCTCCTCCACCTGCGCCGTGCGGCGGCGCGCCGCGCGGCTGAGCCGGTAGTCCCACCCCACGAGACCCGCGACGGCCAGCAGCGGGGGCAGCAGGGCGACCACGGGTCCTCCGCGCCCGGCGAGAGTGAGCGCCACAGCCAGCACACCGCCGACGGCGAGCCCACCGACGCCCCAGGCCAGCTGAGTCGCGCGGAACGCGACCACGTCGGGCGCCCAGCCCGCCTGCCGCAGTCGGCGCGCGAGGGCGTCGCCGCCGCCCCATCCCGCCGCGATCCTGTCGCGCATCGCGCGCCACGCGCCGAAGACGGGCGTCGGCGCAAGCGGCGTCAACCCCCGCGGGTCGGCGATGTCCCGTAGGTACGGCGCGATGCGGCGCGACAGCGTCGGCGCCGACCATCGCGGGACCCGCACCGCCGCGAGGAGCACGCCGGCGGCGAACGCGGTGCCGAGCACGACCGCGCAGGCGGCAAGGCTGACGAGGTTCATCCGAACCACCGTTGCGGCTCGGGGAGACGCCCGAGCCGCAGGGTCAGCCGGTACGCCACGACGGAGACGACGGCCCCGACGAGCACGACCACGACGCCGCCCGTGGTCGCGTAGGCGGCCGCACCCTCGGGCCGGATCGCGAGCAGGCCGAGCACTACCCACGGCGCCACGACGCCGACCACCGCCGCGCCGCGCACCCAGGACTGCCGCGCCTCGACCTCGGCGCGCAGCGTCGCGTCGGCGCGGACGGATGCTGAGAGCGCGCGCAGCACGCCGATCAGTTCGGTCCCACCGACCTGTCGTGCCATCCGCAGCGTCTCGATGATGCGGTCGGATGCCGGGTCGGCCAGCGCCGCCTTCAACCGGAGCGCGCTGGAGTCGAAATGCCCCGAGGCCGCCATATCCGCCGCGAACCGCGCGAACGCGCCCCGCAGCGGCGGGGGTCCGCTCACCGCGAGGGCGGAGACGGCGTCGGGCAGCGACATCCCGGCGCGTGCGGACGAGATCAGCAGTTCGCACACATCGGACCACAGCGCACGCCGCGAGCGGCGCAGGCGTCGACCCCGCGCGCAAAACCAGGCGAACGGGCTCCACCCGGCCGCCACGGCCGCGACGAGCGCCACCGCGGGAAGACCGGTGACCAGCCACGCCACGGCGGCGCCGACGGCGGCGAGCACCACCGCGATGAGGACGGGCCGCCCCGTCGGGGCGTGCGCGAAGCCTGCCTCCTGCAGCATCCGATTCACCCGGCCATGCGAGGGGGCGACCTCGCGGCGATCTCCGGCCGGCCACAGCCACGGCGAGACCACCAGCAGGATGCCGGCGGCCAGCACCGCACCCCACACGATCGTCACGACGCGTCCCTTCGGTACACCGGCCGCGTCTGGATCGTGCCGTCCACGACGCGCCCGGTGGACTCGACGATCTCCGCGACGAACCGACTGCCGTCCGCCCCGCGCCGACAGTGGACGACCAGATCCACTCCCGTCGCGATGGCGGGCATGACGAACCCGGCATCGATGTTGCGACCCGCCAGAAGCGGCAGCGTCGCCAGCCGGCTCAGCGCGTCGGCGGCGGAGTTCGCGTGGATCGTGGCGGCACCGGGCACGCCGGTGTGCAGCGCCAACAGCAGATCCAGGGCCTCGGCATCGCGCACCTCGCCGACGATCAGCCGGTCGGGCCGCATCCGCAGCGCCTCCTTCACGAGCCGGCGCAGACTCACGGCGCCGGTGCCCTCCAGGCTCGGCTGCCGCCCCTGCAGCGCGACGATGTCCGGCGCGTGCACGGCGAGCTCGAACGTCTCCTCGACGGTGATCAGCCGCTGCTCCGGCGGACACGCCGCGATCAGCGCCGCGAGCATCGTCGTCTTGCCCGCGTGCGTCGCGCCCGAGACGAGGACGTTGCGGCCGTCTGCCATGGCCACGCGCAGCAGATCGGCGGCGTCCACCGGCAGCGACCGAGCCGCCACGAGGTCGTCGAGCGTCCGGCGGGCCGCGAGGAACTTGCGGATGTTGACCGCCAGGTGGGTGCGAGTGATGTCGGGGATCACGACGTGAAGCCGGCTGCCGTCCGGCAACGACGCGTCGACGAACGGCTGGCTGAGGTCGACACGTCGCCCGGTCGCGTGCAGCATCTTCTCCACGAGGTCGCGAACGGCCTCGTCGGTCAGCCGCAGCGGCACCCGCTCGCTGCGGCCGGCCCGTGCGACGTACACCGTCGCGGGATCGTTGATCCAGATCTCTTCGATCTCGGGGTCTTCCAGCAGCGCCTGCAGCGGGCCGAAGCCGGTCACCCTGGCCAGCACCTCCCGCACGCACGACGCCTCGTCCTCGATGAGATCCAGCCCCCGCGCCAGCGCGTAGTCGTTGTGGCGGCGCACCTCCGCGAAGGCTACCTGCTGCGCCCGGTCGGGATGGCGCAGCGGGTCGGCCTGCTCCTCGCGGAGGCGGTCGCGCACCCGGTCGGCGACGGTCTGCACGGCTGCCGACTCGTGCGAGAAGGTCCGGGCAGTGCCGTACGACGCCGTTCCCCCGCCCGCGGCCGAGCCGCCGCGAACGGCGGCCGGGGTCGGAGCAGCGAACGGCGTCACCCCCGCATCCTGACAAGAACCCGCGACGCGCGAGCAACTTATCCACAACCCGTTGCCGTGTGGTCCGACCACAGCTAGACTGATCGGGTGCTCACCATCCCGGAGACCCTCGCCGCCCAGGCCGATGCCGGCGTGCACAAGGTCGACGCACTGCGCTCCCCCGGCCGGTTCCTCGTGTCGGGAATGCTGGCGGGAGCCTACATCGGCATCGGCGTCGTGCTCATGGTGTCCACCGCCGGCCCGCTGGTCGCCGCCGGCGATGGCCTCGCGAAACTCGTGGCCGGCCTCGTGTTCGGCGTCGCGCTCACCCTCGTGGTCTTCGCCGGCGCCGACCTGCTCACGAGCGCCATGATGATCCTCCCCCAGGGCGCCCTGATGCGGGCGATCGGACCGTGGCGCGCGCTGGGGGCCCTCGCCGCGACCTTCGTCGCCAATCTGGTCGGCGCGCTCGTCTTCGCGGCGCTCATCGTCGCCTCGGGTGTGCTCCACGCCAACGCACCCGCCGGCACGATGATCGCAGACATGCTCGCGGCCAAGGCCGAAGAAGAACCGCTGCAGCTGTTCGTCCGCGGCATCCTCTGCAATCTTCTCGTCTGCCTCGCGATCTGGATGTGCGCGCGCGTGCGCTCCGACGTCGCCAAGATCCTCCTCATTTTCGCGGCCATCCTGGCGTTCATCTCCTCCGGCTTCGAGCACGTCGTCGCCAACATGACGACGTACGGCATCGGCCTCTTCACCGGTGATCCCCACGCGACGCTGGGGCTGTTCGCGAGCAACATGCTCTGGGTGGGGCTCGGCAACCTCGTCGGCGGCGGCGTCATCGTCGGACTCGGCTACTGGATCATCGGCGGCTCACCCCGGATGCACGCCGCCGCTCTCCGCGACGACGTCCCGGAGCCGGTATCGGCCGCCGGATAGACTGAACGCTCCGCGGGAGTGGTGAAATCGGCAGACACGCAGGATTTAGGTTCCTGTGCCTTCGGGCGTGTGGGTTCAAGTCCCACCTTCCGCACGGGAACCAGCGGGTACTCTTCTTCTGGCCCTGCCGCCGACCGTATGACCGACCGACGGGAACTCCGTGCACTCTCTCGCCCTCATCCCCTGGCTCGACCCTGAGCTGATCATCAACGCCGCAGGTCCCTGGGCGCTGCTGGTGGTCTGCTTCATCGTCTTCGCCGAGACGGGACTGCTCGTCGGCTTCCTGCTGCCCGGTGACACGCTGCTGATCATCTCCGGCCTGCTCACGCACACCAACGACATCTTCGGCGTCAACATCTGGATCGTGTGCCTGCTCATCGCCCTCGCCGCGTTCGTCGGCGGCGAGGTCGGCTACCTCATCGGCCACAAGGGTGGCCCGGCGGTGTTCGAGCGTAAGGAATCGAGCCTGTTCAGCCGCAAGAACGTCGAGCGTACGAACGCGTTCTTCGAGCGCTACGGCGGCCTCACCGTCATCCTCGCCCGTTTCGTCCCGATCGTCCGCACCTTCGCCCCGGTCGCCGCCGGCGTCGGCCACATGCCGTGGCGGCGCTACTCGCTGTACAACCTCATCGGCGCGTTGCTGTGGGGCTTCGGCCTGACCATGGTCGGCTACCTCATCGCCTTCATCCCGTGGGTCGCGCACCTCGTCACGGAGTACATCGACGTCATCCTGCTGACCGCGGTGGGCGGGACGGCGCTCGTGACGATCTGGCACTACTTCGCCGAGAAGCGCAAGGTGCGCAAGGAGCTCGCCGACGGCGAGCCGGCGACGACGGATGCCGAGACGGCCGTCGACCTGACCCTCCCCGCGACCGCGTTCGAGGCGGCACCGGCCGTGCACGACGTCGCGCCGGAGGTCTTCGAGACGCCGCCGGCGGAGGGCGAGACCCGCCGCAGCCGCGGAGACGCGGCATCCTGACTCAGGACGCCTTCTTCGCCTTCGTCTTCGGCTTCGCCTTCTTGGCCGCGCTCTTCGCGGCCGGCGCCGCCGTGTCGCCGCCCGCCGTTCCGCGGGCCGCGCGGCTGCGCTCGACGCTGGCCTTGAGCGCCGCCATGAGGTCGATGACCTCGCCGCCGGCATCCTGCTCCGCCTTCTCGCCGAACGTCTCCGACGTGTCCAGCGCGTCGCCCTTCTCGAGCTTGGCGTCGATGAGGGTGCGCAACTCCTGCTGATACTCGTCGACGAACTGGTCGGGCTCGAAGTCGCTCGAGAAGCTGTCGACGAGGGATGCCGACAGCTCGAGCTCCTTGGCGGAGATCTTCACCGGCTCGTCGAGCGACGGGAACGCGGCCTCGCGCACCTCATCGGCCCACAGCAGCGTCTGCAGCACCAGGACATCGCCGCGGACACGCAGGGCGGCCAGCCGGGTCTTCTGCCGCAGCGAGAAGCGCACGATCGCGGTGCGCTCCGTCTGCTCCAGGGTCTTGCGCAGCAGCACGTACGCCTTGGGCGAGGCCGAGTCGGGTTCGAGGTAGTACGCCCGGTCGAGGGTCAACAGGTCGATCTGCTCGGTCGGCACGAACTCCACCACCTCGATCTCCCGGGAGCGCTCGGCGGGTAGGGACGCGATGTCCTCGGCGGTGAGCACGACCGTGCGCTCGCCGTCGTCGTAGGCCTTGTCGATCTCGGCATAGGGGACGACCTCACCGTCGAGCTCGCAGATGCGCTGGTAGCGGATGCGGCCGCCGTCGCTCGCGTGCACCTGATGCAGCGGCACGTCGTGATCCTCCGTCGCGGAGTAGACCTTGACGGGCACGTTCACCAGGCCGAAGGTCAGCGCGCCTTTCCAGATCGCTCTCATCCCCCCAGTGAACACCGGCCACACCCGTCACCGCCAGGGGTTGCGGCTAGCCTTGCGACCATGGCAGGCACGGGGCAGGTCGTCGAGGTGGCGGGTCGTCGCCTTCGGCTGACGAACCTGGACAAGGTGCTCTACCCCGAGGCGGGCACCACCAAGGCCGAGGTCATCGACTACTACTCGCGGATCGCCCCGTGGATGCTGCCGCATCTGGCCGGCCGTCCGGTCACGCGGCTGCGCTGGCCCGAGGGCACCGGCCACGCCCCGTTCTTCGCGAAAGACCTCGAGGCGGGTGCCCCCGACTGGCTGCGACGCCGGGCGATCGATCACTCGTCGGGGGCGAAGGACTACCCGCTCGTCGACGACGTCGCCGGGCTCGTGTACCTCGCCCAGGTCGCGAGCCTCGAGCTGCACACGCCGCAGTGGCGTTTCGACGCCGCGGGGAGCTCCGCCGGTTCGTCACGGCGCGCGCCGGACCGCCTCGTCCTCGACCTTGATCCCGGCCCGGGCGCCGGCCTCGCCGAGTGCGCCGAGGTCGCGCGCTGGGCGCGCGAGATCCTGCGGGGCGTCGGCATGGATCCGCTGCCCGTGACGAGCGGGTCCAAGGGCATTCACCTGTATGCCGCCCTGGACGGCACGCGCTCGAGCGAGGAGATCTCGGCGTTCGCCCGCGAGCTCGCCCGGGCGCTGGAGGCCG
This sequence comes from Actinomycetes bacterium, assembly GCA_023451265.1. Taxonomy (GTDB): domain Bacteria; phylum Actinomycetota; class Actinomycetes; order Actinomycetales; family Microbacteriaceae; genus Microbacterium. The sequence goes on along the minus strand of JAEYAG010000190.1, from coordinate 753 downwards.
ACCACGGTGATCTCGTCGTGAGCGCCATGACGAAGGCGGTCCGCGGCGGCAAGGTCTTCGTGGACTGGAGTCAGAACAACGGCGCGAAGACCACCATCGCGCCGTACTCGCTGCGGGGGCGCGCGCAGCCGATGGTCGCAGCGCCCCGCACGTGGGACGAGCTCGACAATCCGCTCCTGCGACACCTGCGCTTCGACGAGGTGCTCGAGCGCGTGGCGACCACGGGCGATCTGCTCGCCCCGCTCGCTCCCGCGGCCGCCGATCCGCTCACGGCCTACGTCGGCAAGCGCGCGGCCGACGCGACGCCGGAGCCTTTCCCCGGGTCCGGCACGTCGGCCGGTGAGACGGGCGGCACGTCTCGGTTCGTAATCCAAGAGCATCACGCGCGCCGGCTGCACTTCGATCTCCGCCTCGAGCGTGCCGGCGTGCTGGAGAGCTGGGCGGTCCCCCGCGGCATCCCCGAGACCACCGATCGCAACCACCTCGCGGTCATGACCGAGCCGCACCCCATCGAGTACCTGACCTTCGCCGGCGAGATCCCCGCCGGACAGTACGGCGCGGGCACCATGACCGTGTGGGACACCGGCACGTACGAGGTCGAGAAGTGGCGAGACGACGAGATCATCTTCACGCTGACCGGCCGTCCCGGCGGGCCGCTCGGTGTCGTGCGGCTGGCCCTCATCCGCACGTCGGGCGCGGGCGAGAAGTCGCAGTGGCTGCTGCACCGGATGGCCGTTCGCCCCGCTCAGGGAC
>JAEYAG010000173.1 GCA_023451265.1 Actinomycetes bacterium | reverse complement strand
AGTCGGGCCGGTCGGCGGTGCGCTGGGGAGAGGAGGCGGTGGGCATGACGCGGGCGTGGCTGCACGCCGGTGCCGGCGCGGTCGTCGCCGCGCCCGTGGTGGTCGCCGACGACGACGCCTGCGAGTTGCTCGGCGCGCTCCATACCGGCCTCGCCGCGGGCGAGGCGCCGGCGGTCGCCCTCGCCGCCGCGAGCGCGCGCACCGGCATCCGCTCGCCGTTCCTCGTGCACGGCAACGGATTCTGACCCGGCGTGTATCACCGCGGCCGTTCGGCGCTCTTCATCGGTGAAAGGGCCGAGCGGATCCAACGGGGGCTGCTTCTGGGGAGTGGGGATCGGCGCTTTCGCAAGGACGGTTTTCCGGGGGGATTCTTTGTCCGTCCAGGGGCCGGTGGGTGGGGACTCGCCGGCCCCTCGCCGTGCCCCGCCTCGATCGGCGGAGGTCAGCGGGACGAGTTCGCGGTGCGACCGCGCACGATCCCGATGAACGCGTCGACCAGCGGCGAGGTCTCGCCCGACGGCCAGGCGAGCACCACGGGCGAGAGCGGCCCGTCCACGAGCGGCCGGTGCGCCGCATCCTTTCGGTGATGCAACCGGGCCAGTGACAGCGGGACGATCACGACCCCGACGCCCGAGGCGGCGATGGCGATCGCATCGCCGACGGTCTCCGGCGGCGCGAACCGCGGCGTGATCGCTCCGGGGACGTGGACCTCCAGCGGGGCGTCGCGCGGCATGATCACGACCTCGCCGGCGAGGTCGGCGAGGGTCAGCTCGTCGGCGGCGGTGAGGTGCGAGTCCGCGCCGCAGACGACGACCGCGACCTCTTCGTACAGCGGGATGACGTGCAGACCCGCCTCATCGACCGGTCGGCGGACGAGCGCCGCGTCGACGGATGCCGAGGTCAGCGCCGTGCGCTGATCGGCGATCGCGAGCGGAGTCAGCTCGAGGGCGACGCCCGGCATACGCTCTCGCCAGATGTCGATCCACTTGCCCGGGGTCGCGCCCTCGATCGCGCCGAGGCGGAACGTCCCGCCGAGGGGCGGGGCCGCCGGGGCCGCGGCGGGGTGGTTCGCCGGCGCGCCGGTCTTGCCGCCGGGGGTCTTGCCCGTGGGCGTCTTGGTACCGGGGGTCCTGCCGCCCGTGCCCTTGCCGCCGCGCGGGCGGCGTGACGGGGTTCCGCCCCGCGGTGACGCTCGACCGGCCATCCGGCCAGCGTACCCGCGGTAGGGTGCGGACATGGTGCCGATCATCGCGACCGCTGTGGCGGCTCTCGCCGCTCTCCTGCACGTGTACATCTTCGTGATGGAGTCGATCCAGTGGACCCAGCCCCGCGTCTGGCGTCGCTTCGGGGTCGCCGACCAGGCCGCCGCCGATACGACCAAGCCGATGGCGTACAACCAGGGGTTCTACAACCTGTTCCTCGCGATCGGCGTGATCATCGGGCTGGCGCTGTTCTGGGCGGGCGGTGCCGGCTCGACCGCCGAGGTGGCGGGGCGCGCGCTGGTCCTGTTCAGCCTCGGGTCGATGCTCGCGGCCGCGCTCGTGCTCGTCACGAGCGGCGCGAAGTACGTGCGACCGGCGGCGATCCAGGGGACGCTGCCCCTGATCGGGTTCGTGCTCTTCCTGTTCGCCTGACGCGGCATCCGTCTCCGCGGCCTGAGCGTCGCGAAAGCAGGCGAAACCGGCGGTTCAGCGCCTCTCGGCGCCCGGAACGTGCGATTCAGCCTGCTTTCACGACAGCTGCGCGCGGTCACCCAGCCGCGCCGCGGTCGAGCCGGGCTGACGCCGCGGCGGCGTTTCAGCGGCCGGACGCGTCGCGAAAGCAGGCGAAACCGGCGGTCTAGGGCCTCTCGGCGCCCGGAACGTGCGATTCAGCCTGCTTTCACGACAGCCGCGCGCAGCCGCCGCCGGGCGCGGCGGATCAGGCCGCCAGACGCAGTCCGCGGCGGTCGGTCGCGACCTGCTCGCCGTCGCCGATCTGCTGGTCGTCGCCGATGAGCGAGCCGCCCGCGACGCGCGCGTGCGCGCCGACGACGGTGCGCACGCCGATCTTGGCGCCCCGGCCGATCGCCGCGCCGGAGCGGATGTGGGCGTGCGGCGCGATCTCTGCGTCGGGGCCGATGACGGCATCGGGCTCGATCCAGACGCCGCGGCCGATGTGCGCGCCCGCGGCGATCTGCACCCCCGGCTCGATGTAGGCCCCCGCCTCCACGAGCGCGCTGGAGTGGACCTTGGCGCCGTTGGCGACGAGGCCGCGACCATTGACGTGCTTGCGGTAGCGCAGCGTCTGTCCCTGGTCGTCTTCGATGTCGATGTAGTTCTTTCCCACGAAAAACCCTCCGCCTTCTGCAACGACCGCAGGGGAGGGATCATTCCCGTCGCGGACGCATGGGCGAGGATGGATGCCGTGGCGAATCCCGACGACCCGACGACCGGCCCCTCCCTCGTGTTCGACGAGAAGGCCAACGCGCATTCGGTCGCGGAGGACGTCCTCGGCATCCTCACCGGGACGTTCCTGGCCTCGCTCGGACTGCACCTGCTGCACGCGGCGCACGCCGTCACCGGCGGCACGGCCGGGCTCTCGCTGCTGCTCGGGTATGCGACGGCGTGGCCGTTCTGGCTGCTGTTCGCGGTGATCAACGTGCCGTTCGCGCTGCTCGCGGTCTGGCGGCGCGGGTGGGACTTCACCATCCGCACGATCATCGCGATCGCGCTCGTGTCGGCATGGGCGCTCGTGCACGACGCGCTCTTCCCGATCACGCAGATCGAGCCCTGGTACGGCACCCTCGCGGGGAACCTGCTCGCCGGCGTGGGCGTGCTGATTCTGTTCCGCCACCGCTCGAGCGTCGGCGGCGTCAACATCATCGGCCTCGAGGTGCAGGACCGCACCGGCTTCCGCGCCGGCTGGACCATGATGATCTTCGACCTGCTGATCATCCTCGCCGCGGTGCTTGTCATGCCCTGGCCGAACGTCGTGATGAGCGCCGTCGGGGCCGTGCTGTTGAACCTCGTGCTCGCGCTGAACCACCGTCCTGGCCGCTACCTGGGTCACTGACCCCGAGGGCTACACGTGCGCGGGAAGCGCGAGGGCATCGCCGGCGTGACCGAGCGCCCGCGTGTCCGGACCGACGGAGCGCCCCATCTGCTTCGCGATCCGCAGCACCACGGCGCGATCGGCGATGCGGGCGCCCTGCAGGGCGTTCTCGAGCGCCATCTCGAACCGGTTGACATCGGCGAGGGTGCGCAGCCACACGGCGAGGATCAGGTTGTACCGACTGGCGCCGCGATGTGCGGGTGCCGTGCCGGTGCGGGTGCCCCGGCCGGTGTCGCCTGGGGTGCGGTGGCGTCCCCGACCTCGACGAGTGTGGCGGCTTCGGCGGTGGAGGTGCCGAGGGTGGTGGCGCGCATGACGGTCGCGTTGCGGTGCCCGTGCCGTTTGGCGAGGGACTCCGCACCCAGCTCCGGGCGGGACTGCCTCGCGACCTCGGTGGCGACCTGCTCGGCCGCAGCATCCAAGAGCCGCCGGGCCGTGCCGACCAACTCCGTCAGCGACGCCAGCCGTCCCGGTTCGCACCCCGCCAGGCTGCCGTCGGGCCACGCGTCACCGAGCGCGGTGACCGCTTCGGCGAGGGTGGCGACGGGGCTGCTCATACCCCCAACCTACCGCGGAACACCCCCTCGTGGGTGAGACTATTCACACTCTCACCAGGACTATTTCTGTGGATAACTCGACGTGGAACCGGTTCCACTGTCGGAGGATCATGCTAGCCGGATAACCGCGGCCCGAGCCCCACACGGGAGGTCATCTCTGGCAGCGGGGGCACCAGAACACGTTGCGCTCGCTCGTGTCGGTCGCCCCCAGCTCCGTCCGCCGGATCAGCGTGCCGCAGCGCCGGCACGGCCGCCGATCGCGACCGTAGACCCACGTCTGCCGGCCCCGCCGAGTATCGCCGGTGAACGTGCGGCCCGAGCGGTCACGGTTCGCGAGGATCATGCGGGCGGCGGTGTCGACGAGACCGGCGACGTCGACCTCGGTCGCGGGCCGCGTGGGCAGGATGCCGCGGACGAACAGCAGCTCATTGACGTACTCGTTGCCGAGCCCGGCGAGGTTCCGCTGATCCAGCAGGGCGACGTGCACGGGGCGGGCGTCGGCGTGCAGCCGCCGTGCCGCCTCGACGGGATCCCAGTCCGGGCCGAGCAGGTCGGGTCCCAGGTGCCCGACGAGCCGATCCTCCTCCTCGGTCGGCACGAGATCGACCATCGCGATCTCGAAACCCACGGCATCCACCCGCGACGTTCCGACGATCGCGCGCGCCTGATGCGCGGGGGTGCGCCACGGCTCGCCGTGCGCGAACACCAGCCAGCGCCCCTCCATCTTCAGGTGCGAGTGCAGCGTGAACGCGCCGATCCGCATCAGCAGATGCTTGCCGCGCGGCACGACCTCGTGGACGACCTCGCCGGTGAGGTCGGCCGTCGCATGCCGCGGCACGCGGATGTCGAAGCGCGTCACCTCCTCGCCCGCGAGCGCCTCGTGCAGCCGCCGCGCCGTGCGGAAGACGGTGTCGCCCTCAGGCATGGTCGCTCCGCTCAGGCACAGTCGCTCCGCTCAGGCACGGTCGGCCCGCTCGGCGCGATTGGCCCGCTCAGCGCGATCGGCAGGCCGGGGGTCATCGCGCCCGCCGCAGCGTCAATCCCCGGCTCGCCTCGACGAACCCGGCGGCCTGCAGCGCCCGGCCCGCCGGTGTGCCGTAGACGAACGCGCCGGAGACCTGCTCGATCGTCAGGGTGTCGAGCCGCCGCGCGCGGGCGGTCTCGACGAGACTGCGCGCCGCCGCCGCGAGCACCTCCTCGTCGTCCGTGAACGCGAGAGCGGAACGGCCGCCGCGCTCGAGATACAGCACCAGCGCGCCGTCGACGAGGGTCACCAGACCGCCCGCCTTGCGCCCGGGCCGGTGCGCCACGCCGTCCAGCGCCGGCCACGTCAGAGCGGCACCGTACGGGTTCGCCGGATCGGTTGCCGCGAGCGTGATCGCCTGCAGGGGCGCGGCGTCGGGCAGCCCGGCGAACTCGCGGATGCGGTCGACCGTCGCGGATGCCGCGAATTGCGCCGCCCCGAGCCGCTCGATGAAGTACCCGCGACGGCAGTGACCGGCATCCTCGAAGCCGGCGAGAATCCGGTACGCCTGCGCGAACCCCCCCGGCATCCCCTCGGCCTGCACCGATCCCCGCGTCACGATGCCGTACCGCTCCAGCAGCAGCCCGGCGCCCGCCGTCGCGCGCAGCGTCGCATCGGTGGAGGGCTCGGGCAGCAGCGACCAGCGACCGCCGATGAGCGGCGGGCGCTGCGGGGCGGCGCGGGGGACGGATGCCGCGAGCGGCGTTCCGCGGAACATCCGCGCCCGCGGTGTGCGTCGCGCCGTGCGGTGGGCCTGCGACCCGCCGGCGAGGAGCGCCCGCACCGGCGCGAACGTGTCGTTCGTGATCCGCCCGGTCCAGGCGAGGTTCCACAGGGCGTCGACGACCGACTGCTCGTTCTCCGCCTGCGTCATCGCCGTCAGCTGCGCGGCGAAGTACGCCCCGCCGGCGGCGAGCACGTCGAGGACGCGCTGCTCCAGCTCTGTGGGGGGTTCGGGGTCGTCCGGCGGGGTCAGCGTGAGCGGGACGGCGTCGGCCGGATGCAGGGCGATCCAGCCGTCGCGGCCGGGCAGCGACCCGTGCCCCGACCACACCACCTCGCCCGTCGCGGTCAGCTCGTCGAGCATCGCGGGGGAGTAGTCGCGCACCCGTGCGGGAAGGATCAGCGACTCCCACGCACTGGCCGGCAGGGGGACGCCGGCGAGCTGCTCGATCACGGCGAGCACGCCGTCGATCCCGTCGAGGGGTCGCGTCAGGTGCTGCCACGTCGGCAGGAACCGGGCGAACGCCTCGGGCGACACCGGCTCGACGGCACCGCGGATAGCGGCGAGCGACCGCAGTCGCAGCCGCCGCAGCACCTCGCTGTCGCACCATTCCAGATCATCCGCGCCGCTCCCGGCCTGAGCCCCAGGGCCCGAGCCGGCCGCCGGGTCGGGCAGGAAGAAGCCGCTCGAGAGGCGACCCTGCGATTCCAGCCGCTGCAGCGTCTGCCGGGCGACGGCCGCGCCGATCCCGAGCCGCGCTGCGACATCGGACGTGCGGAACGGCCCGTGCGTGCGGGCGTGCCGCGCGACGAGGTCGGCGAGCGGATCGACGACGGGCTCGAGGAAGGCGGTGGGGATGCCGACGGGCAGCGCTGCTCCGAGCGCGTCGCGCAACCTCCCGGCATCCTCGATCGCCGCCACCCGCTCGGCACCGCCGACGCTCACCCGGATGGCGCGCCGCGCGCCGATCAGCTCGTCCAGCAGCGCCGCCGCCTCCTCGGGCGTGGCGTGCGGCGGCTCGGCTC
>JAEYAG010000140.1 GCA_023451265.1 Actinomycetes bacterium | reverse complement strand
GCCCCGGCATCCGGTCACTGCCAGACTGAACCCATGAGCGTTATCGAGAACTCGAAACTCACTGTCGTCGGTGCCGGAGCGGTCGGGTCGTCCGTCGCGTACGCCGCCCTCATCCGGGAATCCGCCCGCCACGTCGCCCTCTACGACATCGCCGCCGAAAAGACCGAGGCCGAGGTGCTCGACCTCGCCCACGGCGCCCAGTTCACCGGATCGAGCGACATCGTCGGCGGCGCGGACATCTCGGTCACCGCCGGTTCGCACGTCGTCGTCATCACCGCCGGCGCGAAGCAGAAGCCCGGCCAGACCCGCATCGAGCTCGCGGGCGTCAACGCGAACATCCTGAAGTCGATGATGCCCCAGCTGCTCGAGGCCTCCCCCGACGCGGTCTTCGTCATCGTGACCAACCCGTGCGACGTGCTGACGGTGCTCGCGCAGGAGACCACCGACCTGCCCTACCAGCGCATCTTCGCCTCCGGCACGGTGCTCGACACGTCGCGCCTGCGGTGGAAGATCGCACAGCGCGCGGGCGTGTCGATCTCGAGCGTGCACGCCTATATCGTCGGCGAGCACGGCGACACCGAGTTTCCGCTGTGGTCGCACGCGACGATCGGCACGGTGCCCATCCTCGACTGGCAGCCGCTGGACGGCCAGCCGAAGTTCACCGTCGAAGAGCTCGACCAGATCGCGGTGGATGTGCGCGATGCCGCGTACAAGGTCATCCAGGGCAAGGGCGCGACCAACTACGCGATCGGCCTGTCGAGCGCGCGCATCGTCGAGGCGATCCTCGACGACGAGCATGCCGTCATGCCGGTCTCGACCGTGCTCGACGACTTTCAGGGCGTGAGCGGCGTCGCGCTGTCGGTGCCGTCGGTGGTGTCGGCCGCCGGTGCGGAGCCGATCCGCCAGACCTCGTTCGACGAGAAGGAGCTGGGCCTGTTCCGCCACTCCGCCGACGCGCTGCGCGAGATCGCCGACTCGCTGCGCTGACACGCCGCGCGGGCGGGTCGGCTTGGCGGCGCGTGGTGTCGGATGCCGCGGCTAGCCTTGCTCCATGGCATCCAAGCGCGCGGCGACCACGAGTGCGTACCGGTGCACCGAGTGCGGCTGGACGAGCGCCAAGTGGGTGGGACGCTGCGGCGAATGCCAGCAGTGGGGCACCGTCGTCGAGGCGACCGCCACCACCCCGGTGCACGCCGTCGCGCCGCTGGCCCCTACCCGCTCGGCCCGCCCGATCACGACGATCGACACCCGCGAGACGCCGCGTCGCACCACCGGCGTCGGCGAGTTCGACCGGGTGCTGGGCGGCGGCATTGTGCCGGGGGCCGCGATCCTGCTGTCGGGTGAGCCGGGCGTCGGCAAGTCGACTCTGCTGCTGGAGGTCGCGGCGCAGAGCGCCCGCGCCGGGCGACGTGTGCTGTACGTCAGCGCCGAGGAGTCGCTCGGCCAGGTGCGGCTGCGCGCCGAGCGCACCGGCGCCCTGCACGACGAGCTGTACCTCGCGAGCGAGACCGACCTCGCGACCATCCTGGGTCACGTCGACGAGACGCAGCCCGAGCTGCTCGTCGTCGACTCGGTGCAAACGGTCGCCTCGAGCCTCGTCGACGGGGCGCCCGGGCACCCCAGCCAGGTGCGCGAGGTCGCTTCGACCCTCATCCGCGTCGCGAAGGAGCGGAACCTCCCCGTCATCATCGTCGGCCACGTCACGAAAGACGGCCAGGTGGCCGGCCCCCGCGTGCTGGAGCACCTCGTCGACGTCGTGTGCCATTTCGAGGGCGACCGGCAGACGGCGCTGCGGTTCGTCCGGGCGCTGAAGAACCGGTTCGGTGCGACCGATGAAGTGGGATGCTTCGAGCAGACCAGCCGCGGCATCGTCGAGGTGCCCGACCCCAGCGCACTGTTCCTCGGTCACGGCTCCCGCGAGCCGGGCACGTGCGTGACGATCGCCTTGGAAGGGCGACGTGCGCTGCCGGTGGAGGTGCAGGCGCTGACCCTCGCACCCTCGGGCCCCAACCCGCGGCGCATCGTCAGCGGCGTCGACGCCGCCCGCGTCGCGATGGTGCTCGCGGTGCTCGAGAAGCGCGCGAAGATCACGGTGTCGAACCAGGACGTCTACGTCTCCACCGTCGGAGGGGTGCGCCTGGTGGAGCCGGCGGCCGACCTCGCCATCGCTCTCGCGGTCGCGAGCGCCGTGACGAACCGGGCCACTCCGGCGAAGCTCGTGGCGATCGGCGAGCTGAGTCTGGCCGGCGAGGTGCGAGCGGTCACGCAGCACGACCAGCGCAAGGCCGAGGCCGCGCGACTGGGATACCGGAACGTCATCGACACGGCATCCCGCACTCTGAGCGGTGCGCTGCGCGACCTGGCGCACCGGCATCCCGCCGACCCGGGCGACGACCCCACCTTCTGACGCCGCACCGCGGCGGAGGAGCAGCCGAGACCGCGGGCGCCGCGGGCGAGCGCGTTCATCCGACGCGAATCGCGATTACCCAGCCCGGTATCGACACGATGCGTCGGACGAGCCGGGATCAACCGGCGGCGTCGACAGGGACCGCGTGCTCAACGCGGCGCGGGTCAGGCGTCGAGGTCGAGCGCGGCGATGAGGTCCGCGGGCGTCGCCTGCATGGGGTGCGGCCCTGCGATGTCGAAGAAGACCGTGGTGATCTCCGCCTCGTGCGCGCTGAGGAATGCGCGCAGCCACGCGGGCGACTGCAGCGCCACGGCGGGCGGGAGCGCCGCCGGCTTGTGCACCGCGTCGCTGAACAGCAGCAGCGCCACATCGCCGGTCTTCGGGTCGCGATAGGTCCACACCTCGCCGCTGTCGCGGGGATCGTCGCGCTGACCGGGACGCAGGAGCGGGACCACCGTGGGTCCGTGCCGCAGTGCGAACGCCAGCGCCGCCATGTCCTGAGTCTGCAGCGCATCGGCCAGCTGAGTATTGCGGAACTCCAGGGGCTCCGACGACCTCGAACGCTTCTTACCGGCCATCGCTCCAGCTTAGAACCCGGCCCGAAGCACCGCCCGCCGCGGGAGCCGCGCCTCACGAAAGCCCCGTCCCAAAAGGGGGGCCCTCTCGATCCCCACATTGGGGACTGGGAGGATCGAGAGGGCCAAAACTCACCGAGCGGAATGTCCGAAAACCGTGCCACTGGGGTTGGCGCCGGCGACCGCCGCTGGGGACGACGGGGACTCTCATTCAGGAGCTGAGTACAAGGTTACGCACGATCTTGTCGATCTGTGCCCCCTCCTCCGTGGAAAAATCGTGAGAATCCTCTCAGAAACGGGTATATTACCGCCCCCGCACCGCGCAGCTCACCGCGGCCGGGCGAAGCCCGCGAAGCTCACCGCAGCTGGAACACCTTCGTGTCCGCCGCCTCAATCCCGCCGATCGACACCGACAGGTGGAAGTACCCCGCGGGCGCCTGCGGCCGCGCAGCGCCGCACGTGTCCACGGACGAGCGCGTCCGGTCCCAGGTCAGCGGCGTCACGCTGGACACGGTCTGTCCCGGGGCGAGCTGCACGACCTGGTCGCTCGACTCGCTCTGGCAGTCGGTGGACCGCCACCACGTGTCGCTGCCGCTCGTGATGACGAACGACTGCGTCGCGGTGCCGACGTTGATCAGGCACGGCACGGCGGCCTCGTTGGACAGCGTGATCGACAGCTGCGGCAGCTCCCCCGATCCGTAGGCGTCCTTATCGGTGACGGCCTGCACGGAGATGTCCGCCGTCGAGCAGGCCGCGATGGCCGGTTCGGTCGCCTCCGACGGATCCGGCGCGGGCGAGGTCTCGACAGGTGCGGTCGGCTCCGGGGTGGCCGCGGCATCCGTCGTCACCGGCGGAGCCGTCGTCGACAGCGTGGTGCCGGGGGTGCGGGATGCCGCGGGCACCGCCGTCCCGTTCCAGGGCTGCCAGACGGCCAGCACGACGGCCGCGACGACCGCGAGCACGATGAGCAGCGCCACCAGCCGCCGGCGCCGGTAAACGGCGGGCGAGGGGCGTCGCTTCGGGGTGCTCACCCCTCCAGGCTAGGCCGCGGTGCCGTCCGCCCCGCCCGAGACGCGCGGACCGGCCGCTACAGGTGCTTGAGCATCCGCGTGTTGCCGAGGGTGTTCGGCTTCACGTGCGCCAGATCGAGGAACTCCGCGACGCCCTCGTCGGGGCTGCGCAGCAGCTGCGAGTACACGTCGGGGTCGACGATCTGCTCGCCGATGGGGGAGAACCCGCGCCGGGCGAAGAAGTCGACCTCGAAGGTCAGGCAGAACAGGCGCGTGAGGCCGAGCTCGCGCGCCCGGGCCTCGAGGCTCGCGACGATCGCGCCCCCCACGCCGTGGTGCAGCCAGCCGTCGGCGACGATGAGGGTGCGGATCTCGCCGAGGTCCTCCCACATGACGTGGAGGGCACCGCATCCGATCAGCTCGCCGTCGCTCTCGGCGACGACGAACTCCTGCACCGCTTCGAAGAGCGTCACGACCTCTTTGCCCAGCAGCACGCGCCGCTGCACCCACGGGTCGAGCAGGGCGAGGATGCCGCGCACGTCCGAGGTCCGCGCAGCGCGCACGTTGTAGGTCACCGACCCACTGTATTGCCCCCTACGCTGGACCCGGGAGGGGACGCCAGCGTGAGTGTGTTGCGTGACTACGCCGCGACGATGTCGCAGCCGACGCTGCCGTTCGCCGCCGCCGGCGACGTGTCCCGGTTCGATGAGTTCGTGGATGCCGACGGCGCGCTGCGTCCGGGCTGGAAGGCCCTCGCCGCGCACGCGCTGTCGCTCACGTCCGACGACCTGCACCGCGTGGACGGCGAGATCGCGCGCTTCCTCGCCGACGACGGCGTCTCGTACGTGCGCGGCGAGTCGGGGGCACAGCCCTGGCAGCTCGATCCCGTGCCGTTCGTGCTCGATCCGGCGGCCTGGGCGCCGCTGGAGGTCGGTCTCGCGCAGCGCGCCGAGCTGCTCAACGCCCTCCTCGTCGACCTGTACGGCACGCAGTCGCTGCTGAGCGAAGGCATCGTGCCGGCGGCCGTCGTGTTCGGCCATTCCGGTTTCACCCGCCCGCTCGCGCGCGCGAGCGCGGTCGATCCGCACCCACTGCTGCTGTCGGCGGCCGACCTCGGCCGCGACGCCGCGGGCGACTGGCACGTGCTGGCCGACCGGGTGCAGGCGCCGTCGGGTCTCGGCTTCGCCGCGGAGAACCGGCGGGTGATCTCGCAGGTGCTGCCTGACCTGTTCCAGGAGGGAGACCTCCACCGCATCGACCCGTACTTCTCGGCGCTGCGGGCGGCGCTGCTCTCCTCGGTCGACGAGGCGATCGACGACCCCCGGGTGGTCATCCTCACGCCCGGCACCCTCAGCGAAACCGCGTTCGATCAGGCCTTCCTCGCGAACGCGCTCGGCTTCCCGCTCGTGCAGGGCAGCGACCTCGTCGTCCGCGACGGGTTCGTGTGGATGAAGCCGGCCGGCTGGCCCCGCACCCGGCCCGCCGACCGCATCGACGTCATCATCCGACGCGTGGATGCCGCGTGGTGCGACCCTCTGGAGCTGCGCGGCGATTCGCGGCTCGGCGTCGCGGGCCTCGCGGAGGCCGTGCGGCGGGGCAACGTGCGCCTCGTGAACGGGCTTGGCGCCGGTGTGCTCGAGAACCCGGGGCTCCTCCCCTACCTGCCTGCCGCGTGCGAGCGACTGCTCGGCGAACAACTGCGCATCCCCTCGGTGCCGACGCTGTGGTGCGGCGAGCCCGAGGCGCTCCGCGAGGTGCAGGCGCGGCTGCGCGCCGGCGACGACACGCTGCTGGTGCGCACGATCGACGAGCCGCGCAAGGCGTTCGCCGACCTCGACCGGGCCGAGCTCGCGGCCCGCATCGCGGCGGCGCCGCATCGGTTCGTCGGGCAGACGCAGCTGCCGCTGTCGCAGACCCCGGTGTGGAACGCGACGGCGGGCGGGACCGGACCGGGCGCCCGCGCGGCGGCCATGCCGCTCACCCTGCGCGGCTTCACGCTGCGCTACGGCTCGGCCTACCGGCCGCTCGTCGGGGGTCTGGCGACCGTGCGCGAGAGCACCGACGCCCTGCCGCGCACGAAGGACGTGTGGGTGCTGAAGGCGGCATCCGACGACGCCGATCAGAACCTCAGCGAGATCGCGCCGCTGCCCGCGGCGCGCAGCATCCCTCCGCTCTCCCCTCGCGCCCACGCCGACATGTTCTGGACCGGGCGCTACGCCGAGCGCACCGAAGACCTGCTGCGCCTGCTGCTGACGGCGCAGGCCGAGCTCGACCAGCCCGGCGCGTACGGCCCCGCCGGCGCCGTGGCGGCGAGCCCCCGCGTGCTCCTCGATGTGCTGGGGCGCCTGGCGGGCATGCGCTCGCTCGATCCCGAGGCGGAGTTCCGCTCGCTGCTGCTGGACGCCAGCCGTCCCGGGTCGGCGGCGCACTCCATCGCGCGCCTGCGCGACGCGATGGAAGGGGTGCGCGACCAGCTGTCCGGCGACACATGGCGGGTGTTCGCGACCATCGACCGGGCCCTGCGAGCGCTGCGCACCTCGGCGCACCCGCACCGCACCTCCGAGTCGGCCGGTCGCATGCTCGCCGCGATGCTGTCGCTGTACGGGGTGACGGCGAACATGATCCGCGACTCCGGCTGGCACATGATCGAGGCGGGGCGCTTCCTCGAACGCGGACTCCAGCTGAGCGTGCTGCTGTCGACGGGCCTCGCGCACCGGCAGGATGCCCGGGCCACCCGCAGTGTGCTGGAAGGCCTGCTGGTGGCATCGGAGAGCGTCGTCACGCATCGGCGCCGGTACCGGGGCTCGGTGCGCGCCGCCGACGTGCTCGACCTGCTGCTGGTCGATCCCGGCAACCCGCGTTCGCTGGCGTTCGCGCTGGCGGCGCTGCGCGATCACCTGGCGGCCATGCCCGCTTCCACCGGATCCACGCGCGCCGAGCGGCTGCTCGACCACCTCGAGACCGAGCTGGCGGCGGCCGACATCGGCGCCCTCGGGGCCGTCTCGGACGGCCGGCGCGACGCGCTGGTGGAGTTCCTCGCCGGAGTCACCGCACAGCTCGAGCAGCTGTCGGTCGCGGTGACCCACCTGCACTTCGAGAGCGGGCCGCCCGCCGTCCCGATGTCGGAGCTGTCGCTCATCGAGCTGATGGAGAGCCGGGCATGAAGTCGTACCGCGTGTGGCACCGCACCGCCTACACCTACAGCAAGCCGGTGCAGGACAGCGTCGGTCAGTTCCACCTGGTCGCCCGCGATCTGCCGTGGCAGCGCGTGTCGGCATCCGCCGTCGAGCTCGACCCCGTTCCCGGCGACATCGCACCCGACGTCGACGCGTTCGGCAACGCGGCGACGTTCTTCCACCTGACCGAGCCGCACGACGCGCTGACGATCACCGCGACGAGCGATGTCACGGTCGAGGACCCGGCCTACGACCCCGACGCGCTGGCGCGGCCGTGGGAAGATGCCCGGCCGATCCTGCACCCCGAGACGCCGGGGGCGTGGCGGGCGGTCGAGTACGCGCTGGAGTCGCCCCGCGTGCGGCACGTGCCGGCGGCGGCGGAGTACGGCGCCGTCTCGCTCACCCCGGGCCGGCCGATCCGCGAGGCGGCGACGGACCTCATGCAGCGGATCTTCCGCGACTTCGACTACGACAAGACCGCCACGACCGTGACAAGCTCGGTCGCCGACGCCATGGCCGCCCGCGCCGGGGTCTGCCAGGACTTCGCCCATGTGGCCCTCGCGTGCCTGCGGTCGCACGGGATCGCGGCCCGCTACGTCTCGGGCTACCTCGCGACGCAGCCGCCGCCGGGCAAGGAGCGCGTGTTCGGCGCGGACGCCTCCCACGCGTGGCTCGCCGTGTGGCTGCCCGGCACCGACCAGTGGCTCGCGATCGACCCCACCAACGACCAGTGGGCCGACGACCGCTACGTCACGGTGGCGTGGGGCCGCGACTACGGCGACGTGTCGCCGGTCAAGGGGATCATCTTCACGAAGGCGAAGCGCTCGACCCTGCGGGTCTCCGTCGACGTCGCGCCGCGCGATGACGCATGAGCCGGCCGCCGCGGTCTTTCGGGTGTCGGGGCCGGCGTCAGGCTGCTTCCCAGCGGTCTTGCTAGTCTCGGGGCCGTGCCCACCGCGCCGATCACCCGAGCAGCGCGCCGCCGCAGGATGATGCGACGGCGCCGCAGTGCGGCTGCGCTCATCTCGGTGATCATCATCGCGGCGCTGACGGTCGGCGTCTTCGGCTTCGTCCGCTCGCTCGGCGAGCGGCCGCATCCGACCGCGTCCAGCGCCCCCGAGGCGGGCGCCGCGCTGTCGGCTCCGAAGCCCACCCCGGCGGCCGACGGCCCGAGCTTCGACACCGGCGCCGCGGCCGACCAGGCGCTCGCCGTGCTCGGCGAGTACAGCGACGCCGCCCGGTCCGTCGAGGACGCGCTCTACCAGGCCACGGTCACGCTGCGCGGGGCGACGACCGCCGCCGAGGCCGACGCGGCCATGGCCGCGACCCAGCAGGCCGTCGAGGCGGTGAAGGCGGATGCCGAGGCGTACCGGGCCGGGCTGATCGCGGCATCCGCGGGCACCAACACGCAGCCGACCGGCGGCAATGTCGCCGCCCAGATGGCCTACCTGCACCAGTACGTCTTCGACTACAACAGCGCCGAGTGGGGCGACTACAACCCGTATGGCGGCGACTGCACGAACTTCGCAAGCCAGGGGCTCATCGCACGCGGCTGGCACACCGACGGCACGTGGTATTCCGACGGCGCGATGTGGACGGCTTCCAAGCCCTGGATCGCCACGGCTCCCATGGCCGCCTACTTCGACAAGCTCGGCTTCACCTACGCGACGGAGGCCGACCTCGACCGCGTCCGCGTCGGCGATGTCGGCGTGTTCAGCTGGGGCGAGACGCAGGCGGGCCTGGATCACACGATGACGGTGTCGAAGGTCGAGTACGTCCCCGACGGGCCGCCGAAGGTGTACTTCATCAGCCACAACTACGACGGTGAGTACCGGGAGCTGACGAACGCGCTGTACGTCGAGCACCAGAACTCGACCGTGCGGATCTACCAGATCCCCTGACTGCCGCCGGGCGTTCGGCGTTCTGAAAGCAGGCTCAATCCGCCTTCTCGGGCCCGAGCGGGCCCGGACCGCGCGATCCAGCCTGCTTTCACAACAAGAATCGGCCGACACCCGGCGTTGGCATCCGGCCGCACGACGGCCAGCAGGACGCCCAGCCGGGTAGACGACCGAAGGGCGGATGCCGCAGCATCCGCCCTTCGGTGTGGTCCTTCGACCGGGTCAGCTCCCCGCGACGATGTCCGGCGTGGCCTCGATCGCCCCGGCGGCGCCGACGCCGACCGCGACCTTCTCGCCGCGCGGCCCGTGCTCGAACAGGAACTTCCCGTTCTCGGCGTCGACCTTCACGTGGTCGCCGGCGTTGAGCTCGCCGTGCAGGATGCGCTCCGAGAGCTGGTCCTCGACCTCGCGCTGCATGGCGCGGCGCAGCGGCCGGGCACCCAGCGTCGGGTCGAACCCGATCTCGATGAGGCGGTCCTTCGCGGCATCCGTCAGTTCGACCGTCATGTCACGATCGAGCAGGCGCTCGCTCAGACGCTTGGTGAACAGGCCCACGATCTGACGGAGCTCTTCCTTGTTCAGCTGCGGGAAGACGATGACGTCGTCGACGCGGTTGAGGAACTCGGGCTTGAAGTGCCGCTTGAGCTCTTCGTCGACCTTGCCCTTCA
>JAEYAG010000133.1 GCA_023451265.1 Actinomycetes bacterium | reverse complement strand
GCCCTGCAGCGCCTGGGTCAGCTCGCTGGGCACGATCCATAGCTTGCTGGAGGGGCTCTCGGCGATCTTCGGCAGCGTCTGCAGGTACTGGTAGGCCAGCAGCTTCTCGTCGGGGGCGCCGGCGTGGATCGCATGGAAGACCATCTGGATGGCCTCCGCCTCACCCTGTGCGCGCAGCACCGCGGCCTGCTTGTCGCCCTCGGCGCCGAGGATCGCCGCCTGGCGCCGGCCCTCGGCCTCGAGGATCTGCGACTGTTTCGAACCCTCGGCGGTGAGGATGGCGGCGCGGCGGTCGCGCTCGGCGCGCATCTGCTTCTCCATGGAGTCCTGGATGGAGTGCGGCGGGTCGATCGCCTTCAGCTCCACCCGCGAGACGCGCAGGCCCCACTTGCCGGTGGCCTCGTCGAGGACCACCCGCAGCTGGCCGTTGATCTCGTCGCGGCTGGTGAGCGCCTCCTCGAGATTCAGGCCGCCGACGACGTTGCGGAGAGTGGTGGTGGTCAGCTGCTCGACCGCGCTGAGGTAGTTCGCGATCTCATAGGTTGCGGCCCGGGCATCCGTCACCTGGAAGTACACGACGGTGTCGATCGAGACGACGAGGTTGTCCTCGGTGATCACCGGCTGCGGCGGGAACGAGACGACCTGCTCGCGCATGTCGACGAGGGGGCGCAGCCGGTCGATGAACGGCACCAGCAGGTTCAGACCGGGGGAGAGGGTGCGCTGGTAGCGACCCAGGCGCTCGACGACACCCGAGTAGGCCTGCGGGATGATGCGGATCGAGCGGAAGATCACCACGATCACGAAGATCGCGATGACGATGAGGAGGACGACCACGAAGATCTGTCCGACGAACGCTCCGACGTCGACCATCAGTCGGTGCTCCTTTCGGGGGTGACGGCTGCGGGCGCGACCTCGACGGTGGCGCCGCGGACGGCGGTGACGACGACGCGCGAGCCCGGTTCGGGCACAACGACGGAATCGGGGACCTCCGCAGTCCACTGCTCGCCGTTGTCCAGGCGTACGGAGCCGCGGCCGTCGACGAACGGTGACGTCACGCGCGCGGACATGCCGTACAGCGCGTCGACATTGGTCGGATGCAGCTGCGAGGACCGGTGCAGGGCGCGCAGCAGCAGCGGGCGGATGGTGAACAGCAGCAGCGCCGACACGGCCGCGGCGGCGAGCACCTGCAGCCACCACTCGCCGCCGAGGAGGTTCACGCCGAGGCCGCCGATGAGGGCGCCGGTGGCGAGCATGAGAAAGGTGAACTCGAGCGTCAGCAGCTCGATGATGACGAAGAGCAGCGCGAGCACGAGCCAGGCGATCCACATGTACTGCGTCAGATCCGGCAACATGGTGTGCTCCTTCGGCGCCCTCTTGTGCACACTAACATTCCGTCGGCCGTACCGGCCCGTTGGTAGGGTCGGAGGGTCGCCGCGACTGTGCGGGCGACCCCGATCCACCGCAGGAGACCGCCCATGACCCAGCCCATTCCCGCCGGAACTCTCACCGGAAGGACGGCGCTCGTCACCGGCTCCTCACGCGGCATCGGCGCCGACACGGCACGCTATCTGGCCGAGGGTGGCGCGAACGTCGTCGTCAACTTCCGTAACAAGGCGCCGCGGGCCGAGAAGCTCGCCGCGGAACTGCGAGAGCTGGGCGTCGAGGTGCTCGTCGTCGGCGCCGACCTCACCGACGAGGCGTCGGTCGCCGTCATGATGGCGGCCGTGAAGGAGACCTTCGGCTCCCTCGACCTGCTCGTGCTGAACGCGTCCGGCGGCATGGAGAGCGGCATGGGGGAGGACTACGCCCTCGTGCTCAACCGCGACGCGCAGCTGAACGTGCTCGACGCCGCGCTTCCCCTCCTTCCCGACGGGTCGCGCGTCGTGTTCGTCACCAGCCACCAGGCGCACTTCATCCGCACCACCCCGACGATGCCGGAGTACGAGCCGGTCGCGCTGTCCAAGCGTGCCGGCGAGGACGCGCTGCGCGAGCGCATCCCGGCGTTGGCCGAGCAGGGCGTCGGCTTCGTCGTCGTCTCCGGCGACATGATCGAGGGCACCATCACCGCGACGCTGCTCGAGCGCGCCAATCCCGGCGCGATCGCGGGGCGCCGGGAGTCGGCCGGCAAGCTGTACAACGTGTCGGAGTTCGCGGCGGAGGTCGCTCTCGCGGCGGTCGAGCCGATCCCGGCCGACAACACGCGTCTCGTCGGCGACGTGAGTTCATTCGGCGGGGAGTGAGTCCCCGGCATCCGCCCACATCAACACAGCGCCCCGCGACCGAAACGGGCGCGGGGCGCTGTGTTGATGTGCGTCTTACTTGCCGAACGAGAAGGCGCGGATGACGTTCACAACGCCCATGACGATCAGCATGATGCCGAGAAGCCACCACAGGACGATCGCGCCCCAGAGGGGCGAGAACAACAGGTAGACACCGGCGATGATCGAGATGATCGCGAAGATGATCGTCCAGACCTTCGAGGATGCATCGCCGAGTGTGGATAGCGACACGATGCCCTCGATGATCCACGTGATCCCGATCATGATCGCGACGAAGACAGCGAGCAATGCGGTGGTTGCCTGCCAGTTAGAGAACGCGACGATGCCGGCAACGATGAAGAGCAGTCCGAGAACGATGTGGCCGATGCGTGACCACCCACCCTTCTCCTTAGAGAAGATCCCGAGGCCCGCGTATACAAGTCCAGCGGCGATTGTATAGATGGCGAGGATGCCAGTGACAACCGCAGCAGTCTGCCCGGGCCACACAAGGATGAGGATTCCAGCGATGAGGGTGAGGACGCCGGCAAGGCCGAGCGCGGTGCGGACGCCGTTGGTGGCGGACCGCTCGGTGGAGGATGCGGTTGTCATGTTGTCGCCCTTTCTGGGAGATTCCTGTGAAGGAGTGCATCCAGAGTAGCGCCGATGGGCTCACACCGTGCGGATTGATGCGGGCGCGCGGGGGAGTGGCTCGCCACGGTCACCCGAGCAGGGTGACGATCAGCAGGAGGACCGGGACGCAGCCGACGGTGGTGAGGAAGACGGTGTCGCGGGCGATCGTCTCGCCGACGTCGAAGCGCTGCGCGTAGTTGAAGACGTTCTGCGCGGTCGGCAGCGCGGCGAGCACCGTGACGATCAGGACATCGTGCGGCGAGAGGTGGAAGACGAACGTGGCGACGATCCAGGCGACGAGGGGCATGGCCGCGAGCTTGAGCGCCGACGCGAGCAGGATGTCGCGGCGTCGCCCGGACGGGCCGAGGATGCGCTGGCCGTGCAGCGAGATGCCGTAGCTGATCAGCAGCACGGGCACGCAGGCGTCGGCGATGAGCTGGGGCGGATCGAGGGCGATGGGCGGCAGGCGGATGCCGGAGAGGGAGACGAGGACGCCGAGCACGGAGCCGACGACGATCGGGTTGGTGACGGTGCGCCGAAGGATCGGAATCGCGCGGCGCTGTCCGCTGGTGACCGCCTCGAAGATCGCCATCGTGATCGGGGTGAACACGAGCAGCTGCAGCAGGATCACCGGGGCGGGGTACGCGGCGCTGCCGAGCAGGTAGAGCGAGAGGGGGATGCCGATGTTGTTGGAGTTGACCTGCCCCGCCGACAGCGTTCCGATGAGGGTTTCGGCGACGCCCCGGCGCCACACGAAGCGAGCGATGACCGCGTAGACGGCGAACACCGCGACCGCCGCGATCGCGGAGACCGGCAGAAGCGCGGAGAACAGGGTGTGGACGTCGGCCTGCGCGAGCACGACGAAGAGCAGGAACGGCGAGAGGACGAAGAAGGTGAGGCGGCTGAGCACGTGCCGCGCGTGCGGACCCAGCAGATCGATGCGTCCGAGGATCCAGCCCAGTGCGATCGCGACGCCCACCACGACGAACCCGGTGAGCGTGTCCAGCATCCTTCGAGCCTATTGCGTGCGGCGTGCCCGCCTCGGGCCGTGTCTGCCTCGGGTCTGTTTGGACCGGGCCTGTCTGGCTCGGGCGCGGGGCGCGGTTCATAGGGACCTGATAGACACGCCGCCTGCAATGCCAATCAGACCCCGTTGGTGATCTCGGCCGAGTTCGGAGGGTGACCGCCGGCGTCCGCCACGCGGGTAGCACGGCCGCCTCGTCGCCGACCTGCGGTGCAGCGCCCGGCTCCCGTGCTGGCGCGTGACCAGGCGGCGGCTCCTCACACAGCCGTTGTTCCACATGGTGGAACCCAGATGATAACGCCGATAATGCACATTATGTCAGCTTAAAGTGGGAAAGCCCCTCCCTGAGCCTCCCCTCACGCCGAGTGGGCTCGTTCCCGCCGAAAGGGTCTGCTTCCGGCGTCGATACGGGGCGCGCTCGGCGACAACGGGCGCACTCGGTGACCGCCGAGCACGCTGAGCGGCGCTGTCAGCGCGCGCGACGCGTCCACACGTCATGCACGACGCCGCTCGGTGACGGCGTCGCCTCGATGTCGAACCGCTCCTCAATGCCCTCGAGGCCGTCCCACAGGCGCACGCCGCGGCCCAGCACGATCGGCACGACGACGAGGTGCATGTGGTCGACGAGATCTGCCTGCAGGAACTCACGCACCATCGACGGCCCGCCGCCGAGGCGCACGTCGAGTCCGCCGCCTGCTCGGCGGCCAGGGCCAGGGCGTCCTCCGGCGGCAGCTCGCGGAAGAGGAAGGTCGTCTCGCCGACCTGGATATCGGGGCGCGCGTGGTGTGTCAGGACGACGACAGGCGTGTCTCCTCCCCCCCCACCAGCCGCGCCAGGACTCGTCCTCCCACGGTCCCTGCTGCGGCCCGAACTTGCGGCGCCCCATGATCTCGGCGCCGATGCCGTCCCACGAGGCCGCGGCGTCCCCGCCCTGATCGCCTCCGACTCATGCCCGGAGGTGCGTACGAAAGTGCGCGGCGGGAAGAACCACTGCATCAGGCGGCCGCCGGCATGACCGAACGGCGTCTCGAGCGACTGCCCCTCCCCGTGGCGAAACCGTCGATCGAGAGGGCGAGGTTGTGCAGGCGCAGTTTCGTCATGAGCTCATGATCACGGATGCCGGCGGTGCCGCGCCAGCGCCGTGCGCCGCGCGGTACCGTGATGCCATGTGGTGGTTGCGCTGGCGGAAGCGGCCGGCCGGGTCGGGCGAACTGTATGCCTCGGACCCGTACTCCGACATCGAGCTCGGGCGGCAGCATCCGACCCATCCCTACCGTGACGTGACCGAGTCATCGCAGATCGCCGATCCGCCTTCGCGTGATCTGCTCGACCTCCCCGACGAGGACGGGGAGCGGTGAGCGCGACCGGCTCGGAGCGCTGGCGCGCCATGCTCGCAGCGCTCCTCAACGACGATGCGCGGTCGCTTCTCGCAGAGACGACGGCGTCCGAACCGCCGTCCGCGGTTCGACGAGAGCGGGCTCTGGCGCGTCTTGAGCAGGCGGGGCTCGTCCAACGCCGCGGCGACGCCGTCGTGTTCGACGCCGAGGGCGTGCGCGCCATGCTCGTTCCCGTGCCGCGCGCCACCGGAGTCGACCGCTTTCTCGATGGCGACGGTCGCATCGACCGCTACCCCGCGAACGCGGACGAGCGCCGCCGACTGCTCGAGTGGGTCGTCGAGCGCGCCCTGCCGCGGGAGGTCGTCCTCACCGAGCGCGAGGTGGGCGAGCGGCTCGAGCCGTACGCGCCGGGCGGCGACGTCGCGGCGCTGCGCCGTTACCTCGTCGATCACGAGCTGCTCGAACGCACCCGCTCGGGCTCGGAGTACGCGCGCGTCGCGGTGTCGACCTGACAGCGCCGGTGCGGCCCGGCATCCGTACCGCGGGTAGCCTTGGAGGAGTGCGCCTGACCAGATCCTCCCCCGGACCGACCTGGCAGGCGTGGTTCATCTGGGGCGTCGGCGTCGCGGCGTACATGCTCGCCGTCGTCAACCGCAGCTCGCTGTCGGCGGTCGGCGTCGACACGGCGGAGCGATTCGGGGCGGATGCCGCGACACTTTCGATGTTCGCGGTGGTTCAGCTCGCCGTCTACGGCGGTATGCAGATCCCCGTCGGGCTGCTCCTCGACCGCTACGGCGCCCGCCCCATCATGGCGATCGGCATGGTGCTGATGGCGCTCGGACAGCTCACCCTCGCCTTCTCCCCCAGCGTCGGCGTCGCGATCTTCGCCCGCACGCTCCTCGGCGCCGGCGATGCGGCCGTGTTCCCGGGCGTGCTGCGCCTCATCGCCACGTGGTTCCCCACCCAGCGCGGTCCGCTGATGAGCCAGCTGACGGGGCTCGTCGGCCAGGCCGGCCAGCTGCTCGCCCTGGCTCCGCTGGCCGCCCTCCTGCACGCCACGAGCTGGGAGATCGTCTTCGGCGGCATCGCGGGCCTGTGCGTGCTGTTCGCCATCCTCGTGTTCGTGTTCATCCGCAACCACCCGCCCCAGCTCGGCGCTGACGTCACCGTCGACACGAACACCGGTGCCATCCGCGTCGTGCGTTCGTCGATGGACACCGGCGTCGGCATCCGCGCCGCCTGGGCCCATCCGGGCACACGTCTCGCCTTCTGGTCGCACTTCACGACCCCGTTCGCCGGCACGGCCTTCGTGCTGCTGTGGGGCATGCCGTTCCTCACCGCCGGCGAGAGGCTCACCAAGGCGCAGGCCGCCGCGGTCCTGTCGACCTACGTCCTGATCAGCATGGTGCTCGGCCCCATCATGGGTGACCTGTCGCGCCGCATCCCCAACATGCGCTCGCGCGCGCTGGTGCTGCCGGCGATCGCGACGCAGTTCATCGTCTGGGTCGCCGTGATCGCCTGGCCGGGTCCGGCGCCGCTGTGGCTGCTCTATGTGCTGGCTTTCGGCCTCGCGATGGGTGGTCCGGCGTCGATGATCGCGTTCGATCACGCGCGCACCCACAACCCCGCGCACCGCCTATCGACGGCGACGGGCATCACCAACGTCGGCGGATTCCTCGCCGCCCTCATCGCGATCTT
The DNA here is from genome assembly GCA_023451265.1 of Actinomycetes bacterium. Lineage (GTDB taxonomy): Bacteria > Actinomycetota > Actinomycetes > Actinomycetales > Microbacteriaceae > Microbacterium. The sequence continues at coordinate 10,799 of JAEYAG010000133.1, read as the reverse complement.
CGCGATCGGCCTCGCGCTCGACCTGCAGGGCGCGGGAACGCCCGACACCTACCGCCTCGATGCGTTCCGCATGGCCTTCCTCACCATGGTGCCGCTGTGGGTGCTCGGCTGGATCTTCATCGTGATCGAGCGCCGCAAGACGCGGGTGCTGCTCGGGATGGATCAGCCGCGGACGCCTCGCCGCGACCGCTGACCGAGTCTCAGACGGTGCCGTCGCCCGAGGTGCGCGATTCGGTGCGCGTCACGCGCTCCCCCACGGCGGGGTCGACCGTCCGCGTCACCTGCTCGGTGGAGCGGCGGCGGAACAGGAACACCAGGCCCAGCAGTAACGCGACCGCACCCGCGGCCATCATGATGTAGCCGATCATGTCGAGGTCGACGAATTGACTCGTATCGACGTTGATCGCGAACACGAGGATCGCTCCGATAACGATGAGGGCGATTCCAGCACCGATGCTCATGAGTGGGATTCCTTCCCGGGTCGGGTACGAGGGTCATCCGACATCCTGGCGGACCGCGGCCCATGCCGCCCATACCCTTGACAGGCGGATGCCGGGTGTGCTGGAGCTCAGCTCAGCTCAGCTCAGCGCGGCGAGACCTCGATCCACTGGCCGCCGAACTTCGGCTCGCGACCATCGCCCGAAGAGGTGCCGGTGAGGCGGCGACGGAACCACGGCCCCAAGTGCTCGCGGAAGTACTCGCCGCGGGCGAGCCGCGCGGCATCCGGCAACTCCGGCAGCGACCACCAGCCTTCCGGCACCCGCTGACCGAGGGCGTCGAGCACGCGCGCCGCGACGCGATGATGGCCGCGCGCGTTCATGTGCAGCCGGTCTTCCGACCAGTAGGACGGGTCGGACAGTTCGGCGTCGGGCCAGTTCAGGGCGCGCACGACGTCCTCCCGCTCCCCCATCCGCGCCACGACGGCCGCGGACATCAGGTCGCCGCGCCGCTGGATCACCCGGCTCAGCGGCAGTTGCGCCGAGGGGTTCGCACCCGACAGCAGGATCAGCTGCACGCCCTCTTCGTCGCAGCGGCGCAGCACCTGGCTGAACGCGTCTGCGATGTGCGAGATCGACGTCCGGGGGCGCAGCATGTCGTTGCCGCCGCCGTTGAACGACAGGTGGGTCGGCTTCACCGCCAGCGCCGGCTCGAGCTGCTGCTCGACGATCGGCCACACGAGCTTGCCCCGGATCGCGAGGTTGGCGTACTGGATCGGTTCGCCCAGTGAGTCCGCCCAGCCGGCGGCCGTGAGGTCGGCCCAGCCCCGCACGACCCCGTCGGGAAGCTCATCGCCGACACCCTCGGTGAACGAGTCGCCGATCGCGACGAAGCGTACGGATGCCATCCCCCCAGCCTATGACCGACGGCCCGACCGGCCCGACACGGCTCAGCGGTCGTCGAGTGCGGCACCGCGGTGCTCGGCGAGACCCCACGCGGCGGCCGCGGCGAGCACGAAGAAGGCGGCGAAGATCACGAACAGCAGCGGCGCGCCTCCGGCGGCCAGCAGCGGCGGGACGCTCAGCGGGGCGACGATCGAGGCGATGCGCCCGACGCCGGCGGCCCAGCCCGCCCCCGTGCCGCGCAGCGACGTCGGATAGGTCTCGGGCGTCACGGCGTACAGCGCGCCCCACGCGCCGAGATTGAAGAACGACAGGGCCATGCCCGTCGCGATGATCGCGCCCTCGCCGGATGCCGTGCCGAACAGGACCGCGGCGATCGCCGAGCCGGCGAGGAATACCGAAAGCGTCGCGCGCCGCCCCCACACTTCGATGAGCCACGCCGCGACGGCGTAGCCGGGCAGTTGAGCGAGGGTGATGATGAGCGTGAACCCGAAGGACTTCACGAGGTCGTATCCCTGGGCGAACAGGATCGTCGGGATCCAGATGAAGGCCCCGTAGTACGCGAAGTTGACGCAGAACCACACCGTCCACAGCGCGGCCGTGCGCACCCGGAGCTCCGCGGACCACAGCCTCGCGAGACGCTGACGCGCCGACGTCGCTGCCGGTGCGGGCGCCGCCGGGAGGGCCGGAGCAGCCGGCGCTGTGCGGTGCCGACGGCTCTCGCCCAGCGCCGGCGAGGACTCGAACCCGGCCACGACCTCGGACGCCTCGGCGTCACGACCCCGCTGCGCGAGCCACCGCGGCGACTCGGGCAGCCCCCACCGCACGATTAGCGCGTACAGGGCGGGGATCGCGCCCAGCGCGAACGCCCACCGCCACCCGTCGGCCGAGGCGGGGATCACGAAGAAGCCGATGAGCGCCGCCGCGGTCCACCCGATCGCCCAGAACGCCTCGAGGATCACGATGAGCCGCCCGCGCATGCGCGCCGGCGCCAGTTCGCTGACATAGGTGCTCGCCACCGGCAGCTCCGCGCCGAGCCCGAGACCGACCACGACGCGCAGCGCGATGAGCGCCGCCACGCCGCCGGCGAGGGCGCTGGCGCCGGTGGCGAGGCCGTAGACGAGCAGAGTGAGGGCGAACACCGAGCGGCGTCCGAACCGGTCGGCCAAGAGGCCCCCGATGCTCGCCCCGACCGCCATCCCGACGAAGCCCGCCGACGCGATCCACGACGCTTGCTCCCCCGTCAGCGACCACTGGGCGATGAGCGCTGTCAGCACGAACGAGACCAGCCCGACGTCCATCGCGTCCAGCGCCCATCCGAGCCCCGACCCGGTCAGCACCTTCAGGTGCCGACGCGTGAACGGGAGGGCGTCCAGGCGCGCGGCGACTGAGGCGTCCGGCGCGGTGGTGGCGGCATCCGTCATGCCTGAATGCTACTCAGGATGCCGCGAGCATCTCCCGCACCATCGGCGCGACCCGCGTGCCGTACAGCTCGATCGACCGCAGCATCTTGCCGTGCGAGAGGGTGCCGTTGGCGTACTTGAGGTCGAAGCGGTCGGCTCCAAGCGTCCTCACCGTCGCGGCGATCTTGTGCGCCACCGTCTCGGGCGAGCCTGCGTAGACCGCGCCCTCGGGCCCGACATCGTGCTGGAACTGCAGCCGGCTGTACGGCGGCCAGCCGCGCTCGGCGCCGATCGCGTTGCGGTTCGCCTCCATCGCGGGGTACAGCTCGTCCCACGCCTGTGCGTCGGTGTCGGCGATGTGGCCGGGCGAGTGCACGCCCACCGGCATCCGCTCGTGGCCGAAGGAGTCGAGCGACCGGTGGTACAGGTCGACGTACGGGCGGAACCGCTCGGCCGAACCGCCGATGATCGCGAGCATGAGGCCGTAGCCGTACCGCGCGGTGCGCACGACCGACTCCGGCGAGCCGCCCACGCCGACCCACGCCGTGATGCCGTGCTCGGTCTTCGGGTACACGTCGGCGGCATCCAGCGACGCGCGGGTCGTGCCCTGCCAGGTGACCGGCTGCTCGCGCAGCAGCTGCGAGAACAGGTCGAGCTTCTCCTCGAACAGCACTTCGTAGTCGCGCAGGTCGTAGCCGAACAGCGGGAACGACTCGATGAACGACCCGCGCCCGAGGATCACCTCGGCGCGCCCGCGCGAGATCGCGTCGAGCGTCGCGAACCGCTCGTAGAGGCGCACCGGGTCATCGCTGGAGAGCACCGTGACGGCGGTCCCGAGGTGGATGTTCTTCGTGCGTGCGGCCGCTGCGGCCAGCACGATCTCGGGGCTGGACACCGCGAACTCGTGCCGGTGGTGCTCCCCCACCCCGAAGAACGACAGCCCCACCTCGTCGGCCACGACCGCCTGATCGACGATGTCCCGGATGGTCTGCGCGTCGCTGACGCGCTCGCCGTCCTCGCCGATCGTGATGTCGCCGAAGGTGTCGAGCCCGAGTTCTAGTTCATGCATGTGAATGCAAACCGTCGCGTGATCGCCGGCATTCCCACATCCGTCCTCAGCCCTGCGCGAGCGCCATGCGCAGGGTGTCGAGTCCGACTCCGCCGAGGCGCAGCGCCCGCATGTGGAAGCGCTTGATGTGGAAGTCGGCACCCTCACGCTCGGCGGCGTCGTCGCGGATCTGCTCCCAGATCCGCTGGCCGACCTTGTACGACGGCGCCTGGCCCGGCCAGCCGAGGTATCGGTTGACCTCGAACTGGATGAACTCGTCGGGCATGTTGACGTTTCGACGCATGAACTCCAGCGCGAAGTCGGCGTCCCAGATGCCCTGTCCGTCGGGACGAGGCTTGCCGAGGTGCACGCCGATGTCGAGCACGACGCGCGCGGCGCGCATGCGCTGCCCGTCGAGCATGCCCAGCCGGTCGGCGGGGTCGTCGAGGTAGCCGAGCTGCTCCATGAGACGCTCGGCGTACAGCGCCCAACCCTCGGCGTGGCCGCTCGAGCCCGCCAGCAGCCGTCGCCACGAGTTCAACTCGGCGCGGTTGTAGACCGCCTGCGCGATCTGCAGATGATGACCCGGAACGCCCTCGTGGTAGACGGTCGTGAGTTCGCGCCAGGTGTCGAAGGTGTCGACGCCCTCCGGCACCGACCACCACATCCGGCCCGGGCGCGAGAAGTCGTCGGTCGGGCCGGTGTAGTAGATGCCGCCCTCGTTGGTCGGGGCGATCATGCACTCCAGGCGCCGGATCGGCTCGGGGATGTCGAAGTGCGTCTCCCCCAGCTCGGCGACCGCGCGGTCGCTCGTGGCCTGCATCCACTCCTGCAGCGCGGCGGTGCCGTGGAGCTTGCGGCTCTGGTCGTTCTCCAGGAACGCGACAGCCTCTTCGACGGTCGCGCCCGGCAGGATCTCGTTCGCGATGGCCTCCTGCTCGGCGACCATGCGCGCGAGCTCCTCCAGGCCCCACTCGTAGGTCTCGTCGAGGTCGATCTCGGCGCCGAGGAACACCCGCGAGTGCAGCTGATACAGCTCACGGCCCACGGCGTCGGTCTCGGATGCCGCGGGTGAGAGCTCGGTGCGCAGGAAGTCGGCGAGCTCGTCGTAGGCGACGCGCGCGGCGCCGGCGTGGTCGGCGAGCGTCTTCGCCAGCGAGGCCGGCAGGCCGCCCTCGGCGGGGGTTGCGTCGGCGGCGTACGTCGCGAAGAAGCCGTTGTCGGCGGTGTAGCGGGCGATCTGTCCGATCACCTCCGTCACCTGACGGCGCGCCGGGACGACACCGGTCGCGATCCCCTCCCGCAGCGTCTCGACGTACCCGCCGACGGCAGCGGGAACGGCGGCGAGCCGGGCGGCGATCACCGACCAGTCCTCGATCGTGTCGGTCGGCATGAGGTCGAAGACGTTGCGCAGCTCCTGCGCAGGCGAGGCGATGACGTTGACGTCGCGCAGGTGGGCACCGGCCTCGTGCAGGGCGATCTCGAGCTCGAGGTCGCCGGAGAGGTCGGCCTTCGTGACGAGGTCGACGTCATCGACGGGCTCCGCGTCCCGCAGCGCCGCGAGAGCCGAGGTCGCCGCTGCTTGCCGTGCGGCGCGTCCGGCGGGTGACAGGTCGTCGAGCCGGTGGTTGTGCTCGAACCGGCCGATGTAGGTGGCGAGGCTCGGTGAGAGCTCCGCGGACGTGTCGACCCACGCCTCGGCGATCTGGTCGATCGGCGTGGGGGTGCGCTGGGTGTCGGTCATCCTTCGAGCCTAATCCCGCGCGGCCTGACACTCGGTGTCATCGGCTCAGTGACCGGCGACATCCCAGTTCTCGCCGCGGCCGATCTGCACGTCCAGCGGCACCGACAGCTCGGCGGCATCCCCCATCCGGTCGTGGACGATCCGCTCCACGGCATCCCACTCCCCCGGCGCGACCTCCACGACGAGTTCGTCGTGGATCTGCAGCAGGATGCGGGAGCGCAGCTCGCGCTCGCGCAGCTCGTCGTGGATGCGGAACAGCGCGATCTTCATGATGTCGGCGGCGCTGCCCTGGATCGGCGCGTTCAAGGCGGCGCGCTCGGCGTTCTCGCGCAGCACGCGGTTGGGGCTGGCGAGGTCGGGGAACGGGCGCCGCCGTCCGAAGATCGTCTCGGTGTAGCCGTCGATGCGGGCCTGCGCCACCGAGGAGCGCAGGTAGTCGCGCACCGCGCCGAACCGGGCGAAGTACTCGGTCATCAGGAGCTTCGCCTCGGCCTGTTCGATGCGCAGCTGCTTGGACAGACCGAACGCGCTCAGGCCGTAGACGAGGCCGTAGCTCATCGCCTTGACCTTCGTCCGCATCGCCGGTGTGACGTCGGCGGGGTCGACGCCGAACACGCGGGCGCCGACGAAGCGGTGCAGGTCCTCGCCGGAGTTGAACGCCTCGATGAGTCCCGCGTCGCCGGACAGGTGCGCCATGATGCGCATCTCGATCTGCGAGTAGTCGGCCGTCAGCAGGGTCTCGTACCCGGCGCCGACCTCGAAGGCGGCGCGGATGCGGCGGGACTCCTCATTGCGGATGGGGTTGTTCTGCAGGTTGGGGTCGGTGCTCGACAGCCGGCCGGTCTGACTGCCGGTCTGGACGTACGTGGTGTGGATGCGCCCGTCCGCGCCTGCCGCGCGGTCGTTGCCGATCGCGGTGTCCAGCGACTCGATGATCTGCCGCAGCTTGGTGGCTTCGCGGTGCTGCAGCAGCAGGTCGAGGAAGGGGTGCGGGTTCGACTCCTGCAGGTCCGCGAGGACCGCGGCATCCGTCGAGTACCCCGTCTTCGTCTTGCGCGTCTTCGGCAGCTCGAGCTGCTCGAAGAGCACCTCCTGCAACTGCTTGGGCGACCCGAGGTTCACCTCGCGACCGATCTCGGCGTACGCCAGCTGTGCGACGGCGTCGGCTCGGGCGCCCAGCTCGGCGGAGAAACCGGACAGCTTCTCGTGCGAGACCGCGACGCCCGCCAGCTCCATGTCGGCGAGGGTGTCGAGGGTCGGCAGCTCGATGTCCTCGAGCACCGCGGCGACGGATGCCGGCAGCTCGCCGCGCATGGCCTCGGTCACCCGCAGGATGTACCAGGACAGCTGGCCCGGCGTTGCGCCCTCGGTCTCGGGGACGAGCTGGGTGGGGTCGGCCTCGGGCAGCTTCTCGTCCAGGTAGCGGTCGACGAGGTCGCCGAGGCTCTTGTCGGGGAAGCTCGGCCGCAGCAGCCAACCCGCGAGGATGGGGTCGAAGACGAGCCCGCGCAGGCGCACGCCCGCCCGGCGGAGCGCCTTGACCTGCGGCTTGGCGTCGGCGAGAACCTTCGGACTCTCGCTCTCGAGCCACGGGCCGAGCGCCTCGGGGGTCTCCTCGCTCCACCGCGACTCCGCGGCGGCGTCGGCCGTCGCCAGGCCGAGGCGCACCGGCATCCCGGCCTCGACGGTGACGGTGACCGCCACCTCCGCCTCGCCGGCCGCGGCGAGCCAGGCCGTGAGACCCGCCGCGTCGAGCTCGGTGGGCACGGGGGCCGCCACCGCCGGTGCGGCGCTCGAGGCCGCCGTCTCGGCGTCGACGCCGACGGCGTCGAACACGCGCGGCAGCAGGGTGCGGAACTCGAGTCGGGCGAAGATGTCGCGCACCGCCTGCGCATCGATGGGCTGCACGGCGAGATCGGCGGGGCCGATGCCGAGATCCACGTCGCGCAGCAGCGCGTTCAGGGAGCGGTTGCGGCGCACGTCGTCGAGGTGCTCGCGCAAATTGCCGCCGACGACGCCGGTGATCTTGTCGGCGTTCTCGAGCAGGGCGTCCAGCGACCCCCACTGGGTGATCCACTTGACGGCGGTCTTCTCGCCGACCTTCGGCACGCCCGGCAGGTTGTCGCTCGTCTCCCCCACCAGCGCGGCGATGTCGGGGTAGTTCGCGGGCGGCAGGCCGTACTTCTCCACCACGGCATCGGGCGTGTAGCGCTTGAGCTGCGACACGCCCTGCACGCTCGGGTACAGCAGCGTGACGTCATCGGTGACGAGCTGGATCGTGTCGCGGTCGCCCGAGCAGACGAGTACGTCGAACCCCTGTGCGGCGCCCTGCGTCGCGAGGGTCGCCAGGATGTCGTCGGCCTCGATGCCCTCCTGCGTCAGCACCGGGACGTTCATCGCGGCCAGGCACTCCTGCAGCAGTGGGATCTGTCCCTTGAACTCGGCGGGCGACTCCGACCGGTTCGCCTTGTACTCGGCGTACTGGTCGGTGCGGAACGAGTGCCGTGAGGTGTCGAAGGCGACCGCGAGATGGGTCGGCTGCTCGGCCTTGACGAGGTTGACGAACATCGACAGGAACCCGTAGATGCCGTTGGTGTGCTGGCCGTCCTTCGTCGTGAAATTGTCGACGGGAAGGGCGAAGAAGGCGCGATAGGCCAGCGAATGGCCGTCCACGACGAGGAGGGTAGGCTTTGCGGAGTCCGTCACCCTGCAAGCCTAGACGCGGACGCGGACACACCCCCGAACCGAGCGCATCCCGAAGGTGGACGATGACCGCTGAGCACTCTCCCGCCGCCGACGACGGACTGGACTGGATCCGCCGCCGCGGCATGGGCGCCCTCGCCGAGAAGATGGGCATCGAGTTCACCGAGTTCACGATCGAGCGGGCGGTGGCCACGATGCCCGTCGAGGGCAACACCCAGCCGGTGGGGCTGCTGCACGGCGGCGCGTACGTCGTGCTCGGCGAGTCGCTGGGATCGATGGCCGCGAACCTCCACGCCGGGCCGGAGCGCCTGGCCGTCGGCGTCGACATCAACGCGACGCACACGCGCTCCGCGACGAGCGGCATCGTGACGGGCGTCTGCACGCCGGTGCACCTCGGTCGCAGCATGACCGTGCACGAGATCGCCGTCACCGACGATCAGGGTCGCCGGTGCTCGACGATCCGCATCACGAACATGATCAAGGACATGCCCGCCCGCTGACCCGGCGCCGAGAGAACAACTCAGCGCCGAGAGAACGGGTAACACCCGTGCTCTCGGCGCCGTAGTGTTCCCTCGCGGGGTCAGCCCTTCTTGGGCGAGAGCTGCTCGATGATCGCCTTGGCGACGTCCTGCATGGTCAGGCGCCGGTCCATCGACGCCTTCTGGATCCAGCGGAACGCCTCGGGCTCGGACAGGCCCATCTTCTCGTTGAGCAGGCCCTTGGCCCGGTCGACGAGCTTGCGCGTCTCGAAGCGCTCGACCATGTCGGCGACCTCGGCCTCGAGCGTGATGATCTGCTCGTAGCGGGCCAGGGCGATCTCGATCGCCGGCAGCAGGTCGTTCGGCGTGAAGGGCTTGACGACGTACGCGAGGGCGCCGGCCTCGCTGGCACGCTCCACGAGCTCCTTCTGGCTGAACGCCGTCAGCAGCACGACGGGGGCGATGTGGCTCTTGCTGAGCTTCTCGGCGGCGCTGATGCCGTCCAGCACCGGCATCTTCACGTCCATGATGACGAGGTCCGGGCGCAGCTCGGTCGCCAGCGCGACGGCGGTCTCGCCGTCACCGGCCTCTCCCACCACGTCGAACCCGTTGTCGCGGAGGATCTCCACGATGTCGAGGCGGATCAGCGACTCGTCCTCGGCGACGACGACGCGTCGCGGGGCCGATGCCGTGGAGGATGCCGGGGCCGTGCTCTGTTCCTGCTCAGTCACCTTTAGATCCTACGGTATGGTCAATCCCGGACGCGCGAGCAACCCTCGTGCGCGCCGGTGTGGCGGAATGGCAGACGCGACCGACTCAAACTCGGTTGCCCGAAAGGGCGTGTGGGTTCGACTCCCACCACCGGCACTGACCGCCGACGAGAACGGGGCGGCGCCGCTCAGGCGCCGAAGTACTGGCTGCCCAGAGCCTTGCTCTTGAGGGCGTCGAACTCGCCCGGCGTGATGGTGCCGGCATCCAGCAACGCCTTCGCGCGCGCGCGATGTCGTCGGCGGGGTTCGCCGATCGGGCGGGGCGATAGCTGTCGTCCTCCGCAACGCCGGCGCGGCTCGCGTTCGCGCGGGCGGCCATGCCGCTGCCCCGCGCGATGAGATAGACGAGCGCCGTCAGCCCCTCGCGGTCACACCAGCGCGGCGCACTGGCCGGTCGCGTTGCGGCCGACCACGTTGACACTGCCTGGCACGAAGCCGCCGGAGACGCCCGGCGTGAGCGCCGTGCAGGTGAGGTTGCGCGCGACGGTGTTGCGCACGATGTACACCCCTGGCGCTCCCGGGTGCGGGTCGCTCAGGGCGATCTTCGTGAGGGTCGCGTTTCCGCCGATCGTGTTGAACATCAGCCCGAGCCACTCGGTCTGCTGTCCCGTGATGGTGACGTTCCCGTCGATGCGGTTGTTCTTGATCGCCCACGGGATCTCCGATCCGCCGCCGGTCAGGGTGACGTTCCCGTGCACCGTGATGCCGTTGAGGAGAACCGCCGCCGCACCGGTGACGGTGACGTTCCCGCCGACGGAGATGGTGGAGTGTCCCGCGGGGTCGACCGTGCACGGATGCGCCGAGTTGCCGGTGTACTCCGGCGGCTGGCAGCCGAGACCGACGAGCGAGCCCGCACCGCCGGTGACGTTCCGGGCGATCGAGATCGTCGCCGGCGCGCTCTGCGCGTCGAGGGCGGCGCCCGCGGCGACCGAGACGCTCCCGAGAACGGTGATCTCCGCCCCCGCCGCGACAGCGCACCCGCCCGTGACGCTCAGGCTGGCGTACGTGCCGGAGGGGATCTCGCCCCCGCTGCAGGTGTAGGCCGACGCCGTTGCCGTGTGCGTGGCCGCCATCGCCGGGCTCGCCGACAGGGCCAGCGCCGCCACGACGGCGATGACCCCCAGCATCCGGAACCGCGCTCGTCTGTTCATGATCTGTCCTTCCGCTCGCGCCCCGCCCACCGGAGCAGTCCCCGGTATACACGCGTGCCGGCGGGAGCAAGAGGGGGAAACTCCCCCGTGCTGTCCCCCGCAGAATCCCCCACCACACACCCCACGAACGCCGAAGGGCGGATGCCGGGTGTCCCCCGGCA
>JAEYAG010000125.1 GCA_023451265.1 Actinomycetes bacterium | reverse complement strand
GCCACGCACACACCGATCGAAAGCCAGACGACATGACCGTCACCGCACCCTCCGCACGCCGCAGCTCCGCACTGGAGCCGGCCGGCGGCTACTGGGGCTATCTGATCCCCGGCGCGATCGGCTTCGCCGCCGTCGTGCTCATCCCCTTCGGGATGAACGTCTACCTGAGTCTCACGAAGTACCGCGGCGTCGGCACGCCGCAGTTCGTCGGGCTCGACAACTACATCCGGCTGTTCGCGGACCCCACCTTCTGGACGTCGTTCCTCAACAGCATCGCCTTCATCTTCGCGATGGCGATCGTGCCGACGGCGTTCGGCGTGCTCGTGGCGGCCGTGCTGTTCGACTACATCGCCCCGCGGTTCGGGGCCCGCTCCTCCAGCATCCTGCGCGCACTGTTCTACCTGCCGCAGATCCTGCCGATCGCCGTGGCGGGCGTGCTGTGGAAGTGGATGTACCAGCCCGAGTACGGCATCATCAACACGATCCTGGAGTCGATCGGCCTCGGCGACCTTGCCCAGAACTGGCTCGGCGACCCGAACTTCGCCATCTACGCCGTCATGAACGTGCTCGTCTGGCTGCAGATCGGCTACACCGTCGTCATCTTCATGGCGGGCCTCTCCCGCGTCGACCCGGCCCTGTACGAGGCCGCGGAGCTGGACGGAGCAGGCTGGTTCACCCGGTTCCGCGTCATCACGCTCAATCAACTGCGTCCCGAGATCGCCGTCGTGGTCATCACGACCAGCGTCGCGGCCCTCAAGGTGTTCGCGCCCATCTTCGTGCTGACTAAGGGAGGCCCGGGCACCAGCACGATCGTCCCGGCGTACTTCTCCTACTACAACTTCTTCACGACGACCCAGGTCGGCTACGGCGCCGCCGTGGCGACGGTGCTGGCACTGCTGGTCACGGTCGTCGCGGTGGGTCTGCTGCTGTTCCAGACCCGCAACACCGAGGGGTTCGAGAAATGACCGTCACCGCGCCCGCCGGGGCCGCACCCGAGCTGATCGATCCGAAGGCCGCCCGCAAGGCGCGTGCGCGCCTCGACAAGACGAGGCATCGTCGGCGCGGCGTGAGCGGCTGGGTCGTGCTGATCGTGGTTGCCGTCGTCGCGATCCTCATGGTCTTCCCGTTCTGGCTCGCCCTGATCAACGCCTTCAAGCCGCCCGCGGAGTACATCGCGAGCGGGCCGATCAGCGTGCCCACGTCGCTGGACTTCAGCGCGCTGATCGATTTCTGGACGGGCATCGACTTCAACGAGAAGCTGCTCAACTCGGTGCTCATCAGCGGCAGCGTGGCCCTCGTCGCCGCCGCGATCAGCCTGCTCAGCGCGTTCGCGATCGGCATCGGCAAGATCAAGGGGCGGGTCTGGGTGCTGGCCGTCTTCATGCTGGCGTTCACCATCCCGCAGGAGGCGCTGGTCTACCCGCTGTACATCCTGACGCGCAACCTCGGGCTCTACGACACGAAGCTTGGAGTGATCATCATCCTGTCGGTGCTGCAGAGCGCGTTCGGCACCTACATGCTCGCCTCGGTGCTGGGGTCGTTCCCCACCGAGGTGCTCGAGGCCGCGCGGATCGACGGCGCCAGCCGACGTCAGGTACTGGGGCACATCGTTTTCCCTCTCACCCGGCCGACACTCGGGGTGCTCGTGACGTTCTTCTTCATCTGGACCTGGAACGACTTCTTCCTGCCCCTGGTGCTGCTGCCCAGCTCCGCGAATCAGACGGTCTCGGTCGCGCTCGGTGCCCTGAGCGGGCAGTACACCAGCGACCCGACCGCCCTCGCGGCGGCATCCCTGGCCGGCATCCTGCCCGCCCTCGTGTTCTTCCTCATCTTCCAGCGCACCCTCATGCGCGGAGTCAACCTCGGAGCGATCAAGTGACCCTCTCCCAGCCCCTCGGCTCATCCGTTCAGACCGCACCGGAGTGGTGGCGCTCGGCCGTCGTCTACCAGATCTACCCGCGCAGCTTCGCCGACGGGAACGGCGACGGGATCGGCGACCTGCGCGGCATCCGGTCCCGGCTCGACCACCTCCAGCGGCTCGGGGTGGATGTGATCTGGCTCTCGCCGATCTACCGGTCGCCGCAGGCCGACAACGGCTACGACATCAGCGATTACCAGGACATCGACCCGCTGTTCGGCACGATGGACGAGTTCCGCGAGCTGCTGGCCGACGTCCACGCCCGCGGCATGAAGCTCGTCATGGATCTCGTCGTCAACCACACCTCGGATGAGCACCCCTGGTTCGTCGAGTCGCGCTCGTCGACGGACAGCCCCCGGCGCGACTGGTACTGGTGGCGCCCCGCACGCGACGGCTTCGCAGCCGGCGAGAAGGGAGCGGAGCCCACCAACTGGGAGTCGTTCTTCTCCGGATCGACCTGGCAGCTGGACGAACGGACCGGCGAGTACTACCTGCACCTGTTCGACCGCAAGCAGCCCGACCTCAACTGGGAGAACCCCGAGGTCCGGCAGGCCGTCTACGCCATGATGCGGTGGTGGCTGGAGCTCGGCGTCGACGGCTTCCGGATGGACGTCATCAATCTGATCTCGAAGGACGTCGCGCTGCCCGACGGCGTCGCCGACCCGGTCACCGGACTCGGCGACGGCTTCGCACACTACGCCCATGGGCCGCGGCTGCACGAGTTCCTGCAGGAGATGCACCGCGAGGTGTTCGAGGGCCGCGGCGATCTCATCACGGTGGGCGAGATGCCCGGGGTCACCACCGACGAGGCGCTGCTGCTGACCGACCCGGCCCGCAACGAGCTCGACATGGTGTTCCAGTTCGAGCACGTCGGCCTCGACCATGGCGCGGACAAGTTCCATCCCGTCCCGCTCGCCCCCGGCCGTCTCGCGGAGTCGCTGACCCGGTGGCAGGATGCGCTGGGCGCCAAGGGCTGGAACAGTCTGTACCTGTCCAACCACGACCAGCCCCGTGCCGTCTCGCGGTTCGGCGACGACGCCGCGCATTGGCGCGCGTCGGCGACGGCGCTGGCCACGATGCTGCACCTGCTGCGCGGCACCCCGTACATCTACCAGGGCGAGGAGATCGGCATGACCAACATGCCGTTCGCCGGCATCGACGACCTGCGTGACGTCGAGTCGATCAACCACTACGCCAAGGCCACCGAGCTCGGCCAGGACGCGGCCGAGGTACTCGACGGCATCCGGCACAGCGGTCGCGACAACGCGCGCACGCCCGTGCAGTGGGACGCCTCGGCGGAGGCCGGCTTCACCACGGGGACGCCGTGGATCGCGGTCAATCCGAACCACGCGTGGCTCAACGCCGCCGCGCAGTACGACGACCCCGATTCGGTCTTCGCGTACTATCGGCGTCTGATCGCGCTGCGCCATGCGCGCCCCGTCGTCGCGCTCGGGTCGTTCCGACGGCTGGAGCTGGGGGGCGTGGGGGTGTTCGCCTACGAGCGCGAGCACGAGGGCGATCGGCTGCTCGTGCTCGCGAACCTGTCCGGCACGCCGTCGACGATCGAGCTGCCGGAGGAGTGGGCGGATGCCGAGCAGGTGCTCGACAACCTCGGCGCCGCGTCGGATGCCGCCGTGCTGCGCCCCTGGGAGGCACGCGTCCTCGCGCGCTGAGCGGCGGCGCGGACGCCCTGCCGCGTCGGTGCCCGCGCGTCCGGCATCCCGCGCGCGTGTGGCGCCCTCTCGTGCTGCGAACGACCGGCCGGGTCCGTGGAGCGGCCCGGCCGGTCGGCGTCGTGCGCTCGGGATCGGCGGCGCGACGCTCAGTTGTACAGCATGCCACCGTCGACCAGGAGCACCTGGCCGGTGACGTCCGCCTAGATGCGGTGCGCGCGATAGTAGTCCAGCAGGGCCCGGGTCGACGCGTCCTGCGCGTCGGCCGCTGCCGCGTCGCCCTCGATCGCCGGAGCGATCTGCAGCGCGAGCTGCTTGCCCAGCTCGACGCCCCACTGATCGAAGCTGTTGATGCCCCACACCACGCCCTGCGTGAACGTCAGGTGCTCGTACAGCGCGATGAGCTCGCCCAGCACGCGCGGGGTGAGTGCGGGCGCGAAGATCGACGTCGTGGGGCGGTTGCCCGGGAACGTGCGCGCAGCGACGAGCGGGCCCGTCGTCCCCTCGGCCTCCACCTCCTCGGCGGTCTTGCCGAACGCGAGCGCCTTCGTCTGCGCGAGGAAGTTCGCCAGGAACAGCCCGTGCACGTCACGCCCGTCATCCGTCAGGGGATACGCCGGGTTCACGAAGCCGATGAAGTCGGCCGGGATCAGGCGCGTGCCCTGGTGGATGAGCTGGTAGAACGCGTGCTGGCCGTTCGTGCCCGGCTCGCCCCAGAAGATCTCGCCGGTGTCGCTCGTGACCGGCGTGCCGTCCCACCGCACGCGCTTGCCGTTGGACTCCATCGTGAGCTGCTGCAGGTACGCCGGGAAGCGCGACAGCTGCTGTGCGTAGGGGAGCACCGCGTGGGACTGCGCGCCCAGGAAGTTCGTGTACCAGACGTTGAGCAGCCCCATGAGGACCGGGACGTTCCGCTCCAGCGGCGCCGACGCGAAGTGCTCGTCGACGGCGTGGAAACCTGCGAGCAGCTCGCGGAACGCGTCGGGGCCGAGCTCGATCATGAGGGAGAGCCCGATCGCCGAGTCCACGGAGTAGCGGCCGCCGACCCAGTCCCAGAAGCCGAACGCGTTGGCCGGGTCGATGCCGAACGCCGCCACCTTGTCCAGGGCCGTCGAGACGGCCACGAAGTGGTGCGCCACGGCATCCGTCTTCTGCGTCTCGGACCCGTCGATCGCACCGGATGCCGCGAGCCCCGACCACAGCCAGTCGCGCGCGAGTCGCGCGTTGGTGAGCGTCTCGAGCGTCGTGAAGGTCTTCGACGCGACGATGAACAGCGTCGTCTCGGGATCGAGGTCCTCCGTCTTGTGGGCGAGGTCGAAGGGATCGATGTTGGAGATGAAGCGCGCCTGGATGCCCGCGGTCGCGAACGGCTCGAGAGCCGCCGAGACCATCGCGGGGCCGAGGTCCGACCCGCCGATCCCGATGTTCACGACGGTCTGCACACTCTTGCCGGTGACGCCGACCCACTCGCCCGAGCGCACGCGCTCGGCGAACGCGGTCATCGCGTCGAGCACGCCCTGCACGTCGCCGTCGATGTCCTGCCCGTCCACGACCAGGCGCGGCTCGGCGCCCGCCGGGCGGCGGAGCGCGGTGTGCAGCACGGCGCGGTCCTCGGTGGTGTTGATGTGCTCGCCGCGGAACATCGCGTCGCGGCGCTCGGTGAGGTGCACCTCGCCCGCGAGCTTCACGAGCGAGGCGAGGATGCCGTCGTCCACCAGGTTCTTCGACAGGTCGATCCGCAGGTCGGCGAGATCGAACGTCAGGCGCTCGACCCGTCCGGGATCGTCCGCGAACCAGCGGCGGAGGTCGGGGGTGAACCCGTCGGCGCGGGCGGCGAGCTCGCCCCAGGCGGAAGTGGTGGTGGCATCGATCGGCGTGGTCACGGGACCCACGCTAGCGCGCCGCGGCCGGAGGCGTGTGCGTCAGGTGAGGCGGCCGTCGGCGAGGGCAGGGAGGGGAGGTCAGTCGCGGTCGAGGATCGCCGCGCCGGCGGAGACCTGCACGCTCACGCGGTGCGGCGAGGCGGGGTCCTCCGTCAGCGTGTGACGGAACTCGCCCGCCGACACGTCGGAGGCGATGGCGTACGCCGAGTCGGGCAGGGTGAGCTGCAGCCGGCCCGCGGAGACGTCGGCGGTCACCTCGGTCGGCGCGCTCCCGGTGAGCGTGCCGGTGACCGCACCGGCGCTCAGGGTGATGTCGGCGGTGTCGACGCCGTCGAGGTCGAAGACGGTGCGACCGGCGGACGCATCGACGTCGAGGTCGCGGGCCGAGCCGGAGAGCTCGATCGACCCGGCCGCCAGTTCGATGTCGAGGTCGCCGTAGGTGCCGTCGGCGTGCAGCACCCCGCCGCTCACGCCGAGCTCGGCATCGATCGCGGTCCGCTGCAGCGCCGAGGGCAGCGTCAGCACGGCCTCGTCGGTGCCGCCCCAGCGCCAGCCCATCCACCACGACCGCTCGTTCGTGACGCGCAGCACGTCGCCGTCGCGCTCGAAGCGCCAGTCGCCCGCCGCGCCGTCGACGGTGAGCTCGGCGGTGCGCCCGTACTCGACGGTGAGCGACGCCCCCGAGATGTCGATGTCGAGCGCCGCGATGCCCGCGGCATCCGCCGTGAACGTCTCGGTGCGCAGGGTCGCGGCGCGGACCGCGGAGAAGACGCCCGCCGTCACCGTGCCGAGGATGAGGATGCCGCCGACGACGATCGCGAGGATCGCGATGACGCGGGCGGACGTGCGCCGCGGCGGAACCCCCGGCGAGCCGGGCGTCGTGGGCGGGCCGGCGACCGGCGGCGGGGTGAGGGGCGTCGTCGTGCTCATCGGAGTGCTCCGTTCTGGGGCGGCGTGCCGGAGCCGCCGCGGTCGAGGTGGACGAGCGCGGCGAGCACCCGGCGGTTGCCGTGCTCGTCTTGCTCGAGGTCGAGCTTCTGGAAGAGGGAGGTGATGTTCTTCTCGACGCTCGCCTCGCTGACTAACAGCGTCTGGGCGATCGCCTGGTTGCTCTTGCCCTCGGCGATGAGCGCCAGCACAGAGCGCTCGCGCTCGGTGAGCCGGGCCATCCGCTCATCGCGGGACCGGCGGGTGAGCAGCTGGGCGACGACCTCGGGGTCGAGCACGGTGGCACCGGCCGCGATCCGCTCGATCGAGGCGAGGAAGTCGCGGATGTCGGCGACGCGATCCTTCAGCAGGTAGCCGAACGCGGCCGACTGCCCGGTGATCAGCTCGCTCGCGTAGCGTTCCTCGACGTACTGGCTGAGCACGAGCACCGGCAGCGTCGGGTCGGCGGCGCGCAGCGCCAGGGCGGCGCGGACGCCCTCGTCGGTGAACGTCGGCGGCAGGCGCACGTCGAGCACGCACAGCTCCGGCGCGGTCCGGGCGACCGCCGCGTCGAGATCGGACGCGTCGGGCAGGGCGGCGACGACCTCGTGGCCGGCGTCCTCCAGCACGCGCACGAGTCCTTCGCGCAGCAGTGCGGAGTCTTCGCAGATCAGGATGCGCACGGGACGCTCACCTCCAGGGCGGTCGGGCCGCCGGCCGGGCTGTCGAGGCGCGCGGTGCCGCCGGCGGCGAGGATGCGGTTGGTGATGCCGTCGAGCCCCCCGCCGGGCAGCACGCGGGCACCGCCGATGCCGTTGTCCTCGACGCGTGCCCAGAGCGTCCCGTCGTCGCGGCGGCGCACCACGACGCGCGCCTCGGAGCCGCGGGAGTGCTTCGCGGCGTTGGTCAGCGACTCCGCGATCGCGAAGTACACGGCGGCCTCGGCCTGCGTACTGCAGCGTCCGTCGACGCGCACGTCGAGCTGCACCGGGATGGGGGAGCGCGCCGCGAGTGCGCTGAGCGCGGCATCCAGCCCTCGATCGTCCAGGACCGAGGCGTGGATGCCGCGGGCCAGCTGCCGCAGTTCGGTGATCGCCGCCTTCGTGGAGGTGTGGGCCTCGTCGACGAGGGCCTTCGCGGCGGCGGGGTCGTCGTCGATCTTCTGCTGCGCGAGGCCCAGGGTCATCGCGACGGAGACGAGCCGCGGCTGGACGCCGTCGTGCAGGTCGCGCTCGATGCGGGTGCGCTCGACCTCGCTCGCCCGCACGGCCCCCGCCCGCTGCGCGCCCGCGGCCTGCGCCTGCGCGGCGAGCTGCGCCTCCTGCGAGGGGACCAGGATCGCGCGGGTCAGCACGGCGTGCAGCAGCGCGACGCCGAGGAGCACCGCGAGCGAGATCACGACGCCGAGGACGCCGAGGCCGATCGCCCACCCGTCCTCGATCTGGAAGCCGGTGCCGGGGACGCGCCCGGTGTCGCCGGCTCCCAACGGAGCGAACACGAGGCCGACCCAGGCCACGAGCCCCGCGACGGTGGGCAGCACGATGAGGCCGAGCACGGTGGCGATGGCGGCGCTGGCGACGCCGCGCCACATCTGTCCGTCGACGAACTGCTGCCAGAGGGTCCGCATCCAGCCGCCGAATCCGGGAACACCGCTGCGCCGCGCGCGCAGCGCGGGAACGCCGAAGCCGTACAGGCCCTCGACACGCTCGTGCTCGAGCCACGAGGTCGCCCACAGCAGGTAGAGGAAGGCGAGGAGGAACAGGATGCCGATGCCGAGCACCAGCAGCAGGCTCACGCCGAGGCTCAGCAGCGTCGCGAGGGCGCCGAACAGGAGCGAGCCGACGAGGCCGGCGGCCGCCAGCTGGGCGATCGCGCCGAGGTGGGAGGCCAGATGGGGCCGCGTGGCGCGCGCGACCGACGGCGGCGCGGCGACCGACGGGGAGCCGGTGGCGGATGTGGCGATGGTCATGGCTCCACGGTAGGGGTGCGCCGCGCGCGCCGCCCCAGAGCCAGCCCGACGAAGCGCTTCGGGTTATCCCTACGCAGCGCCTGAGAGGATGGGGAGGTGACCGCACCCGACATCCGCCTCATCGCCGTCGACATGGACGGCACGCTGCTCCGGCCCGACGGGTCGATGCCCGACGGACTGTGGGCGCTGCTCGAGCGACTGCGGGAGCGGAAGATCGCGTTCGCGCCCGCCAGCGGGCGGCAGCTCGCGACGCTGCAGCGGATGTTCGCCGGTGTCGACGCCGAGCTCGACTACATCGCCGAGAACGGTGCGTACGTCGTGAGAGGGGATGCCGAGGTCAGCTCCGACGCGATGGATCCGGTCTTCGCGGCCGCCGTCGTCGCCCGGTTGCGCGGCCTCGTCGCCGACGGCGCACTGCGCGCCGGGCTCGTGGTGTGCGGCAAGCGCTCGGCGTACATCGAGGACACCGCGCCGCAGTTCATGGCCGAGGTCGAGAAGTACTACGCGAGGCTCGAGGTCGTGCCCGACCTGCTGGCGGTGTCGGACCAGATCCTCAAGCTCGCGATCTTCGACATCGACGGCGGCGAGGCGCACACGGCGCCGGCGTTCGCCGACCTCCGCGCGAGCCATCAGGTCGTCGTGTCGGGCCGGCACTGGGTCGACATCATGAACACGACCGTGAACAAGGGTGTGGCCCTGCGAAACCTGCAGGCCGCTCTCGGTGTCACGCCCGCCCAGACCGCCGCCTTCGGCGACTATCTCAACGACCTGCAGCTGCTGCAGGCGGCGGACTGGTCGTACGCGATGGCCGACGCCCACCCCGACGTGGCTGCCGTCGCGCGGTTCCGCGCGGGCTCCAACGCCGAGGCGGGCGTCCTCACCGCTATCGATGAGCTGATCGGGGAGTGACCCCGGTCCGCACGCGCCGCGCCGCGTCGACCGGGCGTAGCGTGGAGGCCATGGTCACGATTCCCACGGTCACCCTGAACGACGGCACCGCCTTTCCCGAGCTCGGTCTCGGCACCTACAACCTGCGCGGCGAGGACGGCACGGCCGCCATCGTCGCCGCCATCGAGAGCGGTTACCGGCTGCTCGACTCGGCCGTCAACTACGAGAACGAGGCGGAGGTCGGCGAGGCGGCGCGGCGCAGCGGCATCCGCGACGAGCTCATCGTGGCGACGAAGGTGCCCGGCCGCGATCACGGCTACGACGAGACGATCCGCAGCGCCGAGGGATCGCTCGAGCGGCTCGGGCTCGACCGGATCGACCTGTACCTCATCCACTGGCCGAACCCCAGCGTAGATCGCTACGTCGACACGTTCCGCGCCATGATCGCGCTGCAGGGCGAAGGCAAGGTCGGCTCGGTCGGCGTCTCGAACTTCACCGAGCCGATGCTGACCCGCCTCATCGACGAGACCGGGGTCACCCCCGCCGTCAACCAGGTCGAGCTGCACCCCTACTTCCCGCAGGCGGCGCTGCGCGCGTTCCACGCCGAGCACGGCATCCGCACCGAGAGTTGGAGCCCGCTCGCGCGCCGCAGCGAGCTGCTCACCGAGCGCGTCGTCGCCGACGTCGCCGCCGCGCACGGCGTCACGCCCACGCAGGCCGTCCTCCGCTGGCACACGCAGCTGGGCTCGACGCCCATCCCGAAGTCCGCCGACCCCGCGCGCCAGATCGAGAACGCCGACGTGTTCGGCTTCACGCTGACGGATGCCGAGGTCAGCGCGATCAGCGGGCTCGAGCGCGGGCGGCTGTGGGACGGCGACCCCGACACCCACGAAGAGATGTGACGGGCTCGCCGGCTAGGTGTACTGAGCCATCAGGTTGGTGACACTCGGGCTGCGGGCGTGAGGCCGTGGCTGGAGTGGATTCGTTCAGTGTTGTAGTGCTCGATCCAGGGTGCAAGGGCGTCGGCTCGGGCCTGGTTGCTGACGAAGGGTTCGCGGTAGGCCCATTCGGCGGCGAGGGTCCGGTTGAAGCGCTCGACTTTGCCGTTCTGCCAGGGGCAGTGTGGCTTGATGAATTTCTGCCGGGCGCCGAGGTTGCCGATGGCGGCGTGGAATGCTGCCGAGTGTCGGTAGGCGAACGCGTTGTCGGAGATGACTCGTTCGATCCGGGTGATGCCATGGCTGGCGAAGTAGGCCGCGGCGCGGATGAGGAATCCGGCCGCGGTGGTGCCCTTCTCGTCGGGATGGATCTCGGCGTAGGCGAGACGAGTGTGGTCGTCGACGGCGGCGTGCACGTAGTCGAAGCCGATCGGCTTCTTGTCGACGCGGGACTGGTGATTCGCGGTCGTCCAGCCCTGAGCCCGCCAGCCACCGCCATCCGGGATCCGGCCGAGCTTCTTCACGTCCACATGCACCAGGTCGCCGGGGTGCTCGTGCTCGTAGCGGTTCGCTGTCGCCCGCGTTGCGCGGATCACGGTCCCGGTGACCGGATCCAGCCACGCCAGCGGCGGTATGCGGTGACGGACCAGGATGCGGGAGATCGTCCGGGCGGCAACGCCGGTCTCGGCCGAGAGTCGTGCTGGCCCGAACCGTAGCCGCGTGCGCGCTTCCAGCACGGCGCGTTCCAGATCCGGGCTCGTTCTCGTGGGCGACCGGTGCGGCCGGCTGGACCGATCCGACAGGCCAGCGTCGCCCTGCTCTCGGAATCGACTCACCCACCGGTGGGCGCACTGGCGTGAGACACCGAGCTCCTTCGCGACGTGGGCGACGGGGCGATGGTCCTGAAGCACGCGGGCGACGAGCAATCGCCGACCGTGCATCGTCAATCGGGCGTTAGCGTGGGACACAGAGGCCTCCTGGCAGTGGCAGAACTAGACAGCTCCACTAAGCCAGGGGGCCTCCCTCATTCACAAGACCGCCGTCACCAACCTCATGGCCAGGTACAGCTAGGCGCGGGCGACGGCGGGCCGCGGCGCGCCGACCCGCGCCAGCAGCCGGTCGAGGGCGTAGTAGACGTAGCCGACCCCGACGAGGGCGACGGTGAGTCCCACGATCCACAGGATCACGTCGCCGAGCCCGTTGACCTCGACGTTCATGAACGGGTAGGGGTAGCGCACGCCCGTCGCGAACTCGCCGCCGAGCGCACCGTAGGTGAAGGCGAACGCGAGGTAGGCGTAGGGGATGAGGGCCCACAGCAGCGGGTCGTACGCGCGCAGCCTGCCCTTCGGCACGAACAGCAGCCAGTCCACGATGACGAGGATCGGCGTGATGATGTGCACGAGGTTGTCGGTCAGTGTGAACGGCTCGTACGCGCCCGGCTGAGTGAACAGCGACGGCACCAGCACGAACAGGTAGATGAGCATCGTGACGGTGATCGCCTCCATGATCGCCGCCGCCCAGCGGGCGGACGGCGTGGAAACGCCGGTCCATCCGTCTCGCTGCGCATCGCGCACGGTGACGATCGCCGACAGCACCATCCACACCAGGCACAGCACGTTGCTCATGACCGTGTAATAGGTGAACGACGACCAGGCCGGCGTGGCCGTCCACAGGCCGGACACGCGAGCGATGCCGAAGACGATCACCAGCGCCGCGAGGGCGCGGTAAAAGAACGCGAGCAGGCGGGAGCGCAGGACCATGGCGCCCATCGTAGGGGCGGGCGCGGGCTCAGTGCGGAGCGTGATACTCGTCGGTGCCGCGCTTCCAGTAGCCCTTGACCACGACATGGTCGGTGTCGAGCCCCCAGCGATCCAGCAGCAGGGCCCGGCCGTGCGTGACGATCGCCTGCTCCGCCGCGACGAAGCCGAAGACGTCGCCGGCGGGTCGGTCGGCCGCCGTCAGCGCGTCCAGTCGCGCCGCGAGCGCGGTACCGGCCGCCGCGCCTGCGCGATGCACCTGCTCGACGGCGACGCCGGCGGGGGCGTCGATCGGCAGCTCATGGTCGGCATCCGCCACTTCCACGAAGATGCGGCCCACCGCCTCGGCATCCATCAGGTGCGAGAAGCGTCGCATGGCGGGCACCGCCGTCTCGTCTCCGGCGAGCAGCCAGCCGTCGGGGCGTCCGGTCATGAGCATCGACCCTCGCGGACCGCCGACGCCGGCGACCGCCCCGATCTCCGCGGTCGCCGCCCACGGGGCGGCGACGCCCTGGTCGCCGTGGATCGCGAACTCCAGGTCGAGCCATCCCTCGTCGGCATCCCACGCCAACGGCGTGTACTCGCGGCTGGGAGCCGCGCGCAGCTCCTCGACCGACGCGGGCGGGGTGTCGGGGAAGAACACGCGGATGTGGTCGTCCGATCCCAGCGAGGTGAACCCGCGCAGGTCCGCTCCCTCCAGCCGGATGCGGACGTAATCCGCGGTCAGCCACTGCCGCGCCGCCAGATGCACCTGGCGGAAGCGCAGCTCGAGCCCGGTCCGGGACAGCGTGAACGAGGGCGTGGAGGTGGGGGAGGTCATGAACTTAGGTTACCCTCACTTATCGCCCGGGGCGCCGGGTTACCGCGCCGGCGCGCGCCGGTCAAGCCCCTCCGCGGCGACCTCGTCGATCCGTAGCGTCGCAGCGGAGGGGCGCGGCGGACGGTCGCCGGCCCCCGCACCGGAAGGGAGAGCGACATGAGCGACATCACGGGACAGGACGATCCCGACAGCACCGACACCGACGTGACCCGCAAGGCCGGCGGCCTGGGGCAGGACGGCACGATCCCGCCCGACCCCGACGGCGTCGCGGCCGGTCACACCGACGAGCCGTCGAACTTCAACCAGGAAGAGGACGAGGAGGCGCCGCCGGAGAGCGCGCCCTGACGGGGGAGCCCTGGGTCGTCGCGCAGTCAGAGCTGGGCGCCGTCGTCCCAGGGATCGTTGTCGTTCGGCGTGCGTCCGCGCCACGATTCGTAGGCGATGAGCCACCCGATCGAGACGATGACGGCGAGCGTGAGCCCGAGCCAGACGCTCTGGAAGATGAGGCCGAACAGCACCCCGGCGGCCAGCAGCGCGACGGTGCCCAGGATCCATCCGATGCGGCCCCGGGGCCAGCCGTTGTGCGCCATGCGGTCAGCCTAACGGGGGCGCCGGCCCCGCGCCGTGCGGAGGGGGAGCGGTGGGGAAAGTGGCGATGCGCGGTCAGGTTAGGCTAACCTGACCTGCGTCGGGCCGCCTGCAGCGGCCCTGAGCCGACAGCGAGGCGGCGTGCGCCTTGCGCTGCGCACGCGTGCCGCGCCTACCCAGGAGAATCACGCATGAGCAGTACGTTCCGTCGTCTGTCCCTCCCCGCGCTCGCCGTCACCGGCGTGCTCGCCCTCGCCGGCTGCGCCGGCAGCACCCCGGCCGCCGAGGAGAGCGCACCCGCAGCACCCGAGTCGGTGACCGTCACCGACAACCACGGCGAGCAGACCATCGCGCTGCCCCCGCAGCGCGTCGTCGCGACCGACAACCGCACCATCACCGTGCTCGACGAGTGGGGGATCGACGTCGTCGCCGCGCCGCTGGACATCTTCCCCGCCGGCCTGTCGTACAAGGAGGACGGTGCCGACGTCATCAACCTCGGCAACCACGGCGAGCCCGATCTCGAGGCCGTCGTCGCCGCCGACCCCGACCTCATCATCAACGGGCAGCGGTTCGCGAGCTACTACGGCGACTTCCAGACCCTCGTCCCGGATGCCACCATCGTCGAGCTCGACCCGCGAGAGGGCGAGGCCTTCGACGAAGAGCTGAAGCGCCAGGTCACCGTCCTCGGCGAGATCTTCGGCAAGCAGGACGAGGCCGCGAAGATGGTCGCCGACTTCGAGGAGTCCATCGAGCGCGTCACCGCGGCCTACGACGGCACCGAGACGGTCATGGCCGTCATCACCTCGGGTGGCGAGATCAACTACGCCGCGCCCACGAGCGGGCGCACCCTCGGGCCGGTCTTCGACATCCTCGGCCTCGCGCCCGCGCTCACGGCCGACGGCTCCACCGACCACCAGGGCGATGACATCTCGGTCGAGGCGATCGCGGCATCCAACCCCGACTGGATCCTCGTGATGGACCGGGATGCCGGGGTCAGCGCCAACACCGACGAGGCCTACACGCCGGCGAACGACCTCATCGGCACCTCGGAGGCGCTGAAGAACGTCACGGCCGTCACGGCGGGCCACGTCGTCTACATGCCGCAGGGCACCTACCTCAACGAGGGCATCCAGACGTACACGCAGTTCTTCAACGACCTGGCCGACGCGCTGGAGGCGTGAGCGCGACCACCCGCATGATCTCGACTGCCGACGTCGCCGTTCGCCGGCGGTCACGTGGACGCCTGTTCACGTGGCCGCTGGTGGGCGGCCTCGTCGTCGTCGCCGGCCTCGTCACGCTGTCGCTGTTCGTCGGCGTCTATGACATCTGGGGCGAGGCCGACGGCGGCGAGATGTTCCTCATCACCCGCATCCCGCGCACCGTCGGGCTGATCCTCGCCGGTGCAGCGATGGCGATGTGCGGTCTCGTGATGCAGCTGCTCACGCAGAACCGCTTCGTCGAGCCCACGACGACCGGCACCACCGAGTGGGCCGGTCTCGGTCTGCTGCTGGTCATGCTCCTGTTCCCCGAGGCACCGCTCATGGCCCGCATGATCGGCGCCGTCGCGATGGCGTTCGTGGGCACCATGCTGTTCTTCTTCTTTCTGCGCAGGGTGATGCTGACCTCGTCGATCATCGTCCCGATCGTCGGCATGATGATCGGCGCCGTCGTCGGCGCCGTCTCGACCTTCATCGCCCTGTCGACCGACATGCTGCAGAGCATGGCCATCTGGTTCACGGGGTCGTTCACCTCGGTTCTGCGCGGACAGTACGAGCCCCTGTGGGTCGTCCTCATCGTCGTGGTCGCCGTCTTCATCGCCGCCGACCGCTTCACGATCGCCGGCCTCGGGGAGGACGTCGCCACCGGTGTCGGTCTCGACTACCGGCGGATCGTCCTCGCCGGCACCGCCCTCATCGCCCTCGCGTCCGGTGTCGTGACCGTCGTCGTCGGGAACCTCCCATTCCTCGGGCTCATCGTGCCGAACGTCGTCTCGCTGATCCGCGGCGACGACCTGCGCTCCAACCTGCCGTGGGTCGCCCTCGGGGGCATCGCGCTCATCACGGCGTGCGACATCGTCGCCCGGGTGATCAACATGCCGTTCGAGGTGCCGGTCTCCCTCATCCTCGCGATGGTCGGCTCCGTCGTCTTCATCGCCCTCCTGCTGAGGCAGCGTCGCCGTGCCTGAGACCCTGACTCCCACCGCGCCCGCGACGGCGAAATCGCGCCGGACCGGCTCGTTCCCGACCGCGGCCCACGCCCGCCGCTACACCGCGACGCTCGTGGTGCTCGCCGTCCTCGCGGCGGCGATCGCCCTCGGCATCCTGGTGTGGGACAACCCCGCCCCCGCCGGCAGCGACGGGTTCTGGCGCATCGCGCAGCTGCGCGTGTCGAGCGTCGTCGTCATCGTGATCGTGGCGATCTGCCAGTCGCTCGCGACGATCACGTTCCAGACGGTCACCGCCAACCGCATCGTCACGCCCTCGCTCATGGGGTTCGAGTCGCTGTACACCGCGATCTCCACGGCGGCCATCTTCTTCTTCGGCACCGCCGGCGCGCTCATGGTCCACGGCGCGGGCCCCTATCTGCTGCAGATCCTCGTGATGCTGATCTTCTCCGGCATCCTCTACGGCTGGCTGCTGTCGGGCCGGTACGCGAACGTGCAGATCATGCTGCTCGTGGGCATCATCCTCGGCGGCGCGCTCGCGGCGTTCTCGACGTTCCTGCAGCGCCTGCTCACCCCGACCGAGTTCGATCTGCTGACCGCGCGGCTCATCGGCAGCGTCGCCAACGCCGACGTCACCTATCTGCCCATCGCCGTGCCGCTGACAG
>JAEYAG010000106.1 GCA_023451265.1 Actinomycetes bacterium | reverse complement strand
CGTTGCCGTGCTCGTCGAGGCGGTCGCCGACGAAGAGCATGTCGTCGAGGGGGATGCCGGTGACCTCGGCGAGCTGGCGCATGCCGTAGGCCTTGTCGATGCCACGGTGCGTGATGTCGACCGAGGTCGAGCCGCCGGAGCGGACCTCGAGGTCGGGGATGCGGGCGGCGACGGCGTCACGGAGGGCGTTCTTCTTCTCACCGGTCGGGTCCCACGCGACCTTCGCCGCAAGCGGTGCAGTCTGACCGAGGGCGGAGAAGGTGATCTGCGAGCCGCGGTCCTCGAGGATGTCACCCCAGGTCTGGGCCGCCCACAGGCCCAGCCGACGGGCTTCCTCCTCCACGGCAGTCAGGGCGCGGGTCTTCTCGTCGTCGGTCAGGGCGTGGGCATAGACCGTCTCGACACCCGCCACCGCGGGGCTGTTCACCCAGGCACGCGCGACGCTCGAGGCGCAGGGAGCCACGGTCGTGGAGCTGACCGCGCCGACCGGCTTCAGCGCCGTGCTAAATGAGGGGTCCGGATCGACGAACGAGTTCCTGCATGACCTGAACATCTACGTCGAGAACCACCTGTCGCCCGACGTCGCGCAGCGGACGCTGCAGCAGATCATGGACGGCGGCAACTACGTCACGTCGCGCCGATCGGTGTACCAGCAGCGCAACGCCGTGACGGATGTCACGTATCAGGCGTGGGCAGGCCCGACCGGCTCGCACACGCTGCAGCTCGCCGCCGGCAAGACGCTCGTGACGCAGCTGATGGACGACAACGACCTCGACGCGATCATCTACCCCTCGACGAACGCGTACGGCACGATCGGCACCAACATGCGCCTGAGCCCCAACACGGGGATGCCGGCCGTGATACTGCCGATGGGCTCCACGGGCATCGGCCAGGGCGGCGCGGCGGTCGGGGTGAACCTCGAGTGGCTCGGCCGCGACTTCTCAGAGGGGACCCTCCTCGGGCTCGCGTACGACTTCGAGCAGGCGACGCACTACCGCACCACACCGACGCTGTACCCCGCGCTGGGCTGAGCTTCGCGTGGGCGACGGCCCCGGCATCCTGTCTCGACGACGGATGCCGGGGCCGTTCGGCGTTGCGGGTGGTTGGGGCCGGCTCGGCCGACTTGGTCCGTATGAACTTGGCGATCCAGTTTCGCTTCAGCACGGCAAGCGTGGGGATGGTCAGAGTGATGGTAACGGCGATCCAGCTCGGCACATCTCCCCAGCCGAGCGAGTCCAGCCACTTGTCCACGCGCCAACCATAGCGGCGCCCATACCTGGCACTCGAACACGAAATCTACACCGTCACCTCGACGCTGCAAGCAACAGCCCCTCCCGTTGCATCCCCGCGACGGGTAGCCGACTGCGTCGTACTTCTCACAGCCCGCGCGCCCAGCGCCGGAAGCGACTCATCGTGCACGGGTCCCAGCCTGGGTCGTTCGGCAGCTCGGCCAGGAGCGTGCGGAGGCCTGCGTAACGAAGGGGGCTGGTTTCATTCAGTGCCCGCTCGACTGTTGGAAGTGAAGCAAACGCCTGAATATCGGGCGCCCAGATCCTCCATGTCTCATCCGTGATCCTCCCGTGCCGACGCAGCTCGACCTGATCGTTACTGAGCGTCAGGTAGTCGTGGACGAGTCGCTCATCGGCCGACGACAGTCGGCGCGCTCGGGGCGAGGCCAGGTCGACCGAGCGCCTCTCCATGAGTGACCAGAACCGCTGCAGATAGATCGCTTCGAAGTCGTGATGCATCTGCCTGTTGTGCGTCGTGATCTGGAGAACGACGAAAGCTATCGCGACAAGCGCAAGCCCTGACAGAACGAGATCGAGAACTTCGTAAGTCGTCATGATTAGTTCGCGACGTCCCCGACCCTCAGAGATGCGACAACTCTGGCGACGAGCTTGCCCGCCAGCTTCTCGATGAAGCGCACATAGTCGCGGACCAGCGCGAGCGGCAAGACGGCGTTCTCGGGAAGGCGTCCGGTATGCGCCACCGCGCCGCGCATCTCGACGATCTTCTCGAGCTTCGAGGTGACTTGCTTGTTACTCATGCCGGCCCACGCAACAGCGCTCAACAGGTCTTCGCCGCAGTACTTCTGCAGCAACCTAGTGACGTTCTTGACGTCAGCCGAGTTGAGGCCGTGCGCGGGGTCGTCAGCGGCGTCACCGCTGTCGCCATAGATCTCCAGGGTTGCAAGCGCGCGTAGGCGCTGCGCCCAGTCGTACCCCGCAGCGGTCGCGAGTATCTGACCGGCGGACAGATCGCTGGCCCGTTTTCCCACGAGAAACGAGCGGAGGTCATCGACCAGCATCCGCTGAACCCTATCGGGAAGACGCGAGACGTCATCGCTCGCAGCGAGAGCGGTCGCCACTTCGTCGATGAGATTCTCGAAGAACGACTCCCACGCTGCGTAGACGAGGACAATCGCCGCCCGCTTGAGGGTCGAGTGATCTTTGGTCGGCTTCCCCTTCGCCGGGCGTTCGGCCTTCTCGTGGAAGCTCAGCAGAGCCTCAACGTCTGCCAGGCTGGTGGCGAGATTACGAAGCGGGCGATCGAAGTCGAACGACGCGGATGTCACATCGTCACCCGGCTCAGACGACGTCTCCTCGGCCACTACGGCCGCCCCATCCCGTAGTAGGTCCACCCCGCCGCGCGCCATGCCGCCGCGTCGAGCCCGTTGCGCCCGTCGACGACGACTCGGCCCCGCGCAAGCGTGGAAGCATGCGAGGGGTCCAGCTCGCGCCGGTACTCATCCCACTCGGTCACGAGCACGACGGCGTCGGCATCGCGCAGGGCCTCATCGCGATCGTGAACGTACGTCAGCTGCGGGTGCACCCGCTGCGCGTTCTCGATCGCTGCCGGATCCGTCACCGTCACGCGAGCGCCCAGCCCGTGCAGCCGCACGGCGACGTCGAGCGCCGGAGAGTCGCGGATGTCGTCGGAGTGCGGCTTGAACGCCGCGCCGAGTACCGTCACGTTCTTCTCGAACACCGACCCCTCGAGACCCTCGACGACGAGCTGCACCGCCCGTTCGCGGCGGCGCAGGTTGATCTCGTCGACCTGCCGCAGGAACGCGACCGACTCCCCACGGCCGAGCTCCTCCGCGCGGGCGGAGAACGCCCGGATGTCCTTCGGCAGGCATCCCCCACCGAAGCCGATGCCGGCGCCGAGGAAGCGGCGTCCGATGCGCGCGTCGTGCCCGATCGCGTCGGCGAGCTGCGTGACATCGGCGCCGGTGACCTCGGCGATCTCGGCCATCGCGTTGATGAACGAGATCTTCGTCGCAAGGAACGCGTTGGCCGACACCTTCACGAGCTCCGCCGTCGCGTAGTCCGTGACGATGAACGGCGTGCCCTTCGCCACCGAGGGATGATAGACCTCGCGAAGAATGGATGCCGCGCGTTCGCCCTCTTCGCCCGCCGGAACACCGGCGACCAGCCGGTCGGGGTCGACCGTATCATGCACCGCGAAACCCTCGCGCAGGAACTCGGGGTTCCACACGAGCGTCGCACCGGTCTCGGTGACGCGCGGGGCGAGCCCCGCCGCCGTGCCCACCGGCACCGTCGACTTGCCAGCGACGATGTCGCCTTCAGCGAGGTACGGCAACAGACCGTCCACTGCCGCGTTCACGTACGTGAGGTCGGCCGCGTAGCCGTGCTTCTGCTGCGGCGTGCCGACGCCCACGAAGTGGACCTTCGCGCCCTTGGCCTCGGCCATGTCGGTCGTGAAGCGCAGGTTGCCCGCCGCGGTGCCCGCGGTCAGGATCTCCTGCAACCCCGGCTCGAAGAACGGCGCCGCGCCCTTCGACAGCGCATCGATCTTGCGCTGGTCGACGTCGATACCGACAACCTCATGACCGATGGATGCCATGGCCGCAGCATGCACCGCGCCGAGGTACCCACAACCGATGACGGACACGCGCATGCTTACATCCCATCTGGGCGCGACCTGGGTTTTGATCGCTTCAGTCGAAAGCCGCGACCGTTCGCGCCTCCCGAGAAACCCAAAGTCGCGGCTCCGGTGAGGAAAGTTCGTGAGCGCTGTAGGGCGAACGCGGACATAGTTTAGCCGACCATCAAGCATATCCAGGCGACCCCGTACAATCCACAAAAAGGGGTATCCATCTTGGTGCCAACGGTTCGGGATGCTCGCACGCGTGAGGTCGCCGGTGCTTCGTCGTTGTCACGTTGGCCGGGCGCGTTGCCAGGGAG
>JAEYAG010000055.1 GCA_023451265.1 Actinomycetes bacterium | reverse complement strand
GCCCTGCCCGCAGGAGCGGCGGGCGCACCGCCGCCGGAGCCGCCCGTCCCACCGCTCCCATTGCTGGGCGCGGCGCCGCCGTCAAGCACCTTCTTCGCGCTGTCGGCGGACGGTGCGGCGGGGATCGGGATGGGCCGGTTGAGGGCGGACTTGGCCTCCTGCTCGGAGCTCATCGCGTGGTACATATCGAACCCGACAAAGCTCAGGAACTTGTAGGTGATGTAGGGCGCGAACGCCGCGACGAACATGAGGACGACGCCGGCGATGGGATCGCTGATGGAAGCGAGGTCGGCTTCGATGGGCGAGGCGACCTGGCCGATCGCCACGAGGAAGATCACGACGAGCACGAGCTTGGAGAAGATCAGTGCGATGACGAACGTGGCCCACTTGGCGAACCACCCCTTGGTCGCGTCCCACGTCGCCCCGGCGAGAGCGACCGGGCCGAAGACGATCGCCACCAGGAGCAGCGCCTTCCTGATGAGCAGGGAGAACCACACGATGGCCGCCGCGCTGATGGCGAGGCCCGCGAGGAAGATCGTCAGGATCGCGCCGACGCCGGGCGCGGCGAGGTTGATGCCCGCGAGCCCGGTGGCGAGGAGCGCGATCTGCGTGCCCATCGTCTCCATTGAGTTCCCGGTGGCCTGCACGATGCCGACCGCGAGCTGGTCTGTGACTTCCAGCAGCAGGGCGGTGAGGGTGATGACCAGGAACGATCCGAGGACGCTCTTGGCGAGCCCGAGGGCGGCACGGGACAGGGCGGTCGGGTCGCGGTGGATGAGGCCCGTGATGAGCTGCAAGCAGAAGAACACGAGCATGATGAACGCGGCGACGCCGAACAGGATGTTGTAGATGCCGACGTACTCGGCGCTCGTGACGTCCACGAGCGTCGTGGTGTCGAAGACCCACCACACCGCCTCGAACAGCCAGGCGGCGGCGCCGGCCATCGCCTGGCCGAGCCAGTCGAACGGGGCGGCCACAAGGGACGCGACGCCTTCGCCGACGAAGTCGCAGACCGAGGAGATGACCGGGACATCGCAGATGCTCACCGCAGCCACCCCCGCGCGCGGGAGTCAGGTCGGGCGGTCATCACACGGCCTGCCCCACGCCCCAGAAGAAGTTGATGAGGGTCACCGCGGCGCCGCAGATGATCGCCGCCCCGCAGGAGACGAGCACGCCGACCTTGCCGCGCGAGGCGAGGTGCGGGTTCGAGCTGTTGGCGCCGAAGCCCCAGATGATCGCGCTGATGATGAGCGCGAGGACGCTGAGGATGAGGCCCACGGTCATCACCGCGCCGACGATGATGCGAAGCTGCTCGATGCCGGGAAGGCCCGAGCTGTTGGGGTCGATGTCGATCACGGTTGTGCTCCCTTGACTGGTCGAGACGAGTTCTCGACGGTGAGGTGCACCCCGCCCCTCCAACGGAACGGGTCCCTCGTCAGGGGGTTAGAGCTCGGTGCCGATGTCGAGGAGGAAGTTCATCCACGCGACCCCGGCGCCCGCCAGCGCCGCAGCGCCGATGGCGACGAACAGGCCGACACGGGCCTTGGTCGCGGCCTGGTAGTTGCCGCTGCTGGACGCGATCGCCCACACGATGGCGCAGACGATGAGCATGAGCACCGCGGTCACCACGACGAACATGAGCAGGGCGCCGACGATGGACTGCAGCTCTGCCGCGGCGCCTACGCCGTCGAAGTTCGGGAACACGTCCATCACGCGCCTCCGGCGGTGCAGGCGGCGAGGGTCGTGTCGCCGGCGGTGATGCCTTCGGCGCCGTGCTCGGTGAGCCAGGCGTCCGCGTCGACGGCCTCCTGCCCTTGCCCGCCGGGTCGGATTTCCAGGTGCAGGTGCGGGCCGGTCGACTTGCCCGAGGAGCCGACGTCGCCGATGTGCTGTCCGGCGGTGACCGTCTGCCCTTCGGCGACGTGGATGCCGGTCTCCCACATATGGGCGTAGTACGAGGCGACCCGCTGCCCCCGGACGGTGTGCTCGATGATGACGAGCCCGCCGTAGGTGCCGGTGTATTCGGCGTGCACCACGAGGCCGTCCGCGACGGCGAGGATCGGGGTGCCGTCCGCGGCGGCGAAGTCGCTGCCGGAGTGGAAGGCCCGCTCCCCGGTGATCGGGTCCTCGCGCCAGCCGAACGGGCTGGTCCGCACCCAGGTCCCTTCGGGGAGCGGGAACACGAGCCGGGTGGTCTCCGGCACGACCGGGGCCGCATCCGACCCGCCGCCCGAGGTCGCCGGCCGGGTGAGGGCGGTCAGGATCGCCTCGGCGACCGGCTGGTAGTTCTGGTAGCGGTCGGGATACGCGGACACCTCGACGGCCTGCGCGGCCTCGCCGGGATCGAGGGACTGCCAGCCGGGGATGTCGAGCAGACCTCGAGGTGACGGGTAGTTCGGGCCGGTCGGCCCGCCGTAGAACGCGCGGGCCTGGTAGGTCGGGTCCATGAGCTCCGCGACGGTGCCCCACCCGCTCGCGGGCCGCATCTGGAACAGGCCGAGGCTGTCGTGGTCGGAGCCGTTGCCGTCGTTGTCGTAGTCGGCCGACTCGGGGTAGGCGCTCGTGTTGGCGAGCATCCGCAGGCTCGACTCGGTGAGGGCGGCCATGAGCGCGATGACCACGCCGGGCCGTCCGACACCTGCGGTCTGCCCGCCGACCGTGATGATCGTCGCCGCACGGGTGAGCTGCGTCTTGCCGAGGGTGATGGTGGTGCCGTCCTTGGTGGTCGCGGTGAGCGAGTCCGGGATCGCTCCGACCGTCAGCGAGCCGGGCAGGCAGACCGCCTGCGCGGACGGGTTCACCAGCGTCGCCACCCCGAGCAGCACGGTCGAGGGGGCGAAGAACAGCAGGGCGACCGCGGCGGCGGCCAGCTTCTTCATCACGGCCGGCTTCTCTCAGCGGAGGGGGTTGTCGAGCTCGGACAGCCGCAGCACCTCGCACAGCCCCGTGGTCGCGCTCCGGCTGATGATCGGCGGGGTGCAGACGAGGAAGACCGTGAACGACACGGGCCGGGATGCCTCGACGGGGGTGGTGCCCCAGGTGCCGTCGCGGTGCCTCGTGCCGGTGATCGTGTACGCGGTCGCCCCCTCGGGAATCTGGCCCGGCGCGGCCTGCGAGGTGGCGGTCTCCCAGGCGTCCGGGATCACGGCGGTGTCGATGGTAAGCCACTGGCGCGTCGCGTACTGCCGGAGCTGCCCCCATGCCTGTGTCGTCGGCAGGTAGGAGCGCACGTCGCTCACGAAGGCGTCGGCCTCGACGTCGGCGGCGACATCCGCGAGCACCTGCGCGTAGTCGGAGGGGCTGTACCCGGAGGCGGTGTCCCAGGTGAACAGCGCCGCTGCGACGTTGCGGGCGAACGTCTCCGGGCCGCCGGTTCGCGGCACCGCGGCCGGCCCGGTGCCCGTGCTCGGCGCGGGCGAGACGGTGCTCGACGGAGCCGGGTCGCCCGTCGTGGCGGGTCGGCTGGACTGGGGGCCGCGCAGCAGCCCGTAGATGCCGACGCCGACGAGGATCAGCAGCGCGAGGCCGCCGGCGATGGCGGCGATGAGCAGTCGGCGGCGGCGACGGTCGGTGTCAGCGGGGTTCATGCGCGAAGTCCTTTCCCGGACGAGTAGCGGGGTCGTCGGGAAGGTGCGCCACCACACGCACGGGCGCGGGGTCAGGCGATGTGCTCGGTGCGCGAGCGCCGCGCGAGACGGGCCGCGTCCGCGAAGGCGAGGGTGCCGGTGACGGTCTGCTCGAACCTGGCCCATTGCGCGTCGGTGAGCGCCGGGCCTACCGTGGCGGGGTCGTAGTGGGTCCACCAATCGGTCATGTCGTCCCAGGTCGCGGTGAACACGCTCAGCGGGAACGGCACCGGCTCCCCGGCCTCGACCGCCGTCAGCGCCGGCCGCTTCGCCTTCCGTCCCGCCGTCTTCGCGGCCTTCACGCGGGCGAGGGCGGCCTTCGCCAGTGCCTCCATCTCGACCGCCTTCGCCTCCTGCTCGGCTTGCCGCACCCCGGCGGCCTCGGAACGGGCCTGCTCCCGCAGCCCGGCCGGCTGGGAGGCATCGGCGGCGAGCCGGTCGAGCTCGGCCAGGGACAGCTCCGTGTTGATCCGCAAGTGCGAGGGGTAGACCTTCTCGCCGGCTCTGATCCGCTCGACCTCCTCCGCCGCGAGCCGGCGCACGGACTCGGGCTGGGACTCGTCGGCGGCGAGGTCTTCCAGGCGGCCGATGCGCTCGAACGTCGTGTGCGAGTCGCGGCCGGTCAGCATGATCGCGGCCTGCACCCGCGCTTCCCCTGAGGTCGTCTCTCGCGGTGCCGTCAAGTTACCGGGGCCGTCTTCCCCCGCATCCTCGGAGGGTCGGAACCGGGTTGCTTCCTGGCGGCGTGCCGCGTCCTCGGCCAGCAGGGCCTTCAGCTCCCGGTAGAGCGCGGCGGCTTCGAGCTGGGTGAGCGGCTTGTGCAGGAGGTTGTCGTCCTGCTCCGCGAGGAGCTGCCCGAGGCGGTCGGAGACGCCGGAGCGCACCCACACGTTCACGGTCTTCCAGCCGAGGAGCTTGATCGCGGCGAGGCGGCGGGCGCCGCAGATCAGGTGCCCGTCGAGGGTGATCGTGATGGGCTGCAAGAGGCCGTTGCGTCGGATCGACTCGACCAGCGGTGCGAGGTCTCCGAGGTCGTGGCGGTGCCGCCGCCCGACCGTGATCGAGTCCACGGTGCGCTCCAGCTCGATGTGGCCGGCCGGCGGCGTGCTCATGGCCCGTCACCGCCTGGGGCGGCGAGGCTGACGGCGAGCACGAGGTCGTCGTCCAGCAGCAGGGCGCGCAGCGGCTCGCCGATCAGCAGGCGCACGAGCAGACCACGGCCCGCTTTCGTGTGCGCGAGGGCGGGGTCCGGGGCGCCGAGCACGATCCGCAGCAGCCCGGTCCAGGAGGCGCCGGGCAGGTCGAGGAGGGCGCGGGCCTGCCGGTCGCGGCGCAGCGTCTCGAACGCCGAGCCCCGCGACGCAGCCTCCGCGAGCCGCGAGGTGACGTACTCGACCGCCGCCCGCACGGTCTCCGGCTCCCACCCGAGCAGGCAGAACAGGCCGATCACGTCCTCGACCGCCGAGGCGACGTTCATCGTCGGCGCCGCCTCCGGCACCTCCGGCTCGTCAGCGTCGGCGGCGGCGAAGGGGTCGACGTGGAAGGCGGGGTGGTAGTCGGACAGCGGGTTCTCGCGGTCGCTGAACCGCTCCGCGTCATGGAAGACCGAATACCTCGGCCGGCGGGCTTGGTGGACGGAGCACAGCAGCCCGTTGCCGCGTTCCTCGCCGATGCAGGTCACCTGCACAGCCTTCGTCACCACCGCCCACGGGTCCTCCGCCCGGCGGGTCGCTGCTCCCCGCATCGCCTCGAACGCCGCCGACGCGGCCTCCCACGGGTCGAGGCCGTGCTTGCGGGCCAGGGCCGCGTACTTGTCCGCCGCGTGCCGCATCAGCGCGGCCGCGTCCGGGTCGTCCCGCCAGGCGCCGCGGCCCTGCTCGTGCAGGCGGTTCAGCAGGGCGCGCAGCTCCTCCGAGTCCTCGAAACGGCTCCGCGGCTCGCGGACGGTTGTGGTTCGCATTCCGGCACCTCCTGAACGGGAGGTGCGCGCACGCCATCCAGCACTCACGTTCGCCGCGATGCCGGGGGCGCGCATGGCTAACTCACCCCAGCCCGATCCCTGACCGCGACACCCACGAGAACCGCTCCCCGGAGCCACGGCCGAACGCCGACGCCGGAGGCAGCTTCCGCGCCCGCTCGCTGAGCGAGCGCACCCCGGAGCGGGTCGCCCGGTAGGTCTGCCCTGGCACCCGGCGGGCACGACGGGCGAGCTCGGCCTGGAAGTCGATCCCGCGCCCGGCGATCCGCCCCGCCCGCGACACCAGCAGCTCGGACGGGCGCACCCACTCGACCCCGCGAGCCTTCGCATTCGCCGCCTCGTCTTTCGTCGCCGCGAGGGAGGGGTCCTTGTGGCGGGCGAGTTCCGAGGTCTCCGCTTCCTTGACCTTGGCCAGCCTGCGCTCCTGGTCCGCGTCGTCGCGGACGACGGAACGCGGCGTGATGTGCTCGTTCATGCGATCAGCTCCCTCTCGCTCTCCTGCCGATCAGGTGCACCCGTCAGGGCCGCCTCCTGGCGCGGGAACCACCGGCCCACCGTGGACGGGGCGACGTCGAGCTCTCGGGCGATCGCCTTGTTCGACCAGCCCGCCTCCCGCAGCCGCGCCGCGACCAGGCGCCGGCCAGATCGCTCCGGCACGATGTCGGTGGCCGGCTCCGATACGGCGGGCTTGGCATCCTCGGTTTCCTCGGTCGGGTCGGCGGGGCGGGAGCGGACGAGCACCACGGTCAGGTGCGTCGAGGCGAGCAGTACCAGCGGCGGCACCGCGGCCACACACGCAGCAAGCACACCGGGCACGTCCGCGTCGGCGGCGACGATGGCGTGGAGCGCGTTCGCGGCGACCGAGATGAGCGCGCCCCCGGCAAGCAGCGTCCACGGATACCAGGCCGCCTTCTGCCCGGCGAGGGCGACGACCGCGACCGTGGCGACCACGATCAGCCCGTCCACGATCACCGGCCACGCCCACGCCTGCCCCGCATCGACCCCGGAGCGTCGGGCGAGGTCCGCGAGCGCGGTGAAGCTCAGCCAGAACGCGCCGGCCGCGATCAGCACCGTCCCGGCGACGGCGGTGACTACCGCCAGCCGGGCGCCTCGTGTCCGGGTGGCGGGGTTCACGAGAGCACCTGGCTTCTGACCCCCGCCGCCCGGCGGGGCGGCT
The DNA here is from genome assembly GCA_023451265.1 of Actinomycetes bacterium. Taxonomy (GTDB): domain Bacteria; phylum Actinomycetota; class Actinomycetes; order Actinomycetales; family Microbacteriaceae; genus Microbacterium. Next base: position 15,036 of record JAEYAG010000055.1, on the reverse strand, counting down.
CCGTCTGCCTCGGTGCGGTGCTCTGCGGGCGTGCGGGTGCGGTGCCGACCGCGCGGTAGGCGGAGCGGATCGTCACGAACACCTCCCGCGGCGGAAGGCCCGCGTGCTCGGCCGCCGGCCCCAGCGCATCCAGCGCCGACGACGGGGACGCGCCGGCCTCCGCGAGACGGCACGCGGCCCAGAACAAGCCCCGGTTGCGCTCGCCCTCCCCGAGCGCGGCGACCCATCCAGCCAGGCGCTCCGCGTCCTGCGCCCGAGACTCGGCGCCGGTGCGGCGGAAGGACGGGGCTGGGCGCGGGTCGAGGAAGTTCCGCAGCGCGGCCGCATCGACAGGGCGAACTTCGGGCTCGGCGCTGTGCAGGAGCCCGTAGGAGCCGACGACCTCGCTGCCGGATCGGATGATCGAGGGCGGGACGATGATGTATCCGCCGGCACCTCGGAAGTCCACCTGTGCTTTCGCCGCCTGCCAGGACGGTTGCGGGCGGCCGGGATCGGCCGGGTAGTAGGCGTGCATCCCGCCGGAGGCGCTGTGCACGAGCGTCGCCCACCCGGTCACCAGCCCGGCATGGCGGGCGCGGTCGAACGAGGCGAACCCGGCATCTGAGCCTTTGGCGTCGACGTCGACGACATCCCAGCCCGACGCCGGGCCGGTCGGCATCCCGATGTTCGCGGCCGGCCACCGCTTCCACCACGCCTGCACCTGCCGGGGGTCGGCCGTTGCCTCATGGAAGCCGTGCTCCACCAGCGGCCGCTTCCCGCCCGGCACGCACGGGAAGATCGGCACCCCGGCGACGACGAACCGGGCCGCCGCCAGCGGCAGCGGCAACGGCGCGACGGCCGCGAACAGGCGCCAGGGGTTCATCACAGGCTCCTCACCGCGACGGCGGCAGCAGGCGCGGCGCGCTGATCGACGGGCGCCGGCGGGGTCCGCTCCGCGCGCGGCCAGGGCGCGGCGTCTCGGGTCAGACCGGGCGGGTCGCCCGATCCGAGTTGCACGGTGTCGAGCGCGTCGAGGATCAAGGCGGCGGTCTTCCGCGCCCGCTCCCCGGTGGCTTGCACGACCTCGGCGGGCTCCTTGTCCTTAACCGTGCCGGCCCAGCCGGAGACGTAGGAGACGGAGTAGGAGCTGGTGTCCATGCCGTGCGCGGCACCGATCATCAGAGCGACCGACTCGGCCTCGACCTCCCCGATTCCGCGGTGCTTGGCCCAATCGGGGTTGTCGGGGCCGTGCAGGCGGACGTGGCCGAGCTCGTGCGCGAGGGTCTTCACCTGTGCGGCCGGGTCCATGTTCGTCCGCACCGCGACCGTGCGCGCGGCGAAGTCGGTCAGGCCGTTCGCGCCGCGGATCATGCCCTCGTGCTCCACCCGCAGCACCCGATAGCCGTCCGCCTCGACCAGCGCCGCCAAGCCGCCCCACAGCCCGGCCGGTGCCTCGCCTTCCACCAGCCGGGGCACCGGGCGCTCGGGGAGCGGATCGCCCGTCGTCTGCGAGGCGTCCCAGACGTAGGCCGGCTTCGCGGCGATCATCCGCGAGCGCACCGCCTCGCCCGGCTTCGGCTTCTCGAACCGGCCGAGCCGCCGCCAGGACTCCGCATCCTGCGGCGTCGAGGACGCGAACCGGCCCGTCACCGGGGCGAAGATCATGTAGCCGGGCTGCCCCTTGGCGACCTGACGGCCGAGGGACTGCCATTGCTTGTACCCGGCGACGTAGGACGGCTCCGGGTCTGGGACGCGCCCCTTCTCGTAGGCGTCGAGATGCTGCGACCAGATCAGCAGCGTGTTCCCGAACGACCGCGACCGGAACCTGGCGGCAAACTCCAGCGCACGCCGCCAGTCATCACCGGACACCAACCGCTCGACGGCCCCAGCAAGCCGCGCGTGCAGCTCATCGAGCTTCGCGTCCCGCGCCGCGCGGGCCTCCTCGTCCGTCGCCATGATCGACCTCCTCCCGGTGAGGGCCGGAGGCATGTGCCGGTGGCCCTTGCGACCATGAGGTGCGCCGGGAGGATCAGGAGGCGAGACGGACGGAACGAGTGGGTGGCGACCGTCAGGCTCCGATGAACCCGACGTGTCCCATCCGGTGTACCTGCCGCGCGCTTCACGGTCGAGGAACGAGGAGAAGCCCGAGCCACACGACGAGAATCGCGCGTCAGGTGCCGAGTGGACGGCTGCCCCGTCTGCCGGACCTGGGTGCTGTGCATCGGTCGCAGTCGTCGCCGTCGATGCGATGCGGGTGAGGGTTGAGGCGGTACTGCGATGGCGTGACGCCGAATCGCCGGCAGAACCATGACGAGGCTATCCGTGGGTCGATCCAGCCCACTGTGTGTGCGGCGTGGGCCACGGACAGCTCGGTCTCCTCGATCAGCCGGGTGAACTCCGTCAGCCTGACCTCGGTGAGGAAGCGGATCGGGGCGATCCCGGTGCGGAGGGCGAACAGGCGGGTCAGGTGCGCGCGCGACAGCGCCACTTCCTCGGCCAGGGCAGCCACTGTCCACGGCTCGTTCATCCGCTCCCTGAGCAGCCGGACGGCGCGCCCAAGATGGCCGAGGGTGGCGGTGTCGGTGAGTCGTCCGCGGATCCGTCGCAACGTCGATTCCGCAAGATCGACGCGGACGGTCGCGACCTCTGGCGTGAGGAAGGTCGGTGCGACGATGCCGACCCACCGCGCGAACAGTTCGATGGTGCGGGCGGCGGCGACCTCCGGCGCGTGCGTGCCGTCGTGGAGGACGCTCATCTGCCGCCACAGCGGTTCGACAAGCCGTAGCGTCGACACGCCCGGGCTGAGCAGCAGCGGGCTGCCGTCCCAATCATCGGGATGAAAGCCTCGCTGCACCCTGGTCCTGTCGGGCAGAAGCCATCCCATCTGCGCGCGCAGGAAGCTCTCGTCGGCGTAGACCGTCCACAGCCGCGTTTCCGATCGCGGCCTCATCAGGCACCAGCGATCCGGCCCGATCGCCAGCGAGCCCCCAGGCGTGAGCAAGAGCGCGCCGTCGGCCGTCTCGACCTCGGCGGACCCTTCGAGGACGTGCACGATCTTCGCGTCGCTGAATACGGCTCGATTGGTCGGGAGGGTGCGGGTGGACTCGATGGCGCGGATCACACGGTTAGTCGTTGGGTTCTTGCCGTTGTCCGTGTGCTCCATCGGACGCCGACCAGTGCGGTAAGCGACGCGATTGCGAGGATCGTGGCGAACATGCTGACGGCGGCGGTGAGCCCGGCAACGTCGATGAGGTAGCCGGTGGCGACGGGAAGGATGGCTGCGGGAACGTATCCAGCGATGTTGAGTGCTGCTGCGTTCGCTTCGGCGCGCCGGATGCTCGGCACGTTGGTGGCGATCAGCGTGAGTCCTGCGAGCTGGCCGAGGCCCTGGGCTGCACCGGCCAGTGTCGCTGCACCCTTGTCCGGTCGGGAAGGAACCAGCCCATCTGCGCACGCAGGAAGCTCTCGTCGGCGTAGATCGTCACATCCGCACCGCCGTCCGCGGCCGCAGGAGGCACCAGCGACTCCACCGACCGCAAACGACGCGCCAGGTGTGAGGAGGCGTGCGTCCTTCTCCGTCTCTACCTCGACGACCCCGTCCATAACGTGCATGATCTTGGCTTTGCTGAACACTGCTCGACTGGTCGGGAGGGTACGGGTCGACTCGATTGCCGTTATCAGACCCGAGTCAGGTTCACCCGTCAAGGTACCGTCGTCCCGATCGGGGAGCGAAGGCCCGACGGTGAGCAGCGGAACCGATGTCGACCGTTTCCAACGGCTGATCCGGTCGAGAGACTGCCGCCTACGCCGGAGCCAGGCCGACACGGACGGGCGTGAGCTGCGCTGTGCGGCACGCCGCCCGCCTCGTTGTGGCAAGTGGTCAAGCCTCGGGCGTCGCGGGTCGGTCGATGACGGTCTGGTTGTCGACGCCGACGTAGTCGTCGGTGGTAATGGTGGCGAACTCGGGGACGACCAGGAGGGGGTAGGTGGGTCCGGCGTCGCGGTAGGCGCGCATCTGGTCGAGGTGGTCGTTCTGGAACAGGACGGTGCGCTCGGGGTGCTCCTGGACCCAGTGGGGGAAGAAGATCACCCCGTGCAGGCGGGCCTGGCCGGGCATGATGTCCACGACGACGGAGGTGCCGGTGGGCTCGTGCCAGGAGATCTTGAAGCAGTCGTCGGCGAGGCGGACCAGGTCGACTTCCTGATCGCGCACCCAGCGTCCGCCGACCATGCCGGAGTGGATGCGGTAGTCGATGGTGGTGGCGTTCTTGACATACAGCTCGTACTTCCAGCCGTTGTCGTAGGTGTAGATGAAGCGGTGTCCGAGGACGCCCGTGAGGTCTGCCGCGCTCTGTGTCTTCGTCATGCAACATAGTTTGACACACATCTAGTTTGTTCACAACCCGGTCTTGAGACAGAATGATGAGATGGCGAACAACGACACGGACTCTCCCGGACTGGTCCTCAGTGGGCTGCTCCGGCCCCTACAACGCTCCCTCCTGCGCATCGCCCGCACCGAGGAGAGCCTGCCCGATCTGCCCAACGCCCAGGTCGAGGTGCTGCGCGCACTGGTGGAGGGCGGCCCGCAGGGCACAGTGGAGCTCTCCAGGCGCGTGGGAGTGACCTCCTCCACTCTGAGCAACCTGCTGCGCACGATGGACAAGCGCGGGCTCGTCGCCCGCGCCCGCGGCGGCGGCGAAGACCAGAGGCGCGTCGCCGTCCACATCACCGCTGCCGCCCGAGACCTGCTCGACCGCTACGACGCCTCCACCTCGGGCACCATCGACCGGGCGCTGGCGGCGATGCCCGCAGCCGAACGCGAAACGATCGAGAACGCACTTCCCGCGCTGCGGCACCTCGTCGAGGTCCTCCGCACGACCGAGTAACGCGCGACCCGTCACCTCGTGAATATAGGTTGCACACAAACATAGTTTGTGCCAAACTAGAGTCATGACGAACACCACGACACCCACCCCACCCGTCCTCGTCACCGGCGCCTCCGGGCACCTGGGACGCCTCATCATCGACGCGCTCCTGGCGCGTGGCGCCGCCCCCTCCGACATCGTGGCCGCTGCCCGCGACACCGCGAAGGTCGCCGACCTCGCCGCCTCCGGCATCCGCACCGTCGCGTTCGACTACGACCGGCCCGATACGATCACCGCCGCCCTGGACGGAGTCGCTTCGGTCATGCTGGTCTCCGGGGCTCCCGGTGATCGCGTCGCCCAGCACCGCCGGGTCATCGATGCGGCCGTGGCCACCGGAGTCTCGCGCATCGCCTACACCAGCGTCACCCAGGCCACCACCAGTGCGTTCGTGCTCGCCGCCGACCACAAGGCCACCGAGGAGGACATCGCCGCCTCCGGCATCCCCGCTGTGATCCTGCGCAACAACTGGTACACCGAGAACTACGCCTCCACCCTCGGCCAGGCCGCGCAAACAGGGCTGCTGGTCGCCTCCGCCGGGCAGGGCAAGGTCGCCTCCGCCAGTCGCGCCGACTACGCCGAGGCCGCCGCCGTCACCCTCCTCGACGACAGCCACCTCGGGAAGGTCTACGAGCTCGGCGGCGACATCGCCTGGAACTACACCGAGCTCGCCGCTGCGATGACCGACGTTCTCGGCCGTCCCGTCACCTACACGCCCCTCACGCCTGCTGAACATGAGAAGACCCTCCGAGACGCAGGCCTTCCCGCCGATGTCGCCGGCATCCTCGCCGCCATCGACGCCGGCATCGCCGACGGCGGCCTCGCCTACACCGACGGCGCCCTCGCCCGACTCATCAGCCACCCCACCACCCGGCTGCGCGACGGACTCCGCCGACTCCACCAGGCCTGACCAGGCACGGTCCGGCGAAGGTCCAGGGCCCGCCGGACCGTGTCCCGGCACCGGTTCGCTGCGGGGGAGCTTCGGCGATGTCCACGGACCCGATCATCAGCTGCCCCACGAGAGATTGCGGGCGCCGACTGACGCACGCCCGCGCCGCTGAGATGACATTCCGAGCTCAGCATCCAGAGCTTCGCACGGTCTCTGACACACCAGCGCGACTCCGGGCCACGCGTGACGGGTGGCTCACCGGTAGAACGGGAATGCCTGCCAGGCGCGGCGGCGTGCGCTGCGTGGGTCGTTCTCCGTGTGGGTGTCGGCGTCGATGAGCAGTGTCGTCCGGGTGGGGTCACGGTACGGCTCCCAAGACGGCCTGTGGGTGATGACCATGTCCAGCCAGGTCCGTTGCGTGCGTGCGCTGACGGCGTGGAGGGTGCGTTTGCCGCCGAGGAGGTGGGCTTTGCGGCCGAGTTCGCTGTTCTCCGGGCCGAAGATGGCCATGAGGTCCATGCCGTGGGTGGCGCCGAGTCCCCAGAGTCTTAGCAGCGGTGTGGCGTAGTCGTAGCGATACATCCATACTGGTGCGACCTGGGCGTGCCCCTCAGCGGCGGCGACGCTCGGTGCCCAGAAGAGGAAGTCGCCGCTGATAGCGGTCGCCTTCGGTTTCGGGTATCCCGCATATGCCGTGCGCAGCTCTTCAGCGCCGGGGGCGGCTGTGATGCGGAGCATCCCTTCGACCTGCTCGCTGGGCGGGGTCTTCGTGAGCCGGGCGAACAGGGTGCCTTCGTTGTCGGTCGTGCCGATCAGCAGCGGCACCGGGTGTCCTCGGCCGGTGGAGAGCACGTCCAGCGGGTGTTCCGGGAGGAGGTCTCCGTCGATGGTCGAGGCGTAGCTGAGGATGCCGGGTCGTTCGATCTGTTCGGCGGCGAGTGCTTGGTCGGCCGCGTCGAGCAGGCGGAACGGGTCGACGTCGCGCAGCGCCTGGGCGGCGGAGCTCTCGTCAGCACCGAGAGCTTCGACCACCGCTTGGGCGCGGGCGTCGGCTCGTTCGCGTCCGGTGACGGATGCGACGGGAGAGGACTGGGCGATCGCTGCGTGGAAGAGGCCTGCCGCAGCCGGTGTCGCCATGAGTGTGGTTACGCCGAGCGCGCCGGCGGATTGGCCGGCGAGGGTGACGTTGTCCGGGTCTCCGCCGAACGCGGCGATGTTGCGCTTGACCCACTGGAGGATCGCGAGCTGGTCGCGCAGGCCGAGGTTCCCGTCGATGGGGTGGGCCGGGGTGGAGTAGCGGCTGAAGTCGATGAAGCCGAACGGTCCGACTCGGTAGGTGCCGGTGACGTAGACGATGTCTTCTGTGGCGAGGAGGGGCAGCCCGCCGAAGAGGGGGTATGAGCTGGTACCGCCGATGTTCGATCCGCCGTAGAGGAACACCAGTACCGGTTTGAGGCCGGGAGCGGTCCGCGCTCGCCGGGTGACGTTGACGGTCAGCGCGTCCTCGCTGATCTGCCCTTCGACCGCACCGAGACCAACCCGCTGGATCGGTGCGGGGCCGAACGCGGTCGCGTCCCGTATCCCGTCCCACGCGGCTGCCGGTTGTGGGGCCCGGAACCGCAGCGGTCCCGTGGGCGGGGCAGCGAACGGGATGCCGCGCCAGGTGTCGACAGGGCCCGAGCGGGCGCCGCGCAGGCGCCCGCTCGGGGTGGAGGCGATCAGGTCGGGCTCGCTGCTCACGCTTGCTCCGGGGCGATGCGGACGAGCATCTTGCCGGTGTTGGCGCCGCGCATCATGTCGAGGAAGGCGTCGAGAGTGTGGTCGATGCCGTCGACGATGGTCTCGTCGTAGGCGATCTTCCCGGCGGCGAACCAGGTGGTCATCTTCTCTTGGAACTCGGGGGCGAGGTGCAGCCAGGCCGCGAGGGTGAAGCCGCGGAGGGTGAGGGCCCGGGTGATGATGTTGGCGAGGTTGTCGGGGCCGGGGGTGCGCTCGGTGGTGTTGTAGCCGGCGATCGCCCCGCAGAGGGCGGCGCGGCCGCCGTCGTTGAAGGCGTCGAGGGCGGCTTCGAGGTGGTCGCCGCCGACGTTGTCGAAGAAGACGTCGATCCCCTCGGGGGCGAGGGCGGCGAGCTGTTCGCGCACGGAGCCGTCCTTGTAGTTGAAGGCGGCGTCGTAGCCGTACTTCTCGGTCAGCAGCGCGACCTTCTCGGCCGATCCCGCCGATCCGATGACGCGGCCCGCGCCGAGCAGCTTCGCGATCTGCCCGACGGCGGTGCCGACGGCGCCGGCCGCGCCGGAGACGAACACGGTGTCGCCCTCCTTCAGCCCCGCGATCGCGGTGAGGCCCACGTAGGCCGTCAGGCCGGTCATGCCCAGGATGTGCAGCCGCAGCGACAGGGGCAGGCCCGGCACCTCGGGGACGACGCGGAAGGCCGCCGCGTCGGCCTGCACGGTGTCGGTCCAGCCGTGCTGGTGCAGCACCACCGCGCCGACGGGAACCTCAGCGGCGGCCGAGGCGACGACGCGGCCGATCGCGCCGCCGGTGATCGTCTCGCCCAGGGCGTAGGGGGCGACGTAGCTGCGGACGTCGTTCATGCGCCCCCGCATGTAGGGGTCGACGGAGACGAACTCGTTGCGCACTCGCACCTGTCCCGGCTGGAGGTCGCCGTACTCGACGGTGACGGTGCGGAAGTCGTCGGGGGTCGGCCAGCCCTCGGGACGGCGGGCGAGCTGGATCTGGGTGCTGGTGAAGACGGTCATGCGAGGGCCATGCTTTCTGAGTGGTCGGGGTCTGTGTGGGTGGAGCAGAAGGTCATGGGCTTAGACCGCGAGACCAGTACTGAGAGCGATGACACCCAGTGCGGGGATGACGCCCTGCTTGAGCGCGGCACCTCGTTTGTCGGGGCTGGGCAGCAGCAGCACCAGCGCGGCCGCGGCCATGGACCCCGCGCCGGTGAACACGAGCGTCGCGCCGATCGCGGTCTGCCCCGCAGCGACGAACACGATCCCGACGAACACGGCGGCGGCGAGGAAGAGATTGTAGAAGCCCTGGTTGAACGCCATCCCCCGGGTGACGCGCGCCTCGTCCTCTGACGTGCCGAAGGTCGCGTGCGCCCTTGGGGTCGTCCACGCGAAGGACTCCAGATAGAAGATGTAGACGTGGATCAGTGCCGCGATACCCGCGAGCACAAGGCCGGTGACGATCATGATGTTGGTTCCTCCTGGGCATCGCCCATTCTGCAATGACCGTTCCAGTATATACTGGAACGGACGTTTCAGAAAGAGGGATCCGATGGCACGCACCCCGAGCTTCGACCGCGACACCGTCGTGCGCGCCGCACGAACCCTGTTCTGGCAGACGGGATACGAAGGCGCATCCGTCCCCGACATCGAAGCCGCGACAGGACTCAACCGCTCCAGCATTTACAACGCCTTCGGCTCGAAACGGGGTCTCTTCGACGCCGCCGTGCAGAGCTATCTGGACGAGGTCATCCGCCCCCGCCTGCGCCCGCTTCAGCAGGCACAGGTGGAGCAGGATGCGGTGCTGGACTACCTCGACGGGCTCCGAGACGCGTTCTCACGGGCTACGGGCCTGCCCGGATGCCTCCTCGTCAACACCGCGGGCACCACCCTGGCCGCCGACAGTCAGGTCGCCCGGATCATCACCGACTACCGGATCGAACTGCGCGCAGCGTTCGGCAGCGGTGTGAGCGCATACCTCCCCGACGCCACCGTCGCGGACGTGGAGCGCCTCGCCGACACCGTGACCGATCTGGTCATCGCCGCCTTCGCTCTCGTCCGTGTCGCCCCGGACGTGGCCATCCACACCCTCGCGACCGCACGCGACACCATCACGAGCGAGCAGTAGCGGTCGTGGGCACGTTCCTCAGCATCACGAGGGGTTAACCCGCAGCGCCGGCCATATCCGCGGCGGGTTGGGCAGGATGCCGGCAGAGGTCTGCTCCTGCTCTCTAACCCTTCGCTCGGTGGGCCATGACTCGCGCAAGGTGGGACCCCGTGGCTGAACTCGGAACGGTCGTGAGGGACTCGGGGGTGCCTGCAGCGACGACGTGGCCGCCTGCCGCGCCACCTTCCGGTCCGATGTCGATGATCCAGTCGGCGGTTTTGATGACGTCGAGGTTGTGTTCGATGAGGATGACGGTGTTGCCGTAGTCGACGAGCGCGTGGAGCATGGTGAGCAAGCGAGCGACGTCGTCGAAGTGGAGCCCGGTGGTGGGCTCATCGAGGATGTAGACGTTCTTGCCGCGGGTGCGCCGCTGCAGTTCGGTGGCGAGCTTGATGCGCTGCGCCTCGCCGCCCGAGAGGGTCGTGGCGCTCTGGCCCATGGTGAGGTAGCCGAGCCCGACATCCACGAGCGCGGTGAGGTAGCGGGAGATGATCGTGAAGGCACTGAAGAAGTCCGCTGCCTCGGAGATCGGCATGGCGAGCACGTCGGCGATGGTCTTGCCCTTGTAGGTGACCTCCAGGGTGTCCCGGTTGAAGCGGGCTCCGTGACAGGTGTCGCAGTCGACGTAGACATCGGGGAGGAAGTTCATCTCGATCCGGACGGTTCCCTCGCCCTGGCAGTCCTCGCAGCGTCCGCCTTTGAGGTTGAAGCTGAACCGGCCGGCGGTGTATCCGCGGGCCTTGGCCTCGGGCGTGTCGGCGAAGAGGGCGCGAATGCGATCGAAGACGCCGGTGTAGGTGGCCGGGTTGGAACGGGGCGTGCGCCCGATGGGACTCTGGTCGACGTGCACGACCTTCTCGAGGTGCTCCGTGCCGGTGACCCGGCGGTGGGGGCCGGGGACCTGGGCGGCTCCGTTGAGGGTGTTGGCGAGTGAGCGGTAGAGGATGTCGTTGACGAGGCTGGATTTGCCGGACCCGCTGACCCCTGTGACGGCGACCAGACAGCCGAGCGGGAAGTCCGCGGTGACGTTCTTGAGGTTGTTGGCGCGCGCTCCTTCGACGCGGAGGACGCGGTCTGTCGGGATCGGTCGTCGGGTTGCGGGGATGGCGATGGAGCGACGTCCGGCGAGGTAGTCGGCGGTGCGGGAGCGTCGGTTCGGCAGAAGCTCGGCGAGCGGGCCGTTGTGCAGGATGTGGCCGCCCTCGCTGCCGGCGGCGGGGCCGACGTCGACGATCCAGTCGGCGGCGCGGATGGTGTCCTCGTCGTGTTCGACGACGAGGACGGTGTTGCCGAGGTCTCGCAGTTGCGTCAGGGTACTGATGAGGCGGTCGTTGTCGCGCTGGTGCAGGCCGATGCTGGGTTCGTCGAGGACGTACAGCACCCCGGTGAGGCCTGATCCGACCTGGGTGGCGAGCCGGATGCGTTGGGCTTCGCCGCCGGACAGCGTCCCGGCCGAGCGTGCCAGGGTGAGGTAGCTGAGCCCGACCTGTCTCAGGAAGTCCAGCCTCCCGTCGATCTCGTGCAGGATCGGTCCGGCGATGCTCTGCTGGGAGACCGTGAGCGGCAGCGCGGCGAGAAAGGCGCTGCACTCGTCGAGGGTGAGCGAGGTGACGTCGGCGATGCTGCGCCCGTCGATGTGGACGGCGAGCACGGCCGGCTTGAGCCGCGTGCCGTTGCAGGCGGTGCAGGGGACCTCCCGGAGGTATCGGTTCCACTTGGCACGGTGGGCGTCGGTCTCGGCTTCGGCGTGTTTCCGCTCGATGTAGGGGATGATGCCCTCGAACACGGTGGTGTAGCTGAGGTCGCGGCCGTGGCGGGTGCGTCGTTCGACGCGGATGGTGACGTCCCGTCCGTGCAGGACGGTGTCGCGGACGTGAGCGGGAAGCTCTTCCCAGGGCGTGTCGAGGGTGAAGCCCATCGTCGTCGCCAGGGCGCCGAGGATTTGCGAGAAGTAACGTGCTTGTCCCATCCCGGCCTGTGCCCACGGCCGGAGCACCCCCTGGTTCATGGTGGAGTGCGGGTCTGCGACGACAAGGTCGAGGTCGACCGCGTGTCGGGTGCCCAGCCCGGCGCAGCGATCGCAGGCGCCGAGGGGGGCGTTGAAGGAGAAGGTGCGCGGTTCGATCTCCACGAGGTCGAGCGTGTGCCCGTGGGGGCAGGCGAGGTGCTCGGTGAAGACGCGGGTTCCTGCGGGAGTGGGGTCGTCGACGAGATCGACCGTGAGTGTGCCGCGGCCGAGCTGCAGGGCGAGCTCCGCGGCATCCGTCAGGCGCGAGGTGATGTCGTCCTGGGCGACGAGCCGGTCGACGACGACGGCGATGTCGTGGGCCTTCCGCGGATTCAGCGCCACGCGCTCGATCAGGGGGATCAGGTCCCCGTCCACGACGGCGCGGCTGTACCCCTGCGCGGCGAGAGAGGACAGAAGAGCGTCGTGGTCGCCCTTCTGCCGGGTGGCGACGGGCGCGAGAATCTGGAACCGGGTGCCAGGAGGCAGCTCGGCGAGCACGCGATCCACGATCTGCTGGACCGTCTGTCTCACGATCGGCGCCCCGCAGCGGGGACAGTGCGGGACGCCGACGCGTGCCCACAGCAACCGGAGATAGTCGTAGATCTCCGTGACGGTGCCCACCGTGGAACGAGGGTTCCGGCTCGTCGACTTCTGGTCGATCGCCACGGCTGGGCTCAAGCCTTCGATGGACTCGACGTCTGGCCGGTCCACCTTGTCGAGGAACATGCGGGCGTACGACGACAGCGACTCGACGTAGCGACGCTGACCTTCCGCGAAGATCGTGTCGAACGCGAGGGAGCTCTTCCCGGAGCCGGACAGACCCGTGAACACCACGAGCCTGTCGCGGGGGATATCCAACGACACGTCCTGAAGGTTGTTCTCCCGAGCCCCACGGATGGAGATGACCGGCGTCGACGAGGAGAGACTGGGGGTCACAGCGCGTGTCTTTCGGAGTCAGGCGTCTCGACACCCGACTCCGGACGGAACAGGCGGCGACGCCTGCCCACGAGCAGCCCGACGCGCGTTCACGGTCGAGGCACTTGCGAAACGACGACTCATTGTCTCATGGCCCTCACGACGGAGAGGCGATCTGCACAGTCCTTCCCCGATAAAACCCCGGCCAGACCCTGGTTTCGGCGGCCATCGTGCGTCGGGGCGACTGATGGACGCGACGGCAGGTGTGACAGAATGGAGCAGCCCGGCTCGCAGGATCGGTGCTCCGCCCACGCGGATTTGTCGCTCCCGAGCCACGACGCAACTGACCGGTCAGGTGTGTCGCTGCCGTCGCCTGCCCACGCCGGTCAGCCGATGTCGAGTGTGGCCTTCTTCTGTCCCGAAGGTACTCATGCTGGATTTCACGATCGGTCACACTCTCGTCCACCCCGTCCACGGCCCCGTCGTCGTCAACGCTGTGGGGTCGCGGCAGGTCAAGGGGCAGTCCGTCGAGTACGTCGAGGTCTCCGTGCTCGACACCGCGCTGGTCATCTTCGCTCCCGTGGACCGGGCGGAGGAGATCGGGCTGCGGGAGCTGTACTCGCCCCAGCAGGCGCAGGGGCTGCTCGACCTGCTCCGGGAGGAGAGCCGCTCGGAGGAGAAGCAGTGGTCGCGGCGGTTCAAGGACAACGCCGAACGACTCAGCTCCGGTGACACCCGGCTGATCGCCGGGATGGTGCGCGACTTGTGGCGCCGACGGGAGCAGCACGGGCTGTCCTCCGGAGAACGGGAACAGCTGGAGAAAGCTCTCAAACCGATCCGCACCGAGCTGACTCTCGCGCTCGGGGTGTCCGTCGAGGCTGCGGAGGCGGTCATGCGTGAGGCCATCTTCGAGCGCGGGCACTCCGTGCACACCGCACCCTCCGACCGGGCGGCTCTCCTGATCGGGTGAGCCCACCCCGCCTCGCGTGCACTGCGCGGCCCCGCGGTGATTGATGGTCCTGGACTGGACCGACCGACTGTCGCTGGTGGACGCCGAGGTCCGCGTCGTGACGTAGCAGGCCGTTCAGGACGGGCGAGGTTTCCAGCGACCGACGTACCAGCGAGTGCCTGTGTCGGTCCCCCGAAGAGACGGACCGACACAGGCACTCCGAGAGGGAGCGCGTCCCGGGACGGTCAGGCGACCGCGGCGGAGACCACGGCGGTCGGCGCTTGAGTGGGATGGACGGCGTCGTTGAGGAGCTGTTCGGCGTGGGCATCGCTGAGCCCGAGGCAGAGCTCGATCTCAAGGACAAGTTCTGCGCGGACCTCTCGGAGCAGATCACGTTCCGTGCCCGCGGGCGGGTACGCCCCCACATGCCGGATGATGTCCCTCATCACCGTCGCACGGTCCTCGAGACGTCCCGTCTGCAGGCGCAGCCGATAGTCCTTGATCCGTCGTGACCAACTCCGCTCCACCGGCCCCGTGGGGGTTCCGAGCAGCTCCAGCAGCCTCAAGACTCCGCCAGCGTCTAACAGCGGCCGGACCCCGACGGCATCGAGCTGGCTGAGCGGGAGGCTGATCTTCAGGGGACGACGCAGACTCGACATGTCGACGTAGTCGACACCGCGACCAGCTCGCGTCCTCGTGGTGAACCCATCGACACGGACAGGCCCGTGATGGGGGTGGATGATGTGTTGACCGACAGCAGTCAGCATGTTCGCCTCGTTCCAGTAGAACCAGGCTTCGTCGACACTGTGAGACAGCGGAGCGATGACGACAGTCACCCGTTCGCGAACGCCCGACCCGCACATGGGAGCGACCCGGAAACGCTTGCGGCGAAGCACCTCCATTTTACGGGAACCAGATCGAGATCGTCAGCCACGGCAGCGTCAGAACGCCACCGGGCGAACGATCTCGCCCTTGAGCGAGCGGACGACTCACGCCTTCTGCCGTGCTGGACGTGCCTGTACGTGTGATCCTCGTCCTGGTCGTCCTGGTCGTCCTGGTCGTCCTGGTCGTGGTGGCGAGGGTACGCGTGCGGTGCGGAGGGTCGTCAGCGTGTTCGCGCTAGCGATCGCTGTCGTTCCGCTTCGTCAGATGCTCGTGTTGGCCGGGACCCTCAGAATCTAGTTCCGCACGTCGATGAGAATCTTCCAGGCCCGCGACGACCCCGGCGACGAACCGCGCCACCATCGTCAGCGCGTAGTCGTGTGAGACGGCGGTGATCGTGTTCGCGACCGCGAACCCCGCGATCGCGAACAGCAGCAGACGGCGCCGCGACCATCTGATCGTCGCCGCCGTCAACAGCACCGCCGCCACCGCCGACCCGATCGCGTAGACGGTGACGGTCTGCCCGGTCGCTGCCTCGGTGACTCCCAGATCGCTGCTCATCGCGGGCAGGATTCCGGCGGGA
>JAEYAG010000016.1 GCA_023451265.1 Actinomycetes bacterium | reverse complement strand
CTCCTCGTCACCGTCGACCGCGCCGCGACGCGGACGGGCGACGCGCTGCGGGCCGCGCTGACGACGGCATCCTCCCTCGCCGGGCGCACCGCGGTCGACCTCGACACGCTCGTGTCGGGCGCCCCCGCCGCCGTGACGCTCGCGGCGGATGCCGAGCCCGACGCCGACCGTGTCGCCGCGCTGACCGACTTCCTGCAGGGCGAGGGCGACCTGGCGTCGTTCGCGACGATCCTCGCCGATCCGACCGTGCTGACGGCGCCGGAGCGCGCCACCGTGCTGCAGCTGCTCGGCAACGCGTGGCGCGAGGCGCCGGTCGCGTTCGCCGACGCCGTGACGCAGCACCAGGCCGCGACGGCGAAGACGCTCGATGCCGTCGCGATCGTGCCGGTCAGTGACATCACGCTCGCGGCGACCGCGGCGCCGCTGACGTTCACGGTGCGCAACGACCTCGCGTGGCCGGTGTCGCTCGTGTTGATCACAACGCCGAACGACCCGCGGTTGCGCGTGCAGAATTCCACGCCGATCGAGGCCGGCGCCGCGCAGAACACCCGCGTCAAGGTGCCCGTCGAGGCGCGCGTCGGCAGCGGCGAGTCCACGCTCACGCTGCAGCTGCGCAGCCCCACGATGATCGCGATCGGGCCGTCGGTGCCCGTCGCTGTCGCCGTCCGCGCCGAGTGGGAGTCGGTCGGGATCGTCGTCATGGTGACGCTCATCGCGGCCATGCTCGTCGCCGGCGTCGTTCGCACCGTGCTGCGTCTGCGGCGTCGCGCCGCGGCCGAGGGGACGCTGGAGCGAGAGCGGACGCAGGAGCCAGAGGGGACGGATGCCGATGGCTAGCCACGCCCGCGCGAGCGCCATCATCGGGGCAGGCACCCTCGTGTCCCGGCTCACCGGACTCGTCCGCTCGATGGTGCTGATCTCCGTCGTCGGCCTCACCGGCAGCAAGGTGGCGGACGCGTTCGCGACCGCCAATGCGCTGCCGACGAACATCTACGAACTGGTCGCGGCGGGCGTCATCACCGGCATCATCGTGCCGCAGATCGTCGGCGCAGCGCGACACCGTGACGGCGGCAGCGGCTACGTCTCCAAGCTCCTCACGCTCGGCACGGTGCTCATGGTCGCCGTGACCGTCATCGTCCTGGCGCTCGCGCCCGTCCTCATCTGGATCTACACGCCCGGGTACACCCCGGAACAGCGGGCGCTCACCCTCGCCCTCGCGTACTGGTGTCTGCCGCAGCTGCTGTTCTACGGGCTCTACGCGCTCGTCGGCGAGGTGCTGAACGCCCGTCGCGTGTTCGGGCCCTACAGCTGGGCGCCGACCGTCAACAACATCGTCTCGATCATCGGGTTCCTCGTGTTCCTCGCGATGTTCGGCGGCCCGCTGAAGGACGTCGATCAGTGGGATGCCGCGAAGATCGCCGTCCTCGGCGGCACGGCGACCCTGGGCATCGCGCTGCAGGCGTTCGTGCTCGCCTTCTTCTGGCGGCGGACGGGCCTCAGCGTCCGCGCCGACTTCGCGTGGCGCGGCATGGGCCTGCGTCATCTCGGCAAGCTGGGGTTCTGGACCTTCCTCACCGTCGTCGTCGGTCAGGGCGCCGGTCTCGTGCAGCAGAGGACCATCTCGTTCGCGACCGAGAGCGGCTTCGCGGTCTTCCTCACGGCGTGGCTCATCTTCATGCTCCCCCACTCGATCGTCGCCATGTCGATCTCGACGACCTACTTCACGCAGCTGGCCGAGCAGGTCGCGGAGGGACGCACCGACCTCGTGCAGGGCAACCTCGACGAGTCCATCCGGGCGCTGAGCGTCTTCGCCTTCGGATTCACCGCGGCGCTGGCGGCGGCATCCGTGCCGGTGTCGGTGTTCTTCACGGGCGAGCGCGACGGCGCCTCGCTGCTCGCGCTGAACGTGTGCGCGTTCCTCGTCGCGCTCGTCCCGTTCGGCATCCTCGTGATCATCCGCCGCGCGTTCTTCGCCTTCCACGACACACGCACCCCGTTCCAGTTCAGCGTGGTCCAGTGCGTGCTCGCGGCTGGCGGGGCGGGCCTGGCCTTCCTCGCCGCACAGGCGGAGCTTCTGCCGCTTGCCTTCCTGTCGGCATCCGTCGCCCTGGCGCAGTCGCTGTCGATGTTCGTGCAGCTGCCGGTCGCGCTGCGGCTGCTGCGCCGCCACACCGGCCCGATCAGCTTCGCGCCGACCTGGCGCGCGCTCGCCCGGTTCGCGGTCGCCGCCGTGCCGGCCTTCATCGCGGGATTCGGGGTGTTCCTTCTCACCGGCGCCGCCTCGGGATGGACCTCGGACGGCCGCATCGGCGGGTTCCTCGGCGCCGTGCTCGTCGGCGGGACATCCCTCGTCGTGTACGTCGGCGCGCTGGCGCTGCTGCGCGCTCCCGAGGTGAAGATCGCCACGGGCGCGGTGCGCCGCATCCTGCGTCGCTGACACCCCCTCGCGCCGCCCGGTCGCGGAATGCGCCGCGGCTACCATGGGTTGAATGCGCTGAGGCGCCGCTCGATCCATCGCGGCGCCCCGCAGACGAAGGGAACCCACGTGCGCAAGCTCATCATCATCGGCTCCGGCCCCGCCGGTTTCACGGCGGCGATCTACGCTGCGCGTGCGAACCTCGAGCCCCTGCTGATCGCCAGCTCCGTCGAAGCCGGCGGCGAGCTCATGAACACAACCGAGGTCGAGAACTTCCCCGGGTTCCCCGAGGGCATCATGGGCCCCGACCTCATGGCGAAGATGCAGGAGCAGGCGGAGAAGTTCGGCACCGAGGTGCTCTACGACGACGTCACGGCGCTCGACCTGGCCGGTGACATCAAGAAGGTGACGCTCGGCAGCGGCGTGACGCACGAGGCGGAGGCCATCGTGTTCGCGACCGGCTCGGCGCCCCGCAAGATCGGCATCGCCGGCGAGCAGCGGCTCTCCGGACACGGCGTCTCCTACTGCGCGACGTGCGACGGCTTCTTCTTCCGCGAGCAGGAGATCGCCGTCGTCGGCGGCGGCGACTCGGCGATGGAGGAGGCGACGTTCCTCACGAAGTTCGCGTCGAAGGTCTATGTCATCCACCGCCGCGACGAGCTGCGCGCCTCGAAGATCATGCAGGACCGCGCGTTCGCGAACGAGAAGATCGAGTTCGTGTGGAACAGCGAGGTCGCCGACGTCCTCGGTGAGGATGCCGTCACCGGCCTGCTGCTGCGCGACACCGTCGACGGCTCGACGCGAGAACTTCCCGTGACCGGGGTTTTCGTCGCGATCGGCAACGACCCGCGCACGCATCTCGTGCACGGCGCGCTCGACCTGACCGAGCACGGCACGGTCTGGGTCGACGGGCGCTCGTCGCGCACGTCGGTGCCCGGTGTCTTCGCCGCCGGCGACGTCATCGACCCGACGTACCGCCAGGCGGTCACCGCCGCCGGCAGCGGCACCGTCGCGGCGCTCGACGTCGAGCACTACCTCGCCGCGCGCGGCGACGCCGGCGCCCCGGCGCAGGATGCCGCCGAGATCGACGGTCTGACCGACGCGGCCTGACGCGCTCACGGACCCGAACGGAACAATCCCGGCATCCGCCGTGTTGGATGGGATAGGCCCGCGGATCGAGCGGGTCGCACACGAAGGAGAGAACATGACCGCCAAGGCCACGAGCGAGAGCACCTGGCAGCAGGATGTCATCGACGCCGAGGGACCCGTGCTGGTCGACTTCTGGGCCGCGTGGTGCGGTCCGTGCCGCATGGTCGGACCCATCCTCGATGAGATCCAGACCGAGAACGGCGACAAGGTCACCGTCCTGAAGCTCAACGTCGACGAGAACCCCAACCTCGCGATGCAGTACCAGATCACCTCGATCCCCGCGATGAAGGTCTTCAACAAGGGTCAGGTCGAGAAGACGATCATCGGCGCGAAGCCGAAGTTCGCGCTCGAGCAGGACCTCGCCGCCTACCTAGCGTAAGCCGCGCGCCGCGTCGCGCTACGACGCTTCGATCCGCACCGTCGCATCCCAGCGGCGGTGCGGTT
Source organism: Actinomycetes bacterium (assembly GCA_023451265.1). GTDB lineage: Bacteria > Actinomycetota > Actinomycetes > Actinomycetales > Microbacteriaceae > Microbacterium. The sequence continues at coordinate 2,576 of JAEYAG010000016.1, read as the reverse complement.
CGCTTCCCAGCAACCGCCACACCGCCCGGGTCAGCGGCGGGTAGTCGAAGGCGATCTGCCGGAGCACCCGGTAGTTCCGCGCCTGGGTCGGACGGTTGCCGCCGTCGGCGGCGATGTTCTCCGCCCGGAGCGTCAGGACCACGAGCTCATCGATGGACGGCAGATCCTCCATGAAGTCCCACGGGTCTTCGCCGTCGCGCAGGCGCTCTTCGATGAGCACCGACAGCTCGTCTCCCGCTTCGGCGCGCAGCAGCTCGAGGCTGGCGCGGCGCGGGAGCGAGGGACGATCGGTCACTCATCCAGCCTACGTGCGCGAGAACGGATGCGGCTCCGGCCGCGCAGGATCTGCGCCGCTCAGCGCGCGCCGAACTCCGTCTCACCGATCTCCGCGAGGATGCGGTTGAGATCCTGGATCGTCGCGAAATCGACGATGATCTGGCCTTTCTTCGCAGCCAGGGTGATGCGCACCTTCGTGTTGAGGCGGTCACCGAGCCGCTCCGCGACGTCGTCGAGGTGGGCGCGGCGGGCTCCTGCCTTGGGGGCTGCCGTCTTGGTGCCGGCGGCGGCGACATTCTTCGCGGCCGCCTCAGCGGCGCGCACGGAAAGGTCTTCGTTGACGATCTTGTCGGCGAGCCGCTGCATCGCCTCCGCGTCGTCGAGGGACAGCACGGCACGGGCGTGACCCGCGCTCAGCACCCCGGCGGCGACGCGCTGCTGCACCGGGACGGGGAGCTTCAGCAGGCGGATCGTGTTGCTGATCTGAGGGCGCGAGCGGCCGATCCGGGTGGCGAGCTCTTCCTGCGTGATGCCGAAGTCCTCCAGCAGCTGCTGATAGGCCGACGCTTCTTCGAGGGGGTTCAGCTGCGAACGGTGCAGGTTCTCGAGCAGGGCATCGCGCAACAGGTTCTCGTCCGAGGTGTCGCGCACGATCGCCGGGATCGATGTCAGTCCGGCCTCGCGCGAGGCGCGCGTGCGGCGCTCGCCCATGATGAGCTCGTACTTGCCGTCTTCGTTGGTGCGCACGACGACGGGCTGCAGCACGCCGAACTCACGGACGCTGTGCACGAGTTCGGCGAGGTCGTCGGGGTCGAAGTTGGTCCGCGGCTGGCGCGGGTTCGGCACGATCTCGTTGGGGTCGACCTGGATGAGGCGGGTCCCGGGGATGGCGAGCAGATACGCCGTGCCGTCGGCGTCGGCATCGGCGTCGGCGTCGGCGTCGGGGCGAGCGCTCGTCGCGTCGGTGGATGCCGCGGCATCCTCCCCCGCCGACTGTGCGGCGCCCGGGAAGAACACGTCCACCGGACGCGCTTCGGCGCTCTCCGCCGTGGGGATGAGAGCGCCGATGCCACGGCCCAGTCCAGTTCGCTTCGCCATCAGGATGTCCCCTCGTCGGATGTCTTCAGTCGCTCCCGCTGCACGAGCTCCACGGCCGCCTCGCGGTACGAGACCGCGCCGGCGGACTGACCGTCGTAGGCGATGACGGTCTGCCCGAAGCTCGGCGCCTCGGAGACGCGCACGGAGCGCGGGATGATCGTGCGCATCACTTCGTCGGGGAAGTGCGTGCGGACCTCTTCAGCCACCTGCTGCGCGAGCCGGGTGCGGCCGTCGTACATCGTGAGCAGGATCGTCGACAGGTGCAGCTTGGGGTTCAGGTGCTTCTGAATCATCCGCACGCTGCCGAGCAGCTGGCTGAGACCCTCGAGCGCGTAGTACTCGCACTGGATCGGGATCAGGAGCTCCCCCGCCGCGGTGAAGGCGTTGATCGTCAGCAGGCCGAGCGACGGCGGGCAGTCGATGAGAACGAAGTCGAGCTGGACGTCGGGCCGGGCGAGGTAGTCGTCGAGGGCGGTGCGCAGGCGGTGCTCCCGGGCGACCTGGGACACCAGCTCGATCTCGGCGCCGGCGAGGTGGATCGTGCTGGGGGCGCAGAGGAGGTTCGGCGACTCCGGGCTCGTCTGCACGATGTCGGCGAGTGGGAACTCGTCGATGAGCACGTCGTAGACGCTGGGGGTGTCGGCGGTGTGCGGGACGCCGAGCGCCGTCGAGGCGTTTCCCTGCGGGTCAAGGTCGATGACGAGGACGCGCGCACCCACCGAGGCCAGAGCTGCGGCGATGTTGACGGTCGTCGTGGTCTTGCCGACGCCGCCCTTCTGGTTCGAGACCGTCAGGATGCGCGTCTGTCCACTGAACTCGATATCGACGGCATCCAGCGCCTTGCGGCGCGATGTCAGGTCCGCGAGTTCACGGGCGATAGGACTGTCGTCGATGGAGAAGGGTGCGGGGGAGGTCGCATTCTCCGATTCCGGCACCATCAACTCCTGTCATTCCGGGACCTCTCTACTGTAGTCGAGCCATCCCCCACCCCCTCCCCACCCGCCCTCACCCGGCTATCGAGTAGTCGCGAGGAACGCGCGGCGTACCGAGATCACACTGCACCCTCTTCACAACCGTTTCACGTGAAACATCGCCCCAGCCCACCCAACCGGCGCCAGGCCCCGCAAGCCGGCGATCGAGTAGTCGCGAGGAACGAGCGGCGTACCGAGATCACACCGCACTCGGTGTTTCACGTGAAACAC
>JAEYAG010000221.1 GCA_023451265.1 Actinomycetes bacterium | reverse complement strand
TTCGGCGGTGTGGTTGTAGACGACGTCGAGGATGACCTCGATGCCCGCGGCGTGCAGGGCCCGGACCGTCTCCTTGAGTTCGCGCAGCACCGCGTCGGGCCCCGCCGCCACCGCGTCGGCGGTCGCGTAGGGGGCGTGCGGGGCGAAGAAGGCCAGGGAGTTGTAGCCCCAGTAGTTGGTGCGGCCCTGGTGCAGCAGTCGCGGCTCCGTCTCGAACGCATGGATCGGCAGGAGCTCGACCGCGGTGATGCCCAGTCGCTGCAGATGCTCGATCATGGCGGGGTGCCCGAGCCCGGCGTACGTGCCGTGCAGCGCCGGGGGGATGTCCGGGTGCCGCTTGGTGAGCCCGGTGACGTGGGCCTCGTACACGACGGTGCGATCCAGCGGTGTGCGGGGCGGAGCCACTCCCTGCCAGTCGAATGCGTCGTCGACGACGACCGAGCGCCATTCGCCGAGACGCACCGGCACGAGCCCGCGGGCGTAGGGGTCGATGAGCAGACTCGACGGATTGAACATGTGGCCGGCGCCCGCCGGACCGTCCACCCGCAGCGCGTACCGGGTGCCGACTCGCAGCTCGGCGGTGCGCACCTCCCAGACGTCCTCGCCGACGGGCGCCAGCGGCAGCGTCGCGGTGATCCAGTCGAGGTCGACGGCGTCGAAGATCACCAGCTCGACGCTCGTCGCGCCCTCCGACCAGACGCGCAGCGTCGCGCCCTCGGCGCCGAGGGTGACGCCGAGATCGTCGTAGGCCGCGTCGAGGAACGCGGGGATCGGCGGGGCGTCGCCCGTCGCCGCGGGCGTGCCGAGGGATGCGGTGCTCGTCGGGTGCGGGCTGACCATGCGCTCTACAGTAGTAACGCGGTGAGCCGACCGCGTGAGCAGCGGGGGAGCGTCATGACGATCTACCTCGACCACGCCGCCTCCGCACCGCTGCGCGAGGTCGCCCGCGACGCATGGGTCGCCGCCTCCGCGCTTGCGGGCAACGCCTCGTCGGTGCACGGCTCCGGTCAGGCGGTGCGCCGGCTGCTGGAGGAGTCGCGCGAGCAGGTCGCCGCGGTGCTGGGGTGCGAGCCGATCGAGGTCGTGCTCACCTCCGGGGGGACCGAGTCGGTCAATCTCGCCCTCAAGGGATTGTGGTGGGCGCGGCCGCAGGCCGCGGCGGCGATCGTGCTGCCGGACGGCGAGCACCACGCCACGCTCGACACCGCGGCGTGGCTCCAGACGCAGGGTGCGCAGGTGCGACCGGTCCGGCTCGACGCGTGGGGCCGGATCGACGTCGATACGTTCGCAGCGGCGCTGCCCGGGGCCGCTCTGGCGACCGCGCTCGTGGTCAACAACGAGGTCGGCACGGTGCAGGATGCCGGGGCCCTGGCCACCGCGGCGGCCGCCGCCGACGTGCCGCTGCACCTCGACGCCGTCGGCGCCGTCGGGCACCTGCCGGTGGACTTCGCGCGCTGGCGGGGCCCGGGAACGGGGAACACGGGCCTCGTCGCCCTGAGCCTGTCCGGACACAAGTTCGGCGCCCCCGTCGGCACCGGCGCGCTCATCGTGTCGCGGCACGCGACCCTGGTCCCGACGCTGCACGGCGGCGGCCAGCAGCGGGCCCTGCGGTCGGGGACACCGGATGTCGCGGGGGCGGCCGCCCTCGCCGCCGCACTCACCGAAGCCGAAGCCGAGCGCGAAACCGAGGCGGCGCGCCTGACCGTCCTCGCGGAGCGTCTGGCCGCCGGCATCCGTTCGGCCGTTCCCACGGCCGAACTGCTGGGTGACCCCGTGACGCGCGTGCCCGGAAACGTGCACATGCTGTTTCCGGGGGCGGCGGGGGAGTCGCTGCTGTTCCTGCTCGACCAGGCCGACATCTCGGTGTCGACGGGGTCGGCGTGCCAGGCGGGAGTGGCCGAGCCGTCGCACGTCGTGATGGCGCTCGGCCGCGACGAGCGGGCCGCGCGCTCGGTGCTGCGCTTCACCCTCGGCCGCACCTCGACGGCCGCCGACGTCGACGCCGTCCTCGCGGCCATCCCCGAGGCCTATGCCCGGGCATCCGGAGTCCGTTCCGCGTCGCGCTCGTAGACTGGAGAGCATGCGGATCCTGGCGGCCATGAGCGGCGGTGTCGACTCCGCCGTCGCGGCCGCCCGAGCCGTCGAGGCGGGGCACGACGTCGTCGGCGTGCACCTCGCGCTCTCACGGGCCGGCGGGACCCTGCGCACCGGCAGCCGCGGCTGCTGCACGATCGAGGACGCGATGGACGCCCGCCGCGCGGCGGACCGCCTCGGCATCCCGTTCTACGTCTGGGACTTCTCCGAACGGTTCCGCGACGACGTCATCGACGACTTCGTCGCGGAGTACCAGGCGGGGCGCACACCGAACCCCTGCATGCGCTGCAACGAGAAGATCAAGTTCGCCGCGCTCCTGGAGCGCGCGATCGAACTCGGCTTCGACGCCGTCTGCACCGGGCACTACGCGACGCTCGTCGACGGGCCGGACGGCCGCGAGTTGCACCGCGCGAGCGACGAAGCCAAGGACCAGTCCTACGTGCTCGGCGTGCTGACGGCGCAGCAGCTCGCCCACACGTACTTCCCGCTGGGGGCGACGCCCTCGAAGGCGATCGTGCGCGCCGAGGCGGCGGAGCGCGGCCTGACGGTCGCACAGAAGCCCGACAGCCACGACATCTGCTTCATCCCCGACGGCGACACCCGCGGCTGGCTCGCCGACAAAGTCGGCGCGCAGACCGGCGAGATCGTCGACCGCTCCGGAGCGGTCGTCGGCAGCCATGAGGGCGCGCACGCGTACACGGTCGGCCAGCGGCGCGGACTGAAGCTGGGCGTGCCGGCGGCGGACGGCAAACCGCGGTTCGTCCTCGAGGTGCGGCCGGTCTCGAACACCGTCGTCGTCGGCCCGAAGGAGGCGCTGGCGACCGCCGAGATCGCGGGGGAGCGGTACACCTGGGCGGGGCGCGCCCCGGCATCCGACGCCTTCGACTGCGACGTGCAGATCCGCGCCCATGCCGAGCCGGTGCCGGCACGCGCCGCCTTCGTCGAGGGTGCGCTCACGGTGACGCCGGTGGTGCCCTTCGACGGTGTCGCGCCGGGCCAGACGGCGGTGCTCTACGACGGGACCCGGGTGATCGGGCAGTTCACGATCGACCGGACGGTTTCCGCCGTGCCGGTGCCCGCCTAAGCGCATCACGCGTCCGTGCGCAAGCGCCCGTCCGGTGTCGGAGACCCCTCCTAGACTCTCGGTGTGACGGATGCTGCAGACGAGGTTCCCGCGACTCTCGACGAGGCCCGGGCCGAGTCCGACCGGCTCATCGACCTGATCGTCGGTGCGCGCGAGGCGTACTACGGCCGCGACGCGGAGATCGTCGACGACGCCACCTACGACGGGTGGATGCGGGCGCTCGAGGCGATCGAGCGCACGTACCCGGAGGTACAGGGTCAGGATTCGCCGACGCTGTCGGTGGGCGCCGCGCAGTCGTCGATGTTCGCACCCGTCGAGCACGCCGAGCGGATGCTGAGCCTCGACAACGTCTTCAGCGCCGACGAGCTGCGGGACTGGTGCGTCAAGACGCAGGGCGCAGCGGGGCGCGCGGTCCGCTGGCTGCTTGAGCTCAAGATCGACGGGCTCGCGATCAACCTTCGCTACGAGCACGGCGTGCTGGTGTCGGCGGCGACGCGCGGCGACGGGCGCGTCGGCGAGGACGTCACGGTCAACGCGGTGCAGGTCGCCGGCATCCCCGCGCGACTGTCCGGGAGCGATCACCCGCCCCTCGTCGAGGTGCGCGGCGAGGTCTATATTCCCGTCGCGGCATTCGATGAACTGAACACGCTGCAGGCCCGGCTGCGCGAGCGCGTCATCGCCGACGGGCTCGCCCGCGGGCTCGACGAGGAGAAGCTCACCCGCAGCGCCGCACGACGCTTTCCCGCGTTCGCCAATCCACGCAACGCCGCGAGCGGCGGGCTGCGCCAGCAGCTCGACAAGAAGAGCGGCATGGAGCTCGAGGCCGGACGCGCGCGCCTCGACTCGCTGCGCCTGTTCGTGCACGGCATCGGCGCCTGGCCCGCACCGCCGGTGCAGTCGCAGAGCGAGGTGTACGGCCTGCTGGCGGGCTGGGGGCTGCCGACGAGCCCGTACTTCCGCACGGCGGACGACATCGACGGCGTGCTCGCGTTCGTCGCGCACTACGGTGAGCACCGGCACGACGTCGAGCACGAGATCGACGGGGTCGTCGTGAAGGTCGACGAGCTCGCCCTGCACGATGAGCTCGGCGCGACCAGTCGCGCGCCGCGCTGGGCGATCGCGTACAAGTACCCGCCGGAGCAGGTCAACACGAAGCTGCTCGACATCGTCGTGTCGGTCGGGCGCACCGGCCGTGCGACCCCGTTCGCGGTGATGGCGCCGGCGCGCGTCGCCGGATCCGTCGTGCGACAGGCGACCCTGCACAATCAGGAGGTCGTCGTCGCGAAGGGCGTGCTGATCGGCGACACCGTCGTGCTGCGCAAGGCCGGCGATGTCATCCCCGAAGTGCTCGGCCCGGTCGTCGAGCTGCGCGACGGCAGCGAGCGCGCATTCGTCATGCCGACGCAGTGCCCCGAATGCGGCGCGACGCTCGCGCCCGCCAAGGAGGGCGACATCGATCTGCGCTGTCCCAACACCCGCGCCTGCCCCGCGCAGGTGCGCGGTCGCGTCGAGCACATCGGCTCGCGCGGGGCCCTCGACATCGAGGCGCTCGGCGAAGTCACGGCCGCCGCCCTCACCCAGCCGACGATCCCGGCCGAGCCGCCGCTGCGCACCGAGGCGGGCCTGTTCGAGCTGACGCTCGACGAGCTCGTCCCGATCGAGGTCGTCGTGCGCGACGCCGAGACGGGCGAGCCCAAGCTCGACGAGCAGAGCGGCGAGCCCGTCACCCGCGCCCCGTTCCGCCGTCAGCCGTCCGCGGCGGAGAAGAAGGAGGGTCTCACCGGCCCGCAGCCGTCCGCGCAGGCACTGACCCTCATCGAGGAGCTCGAGAAGGCCAAGACGAAGGACCTGTGGCGGTTCCTCGTGGCCCTCAGCATCCGTCACGTCGGCCCTGTCGCGGCACGCGCGCTGGCACAGTGGTTCGGCTCCATGGCGGCGATCCGCGCCGCGAGCCGCGACGAGCTCGCCGCCGTCGAGGGCGTCGGCGGGATCATCGCCGATTCGCTGCTCGACTGGTTCGAGGTCGACTGGCACCGCGAGATCGTCGAGCGCTGGGAAGCCGCGGGCGCGCGGCTCGAGATCCCCGGGCACCCCGGTCCCGGCGCGGCCGTCGCCGCGGGCGGCGTGCTGGAGGGCGTCACCGTCGTCGCGACCGGCTCGCTCGAGGGCTACACACGAGAGGGCGCGCAGGAGGCGATCATCGCCGCCGGCGGCAAGGCGGCCTCCAGCGTCTCGAAGAAGACCGACTTCGTCGCCGCCGGTCCCGGCGCGGGCTCCAAGCTCGGCAAGGCGGAAGAGCTCGGCATCCGCATCATCGATGCCGCGCAGTTCCGCATCCTCGTCGAACAGGGTCCCGCCGCGCTCGACGCGCTCGACCCCGACGCGGGGTGATCACTCCGGCGGCTGGGTGAGCCGAAGCAGCGACTCGCGCACCTGACGACGCAGCACCTTGCCGATCAGCGAGGTCGGCAACTCGTCGACGATGAACAGTCGCCGCGGCACCTTGTACGGCGTGAGGATGCTGCGCGCGTACTCCCGGATCGCCTCGACGTCGGCATCCTTCGCCTCGGAGGCCACCACGATGGCCGCGACCACCTCCTCGCCGGAGTGCTCGCTCGGCAACCCCACCACGGCGGCGTCGACGACGTCCGGGTGCTGGCGCAGCGCGTTCTCCACCTCGGTCGGGGCGACGTTGAACCCGCCGGTGATGATGAGCTCCTTGATGCGGTCGACGATGCGGACGAAGCCGTCCTCGTCGATCTGCACGATGTCGCCGGTGCGGAACCAGCCGCCGACGAGGACCTCCTGCGTCGCCTCCGGCTTGCCGTAGTAGCCCTGAAAGACCTGCGGTCCGCGCACGACGAGTTCGCCACGCTCACCCGCCGGGACGTCCCGCGTGGGGTCGTCGGGGTCGACGACGCGGCACTCCGTGCCCGGCAGCGGCAGGCCCACGGTGCCGGGCTTGCGGTGCTCGGCGACGGGGTTCGCCATGAGCACGGGGGAGCACTCCGACAGGCCATAGCCCTCGACGAGGTAGCCGCCGGTCGCCTTCTCGAAGGGCACGACCAGTTCGTGGGGCAGCGCCATCGCGCCGGAGATCGCGACCTCGGTGCCGGCGAGCGAGACGCCCTCGGCCTGGGCCGCCTTCAGCAGCCGGTCGGCGATGGGCGGGACGAGCGGCAGGAAGGTCGCCGGGTGCTTCTTCGTGACCTCGAGCACCATGGCGGGTTCGAACCGGGGGAACAGCACCAGCCGCGCCCCCATCGACATCGCGAACGTGAGGCAGAGTGTGAGCCCGTACGCGTGGAACATCGGCAGCACGGCATAGACGACGCATCCCTTGCCGCGCTGGATCTGCGGCACCCACGCCTGGGCCTGCCGGGCGTTGGACAGCAGGTTGCGGTGCGTCAGCACGGCGCCCTTGGGAGTGCCGGTCGTGCCGCTCGTGTACTGGATGATCGCGATGTCGTCGGTCGCCGGTCCCGGGAAGGATGCCGGCAGCGCCGGCGCCTGCAGCAGCTTCTCCCACGCGATAGCACCGCTCGTGCGCGTCGTCAGGGCATCCCGCGACTCACGAGCCTTCGCGACGGGAAGCCGGAGCGCGACGCGGAGCGAGAACGGCATCGCCCTCGTGACGTCGACCGAGATCAGGTTCGTCACGGCGAGATCGGCGGGGAACTCCTGCACGGTGGCGACGACCTTGCTCCACACGATCGCCGTCTTCGCGCCGTGGTCCTCGAACTGCTTGCGCAGCTCCCGCGGCGTGTAGAGCGGGTTGTGCTCGACGGCGATGGCGCCGAGCCGCAGGATCGCGTAGAACGCGACGATGTGCTGGGGGCAGTTGGGGAGGACGATCGCGACGGTGTCGCCTTTGCCCACGCCGAGGGCGCGCAGTCCCGCCGCGGCGTGCTCGACGGCATCCGTCAACTGGCGATACGTCGTCTCACGCCCGAAGAACTGCAGGGCAGGGGCGTCGGGGTAGTCGCGGGCCGAGGCCGCGACGATGTCCAGCAGCGAACCGGACACAGGATCGAGATCGGCGGGGACGCCTTCCGCGTAGCTGGCGATCCAGGGGCGAGGCGGGTCGTACGTCGTCACGCGCTCAGCCTAGGGCGCATCGCCGCCGCGGAGTCCCGACCGCGCCCGTCTAGAATCGACGGGTGTCTGAAATCACCCCTGAACTCGTGCGCCATCTCGGCGTGCTGGCCCGGATTCAGCTCGACGACGACGAGGTGCAGCGCCTGACCGGGCAGCTCTCCGTCATCGTCGACAACATCGCGAAAGTGTCGGAGGTCGCGACCCCCGCCGTGCCCGCGACGAGCCACCCGATTCCGCTGGAGAACGTCTTCCGTCCCGACGTCGTCGGCGACATGCTGACCGTAGAGCAGGTGCTGCAGAACGCTCCGGATGCCGCGGACAATCGCTTCCGGGTGACCGCGATCCTCGGGGAGGAGCAGTGACCGATCTCACGCGCCTGAGCGCCGCCGACCTCGCGACGAAGCTCGCCGCCGGCGAGGTGTCCAGCGTCGAGGCGACGCAGGCCCACCTCGACCGCATCGCCGCCGTCGACGGCGACGTGCACGCCTACCTGCACGTCAGCGACCACGCGCTCGACGTCGCCGCCGACATCGACCGGCGCCGCGCCGCCGGCGAGTCGCTCGGCGAGCTCGCGGGGGTCCCGCTCGCGATCAAGGACGTGCTGGTCACGACCGACATGCCCTCCACGAGCGGGTCGAAGATCCTCGAAGGCTTCATGTCGCCCTACGACGCCACCGTCGTCGCGCGCTCGCGCGCCGCCGGCCTCGTGCCGCTCGGCAAGACCAACATGGACGAGTTCGCCATGGGGTCCTCGACGGAGCACTCCGCGTACGGCCCGACCCGCAACCCGTGGAACCTCGACCGCATTCCCGGCGGGTCGGGCGGCGGATCCGCCGCGGCCGTCGCCGCGTTCGAGGCGCCCATCGCGCTCGGGTCGGACACCGGCGGGTCGATCCGCCAGCCCGCCCACGTCACCGGAACGGTCGGCGTGAAGCCGACCTACGGCGGCGTCAGCCGCTACGGCGCGATCGCGCTGGCGTCGTCGCTCGACCAGGTCGGCCCGGTGTCGCGCACCGTGCTCGACTCGGCGCTGCTGCACGACGTCATCGCCGGCCACGACCCGCACGATGCGACCTCTCTCGCCGACGCGTGGCCGTCGTTCGCCGCCGCCGCCCGCGAGGGCGCGACCGGCGAGGTGCTGAAGGGCCTCAAGGTCGGGGTCATCCGCGAACTGCCCGACTCGGGCTTCCAGGACGGGGTCGCGGCATCCTTCCGTGAGTCGCTCGCCCTCCTCGAAGCCCAGGGTGCCGAGATCGTCGAGATCAGCGCACCGCACTTCGAGTACGGCGTCGCGGCGTACTACCTGATCCTCCCCGCCGAGGCGTCGAGCAACCTCGCGAAGTTCGACTCGGTGCGCTTCGGCTTGCGTGTCGACGTGCCCGGCGGCACCGTCGAGGACGTCATGGCGCGCTCGCGCGACGTCGGCTTCGGCGACGAGGTGAAGCGCCGCATCATCCTCGGCACCTACGCGCTGTCGGCCGGGTACTACGACGCCTATTACGGCAGCGCTCAGAAGGTCCGCACGCTCATCCAGCGCGACTTCGACGAGGCGTTCGCGCAGGTGGACGTCATCGCGACGCCGTCCGCTCCCACGACCGCGTTCCGGCTGGGGGAGAAGATCGACGACCCGATCCAGATGTACCTCAATGACGTGACGACGATCCCGGTGAACCTCGCCGGGGTCCCGGGGATCTCGATCCCGTCGGGCCTCGCCGCGGAGGACGGGCTGCCCGTCGGCATCCAATTCGTCGCCCCGGCCCGGGAGGACGCACGGCTGTACCGCGTGGGCGCCGCGCTCGAGGCGCTGCTCATCGACTCGTGGGGCGGTCCGCTGCTGGACCGCGCACCTGCCCTGGGAGGGAACCGCTGATGGCCAAGGCCGCACTGATGGACTTCGACAAGGCCCTCGAGCTGTTCGAGCCGGTCCTCGGCTTCGAGGTGCACGTCGAGCTCAACACCGAGACCAAGATGTTCTCGCCCGCGGGCAACCCCGCGAATGAGCGCAACCACGGCGCCGCGCCGAACACGCTCGTCGCCCCCGTCGACATGGGCCTTCCGGGCTCGCTGCCGGTCGTCAACGAGACGGCCGTGCGCTACTCGATCTCGCTGGGCCTCGCGCTCGGCTGCTCGATCGCGCCGTCGAGCCGCTTTGCGCGGAAGAACTACTTCTACCCCGACCTCGGCAAGAACTACCAGATCAGCCAGTACGACGAGCCGATCGCGTTCGAGGGTCAGGTCCAGGTGGAGCTCGCCGACGGCACGATCTTCGAGGTGCCGATCGAGCGTGCGCACATGGAGGAGGATGCCGGCAAGCTGACGCACGTCGGCGGCGCCACCGGCCGCATCCAGGGCGCCGAGTACTCGCTCGTCGACTACAACCGCGCCGGCGTGCCGCTCGTCGAGATCGTCACGAAGCCGATCTTCGGCGCCGAGCACCGCGCTCCGGAGCTGGCGGCCGCGTACGCGCGGGCGATCCGCGACATTGTCATCGGACTCGGCATCTCCGAGGCGCGCATGGAGCGCGGCAACCTGCGCTGCGACGCCAACGTGTCGTTGCGGCCGCGTGGCCAGGAGAAGCTCGGCACCCGCACCGAGACCAAGAACGTCAACTCGATGCGATCGGTCGAGCGGGCGGTGCGGTACGAGATCCAGCGGCAGGCCGCGATCCTCGCCGACGGCGGCACCATCACGCAGGAGACCCGGCACTGGCATGAGGACACCGGGACGACGTCGCCGGGTCGGCCGAAGTCGGATGCCGACGATTACCGCTACTTCCCCGAGCCCGACCTGCTGCCGGTCGCGCCGTCGGCCGAGCTCATCGAGAGCCTGCGGGCCGCGCTGCCCGAGCCGCCGGCCGTGCGCCGGCGCCGGCTGAAGGCGGACTGGGGTTTCACCGACCTGGAGTTCCAGGACGTCGTCAACGGCGGACTCCTCGCCGAGATCGAGGCGACGGTCGCCGCCGGCGCGTCGCCCGCCGCCGCCCGCAAGTGGTGGACGGGTGAGATCACTCGCGTCGCGAACGCGGAGGGCGTCGAGGCGAGTTCGCTCGTCGCGCCGGCATCCGTCGCCGCCTTGCAGCAGCTCGTCGACGCGGGGACGCTCACCGACAAGCTCGCGCGCCAGGTGCTCGAGGGCGTCATCGCCGGCGAGGGCACGCCGCAGGAGGTCGTCGACGCCCGTGGACTCGCGGTCGTCTCCGACGACGGGGCGCTCATCGCCGCGATCGACGAGGCCCTCGCGGCCCAGCCCGATGTGCTGGCGAAGATCCGCGACGGCAAGGTGCAGGCCGCCGGCGCCGTCATCGGCGCGGTCATGAAGGCGATGCGCGGCCAGGCCGACGCCGCCCGCGTCCGCGAACTCGTCCTCGAGCGCGCCGCCGGCTGACCGGCTCGCTCCCCGCGAGAGGCGCGCCGGTGTCGGCGGGTCGGGGGAGGATGGAGGCATGGGGCGAGGAGACGGCAGCGGGCGGATGGTCTCGCCCGACGATGCCGACGACACCGGCACCCGCATCCTGCACGTCGACATGGATGCGTTCTACGCGTCGGTCGAGGTGCTCGACGATCCGAGCCTCGCCGGCAAGCCCGTCATCGTCGGCGGCATGGAGGGGCGCGGCGTCGTCTCCAGCGCCTCGTACGAGGCGCGCCGCTACGGGGTGCGTTCGGCGATGTCCGTCCAGGTCGCGCTGCGGCTGTGCCCGCACGCCACGGTCGTCGTGCCGCACTTCGAGCGCTACGCGGCCCTCTCCCGGCAGGTGATGGGCATCTTCCACGACATCACGCCGCTCGTCGAGCCGCTGTCGATCGACGAAGCCTTCCTCGATGTCTCCGGCGCGCGCCGGCTCTGGGGGACGCCGGGACAGATCGCGCGGATGCTGCGGGCGAGAGTCAAGGCAGAGACCGGGCTCGTCTGCAGCGTCGGCGTCGCCGCCACCAAGCACGTCGCGAAGATCGCCTCCACCCGCGCCAAGCCCGACGGGATGCTGATCGTCAGCGAGCCCGACACGGCCTCGTTCCTGGCCGCGCTGCCGGTATCCGCCCTGTGGGGCGTCGGGCCGAAAGCGGCGGAGTCGCTGGAGAACCGCGGCATCCGTCTCGTCGCCGACATCCTCGCCTCGCCTCGCAGCGTCATCGAGCGCGCCCTCGGCTCCGCCGGCGGTGAGCGGGTGTGGCAGCTGGCGCACGGCGTGGATCCGCGCAGCGTGGAGACCGACCGGGTCGAGAAGAGCATCGGCCACGAGGAGACCTTCCTGCACGACATCGCCGACCCGGCGGTGCTCCGCAGCGAACTGCGGCGACTGTCCGACCGCGTCGCCGCGCGGCTGCGGGACGGCGGGTTCCGGGCCCGAACGATCGCGCTGAAGCTGCGGTACGCGGACTTCACGACGCTGAGCCGCGCCTCGAGCCTTCCCGAGCCGACCGACGTCGGGCAGCGCATCGGCGACGTCGCGATCGGCCTGTTCGAGGGGCTGCAGCTCACGCAGCCCGTGCGCCTCATCGGCGTTCGTGCGGAGAAGCTGCAGCACGCCGGCGGCGGGCTCATGCCGCTCTGGGATGACGACGCCGAGTGGCGACGCGTGGATGCGGCGCTCGACGATGCCCGCGAGCGCTTCGGCGGGGGAGCGGTCACCCGGGCCAGTGTCCTCGGCCCGCGGCGCGATGTGAACGCGCTTCCCGCCAACCCGCGCCTGCCGCACACCGAGTGAGTCGGCCGCCGCCCCCGCCTATCCGGCGGCGACGCGGCGGACTACGGTGGAGGCATGCCCAACCTCGCACTCGAACTCGGCAAGCAGACCGCGTCCCTCGGCGTCAACAGCGTCTACGGCGAACAGCAGGACGTCGACGGCATCCGACTGGTTCCCGTCGCCCTCTCCTGGTCGGGCTTCGGCGCCGGTGAGGACGAGGACCGCGGCAGCGGCGGCGGTGGTGGCGGATTCGCCGTGCCCCTCGGCGCCTACATCCGCAAGTGCGACGACCTGCGCTTCGAGCCGAACCTGGTGTCGCTGGTGGCCGTGGGGATCCCGTTCGTGTGGGTCGCCGGCCGCGCGCTCAGCCGCGTCATCCGTGCCCTCAAGCGCTGACGATCCGGTCGCGACGGCGCTGCGCGACGCGGCCACGGCCGCGCTGGCGCAGGTGAGCGCGGTGCCCCCGTCGGCGACCGCACCGGTCGTCCTCATCGACGGGCGCTCCGGGTCGGGCAAGACCACTCTGGCAGCACTGATCGCCGCGCACTGGAGCGGCTCGTTGCGCGTGGTGGCCCTGGACGACATCTACCCCGGGTGGAACGGTCTCGCGCAGGGAGCGGACACCGCGCGGGACGAGATCCTCGTGCCGCATCGCGCCGGACGCACGGCGCGGTGGCGCCGCTGGGACTGGGCGGCGCAGCGGCAGGGCGAGTCGGATGCCGTGGCGCCGGACACCGGGCTCATCGTGGAGGGATCCGGGGTGCTGACCCCGGGATCCGCGGCCCTGGCCGATGTGCGCATCTGGCTGGAGTCGCCCGCCGCCTCGCGCCGCGAGCGGGCGCTGCGCCGCGACGGCGACACCTACCGACCGCACTGGGAGCGCTGGGCGGCGCAGGAGGAGACGCACCTCGCGCTCGACCATCCGAGCCGGTGGGCGACGCTCGTGGCGGAGATCCCGTAGGAGCCCCTCAGCTTTCGAGCGCCTGCAGCAGCCCCTCGAGACGGTAGCCGAGCCAGTCGTACACCCCGAAGCGCGGATCGTCGGCGTCGTGGTCGTCCTCGGAGGAGATGCCGAGGCGCGATGCGAGCACCAGGCGCAGCGAGGCGAGCGTGCGCAGCCACGCCGACGCCGCAGCGTCGTCGAGCTCGATCACCATCGCCGTGTCGGCGTCCACGCGGTCCAGCGCGTCGGGACGCAGCGTGCGGCCGTCGCGCAGCAGGCTCGTCGTCACGGTCGCGACGTCGGCGCGACGGCGGTCGAGGAGATCGTCCTGCGTCAGGCGCCGGAACTCCCCGGACGCGGTGGCGTCGTCGGCGTACGCGTCCGGCACCAGGCGGGCCAGGGCGGGGTCGCTGCGCGGATCCGTGTCGAGGGTGGTGTCGAGGAGTTCGGCGAACTGCGCGACGAGATCGGTCAGGTGCGCGGCCTCGAGGAGCGAGATCTCCATCAGCACGGTGCGGCCCGTCATTGCGGTCCCTTCCGGACGGTGGCCCACAGGCCGTAATCGTGCATGGCCTGCACGTGAAGCTCCATCTGCTCCCGAGCCCCCTCCGCGACGACGGCGTGACCTTCGTGGTGTACCGCGAGCATGAGGCGCTGCGCGCGTTCGGGCGAGTACCCGAAATAGGTGCGGAAGACGTGCACCACATAGGTCATGAGGTTCACCGGATCGTTCCAGACGACCGTCTGCCAGAGCGAGTCGGCCGCCCTGTCCTCGTCCAGGCGGACGTCTTCGAGGGGGAGGGTCATGCCCAGCCCAGTTCGTGGAGGCGATCGTCGTCGATGCCGTAGAAGTGCGCGATCTCGTGCACGAGCGTCGTGTGGACCTCGTCGCGCAGCTCGGCGAGCGTCTCACAGGCGTGCAGATGCGGCTCGCGGTACACGATGATGCGGTCGGGGAGCTCGCCGACCCCGTAACGGTCTCGCTCGGTGAGGGCGAGGCCGTCGTAGAGGCCGAGGAGATCGAGGGAGCCGTCTTCGGGCCGGTCCTCGACGACGAACACGACGTTGTCGAGGCCGCCGACCATGTCGTCCGGAAGGAGATCCAGCTCGTCTTCCACCAGATCGCCGAACGCGTCGGCATCCATCTGGATCATGCGGACCTCCGAACCGGGGAGGAAGTGGGGTGGCTAACGGGGCTTGAACCCGCGACCCCCGCGACCACAACGCGGTGCTCTACCAACTGAGCTATAGCCACCATGTGCCCGTTCCCGGGCAACCACACGATTGTATTACAGTCCCGGGGCATACGATGACACGGCCGATGCGGCGGCGTCGCGCGCCGCGTCGCTGGTGGGCCCGGGAGCGGCGACGAACACGGTCTCGCGGTAGTAGGCGAGCTCCCGGATCGACTCGCGGATGTCGGCGAGGGCGCGGTGTCCGCCGTCTTTCGCGGGGGCGTTGAAGTACGCGCGCGGGTACCAGCGGCGAGACAGCTCCTTGACGCTCGACACGTCCACGTTGCGGTAGTGCAGCCACCGATCGACCCGCGGCATGTACTTGGCGAGGAACATCCTGTCGGTGCCGATCGTGTTGCCCGCCAGCGGCGCCTTGCCCTCCGGGACGAAGCGCTGGATGTACTCGAGCGCCTCGAACTCCGCCTCGGCGAGACTCACGCCGTAGGGGATCTCGGCGAGCAGGCCCGAGGTCTCGTGCATCTTCGTGACGAAGTCGTTCATGTGCGCGAGCGCCGAAGGGTCGGGCTTGATGACGATCTGGAAGCCGGGGTCGAGCACGTTCAAATCGAAGTCGGTGACCACGATCGCGATCTCGACCAGTTCGTCGACCGCGAGATCGAGCCCCGTCATCTCGCAATCGATCCAGACGAGACGGTCGTTCTCCGCGGCGTGCACCATGTCCCTCATCCTAACGAGCGGGTCCGACGCACCGATCTGCGTGAGCGCCGCCCCGCGCCGCGGGTGGGGCGGGAAAGTCCCTCCAGGAGGATTCGAACCCCCGACCTGGCGGGTAGAAACCGCTCGCTCTGTCCACTGAGCTATGGAGGGTGAAGGACCTCTCTACCGTAGCGTCTCGGCGGCGCGAGGCGCACGGCGAAAGGGCACGGATGCTGGTGCGCACGCGGTCGAAGGCGTAGCGTCGGCAGGGACGAAAGGAATCTCGACATGAGCACCGCATCGTCCACGCTCTGGGTCGCGTATGGGGCCGAAGGCAACGTCGTCGGCACCGTCCGCAAGACCGACGAGGGATACACCTCGACGGTCGCCGGCGCCTCCGAGAGCATCGGCACCTACCCCACGATGGATATCGCGAAGAACGCCCTGCACGGTCACCTTCCGCCGGGATCGGACTGGCCCCAGTTCCGCGAGCACTGACTCGTCAGGGCGGCGCGCGTCGCCTCGTCCGCCCGTGCGTCAGGCCGCGACGGGCTCGGCATCCGGCTCGCGGTGCGGGGCTCGCCGCGCGCCGCGGCGGTCGAACAGCGGCAGCGCGAGGTGCACGAGCGGCCCGATCGCCGCGGCGAAGAGGACCGTGCCGAGTCCCACGGTGCCGCCGAGCAGCCAGCCGGCGATGAGCACGGTGGCTTCCACGCCGAGCCGGCAGGCCCAGATCGGCCAGCCCCACCGGGCGTGCAGACCGGTCATGAGGCCGTCGCGCGGGCCCGGCCCGAAGCGTGCCCCGATGTAGAGCCCCGAGGCGACGGCGACCATCACCATGCCGCCGACGACCACCAGCAGTTCCCAGACGAACCCGCTGATCGGCGGGACGACGGCGAGCGTCGCCTGCATGCTCGTCCCGACGAGCAGGATGTTCGCCACCGTGCCGACGCCGGGCCGCTGACGCAGCGGGATCCACAGCAGCAACACGAGGAATCCGACGATGTTGGTGATCCACCCGATGCCGATGCCGGTCTGCAGCGACAGGCCCTGCGCGAACACCGTCCACGGATCCAGTCCGATGCCCGCGCGCACCATGACCGCGCAGCCGGCGCCGTAGAGCACCAGCCCGATCAGCAATTGGGAGATCCGCATCGTCATGCTCCCATTTCACCGCATGATTGGCATGCGCGCTCCAGTCCAATTCCACTATCGTGGCCGGATGGACTCCCGCATCAGCGCACGCGCCCTGGCCGCCGCGCTCGGCGGCTGGCGCACGCGCGAACCCGCCTACGAGGCGCTGGCGGACGGCATCCGCCTGCTCTGCCTCGACAATCGCCTCGCGGTGCGCACCCTGCTGCCGGCCGAGCGCGAACTCGCCGCGGTGCTGGGGCTCAGTCGGACGACGGTCGCCACCGCCTACCGCAGTCTCCGCGACAGCGGACACATCCAGAGTCTGCGTGGATCCGGCAGCGTAACGCTGCCGCGACCGCAGCGGGAGCCTGGCCGGGTCAGTGTGGCCGAGGACGCGATCGATCTGCAGCAGGCCAGTCCCGCGGCGTGGCCGGGCCTGGCGGGAGTGATGAGCGAGGTGGCGATGGATGCCGCGACGCTCGTCGGCCGCGCCGGCTACGACATCCGGGGTTCCCTGCCGCTGCGGACCGCCATCGCGGAGCGCTACACCGCGCTCGGCGTGCCCACCGGCGCCGAGCACATCATGGTGACCTCCGGCGCGCAGGCAGCGATCCGGCTGCTCGCCGAGACCCTCCTGCGCCGCGGGGACCGCGCCCTGATCGAGACGCCGACCTACCCGCACGCCGCCGAAGCGCTCCGCGCCACGGGAGCGCGGCTGGTGGGCGTACCGGTCACCACGTCGGCGGGCTGGGACCTCGACCGCGCGACCCAGGCATTCGCCCGCACGACGCCGGCGCTGGCGTACCTGATGCCCCGGTTCCAGAACCCGACGGGGCGCACGATGACGGCGGAGGAGGAGTCGGCTGTCGCCGACGCAAGCCGACGGGCCGGCACGTGCCTCGTGATCGACGAGACGACGGGGGAACTCGCCATCGACGCTCCGGCCGCACCGGCCTTCGTCGCCGACGACGTCGTGCGCGTCGGTTCGCTCGGCAAGACCGTGTGGGGCGGCCTGCGGGTGGGTTGGATCCGCGCCGATGAGGAGCTCGTCCAGCGCCTGGTCGCCGCACGCCCCTCCCGCGACCTCGGCACGCCGGAGTTCGAGCAGGCCGTCGCAGCGCGGCTCCTGGGTCGCATGCCGGAGATCCTGCAGCAGCGTTCGGCGCTGCTGCGACAGGGCCGCGACACGCTGACCGCGGCGCTCTCGTCGCAACTGCCGGCCTGGCGTGTCCCCGAGGTCGCCGGTGGCGTCGCGCTCTGGGTCGAGCTCGACGCGCCGCTGAGCTCCGGGCTCGTGCTGTCGGCGCGCGAGCAGGGCGTGTATCTGTCGGCCGGCTCGCGGTTCGGCGTCGACTCGGTGCACGATCGCCACCTGCGTGTTCCCTTTACCGCGCCGGCGGCGGAGCTGCGTCGCGCCGTGACGGTGCTGGCGCGTGTCTGGCCCACCGTGCGTTCCGCCGCACCGGAGTCCGGGAGGGATCTGCTCGAAGCAGTCGTCTGACCCGGGCAGCGGCGGATCAGCGCAGGTGCCGCAGGCACTCCACGGCCTCATGCGCGTTCCAGAACGACCCGATCGAGCGCATGCGCGCGGCGGCCAGGTCGAAGCGTTCGGCGCGGAACCGGATGCCGGCGGCGACCGTGTCGGCACGGAGGTGCCCGATCACGATGCCGCGGCGATCGAGCACCCGCCAGCGCCGTGCCGAGACCGGCAGCAGGCGGACGCCGCGGACGACGGGGGTGGGGATATCAGTGACGGTGGTCATGGTTGCCTCCCGATTACACGCTAAGGAGGGGCTCCGACATCCGAGTTGCGGTCATCGCCCTCTCCCCAACTCGGCGATCGCGCGATCCCTCCACAGATCGCGCCGCGCGCGTCCCACGACGCGGCCGGTCGGCGCATGCTGGCTGTGCTCCGGCACCCGGCGGGCACGAACACTCGGGTGCCGGAGCCGGCGCGGACCGTCCGCACCGACGAGAGAGAGGAACCCGACATGACCGACCACATCACCGTCATCGGCAACATCGCATCCATCCCGGAGCGCCGGGAACTGCCCGGCGGCGGCATCGCCGTCGGCTTCCGCCTGGCCTCCACCCAGCGCCGGCTGGACAACGGGCAATGGGTCGACGTCCACACCAACTGGTACTCCGTGTCGGCGTACCGCAAGCTCGCCGAGCACGCGCTGAGCTCCCTGGAGAAGGGGCAACGCGTGATCGTCACCGGCCGCTTCCGCGTCAAGCAGTGGGAGTCGGGCGGCAAGACCGGTACCGCCGCGGAGATCGACGCGGACGGCCTCGGACCCGACCTCATGTTCGGCACGGCCACCTTCCACCGCAGCTCGACGCCCGCCGAGGCGGGCCTCGCACCGGCGACGGACGCCTGGGCCACGTCGACCCCGGGCGAGCCCGGCGGCGCGACCCCGTTCACGACGGCGGCCCCGACCGGGGCGGCCGCGGCGTCCGGGACGTCGGTCTCGGCGGACGGTGCGGACGCCGCCGCGCCGGACGGCGAGCGGGAGTTGGTCAC
>JAEYAG010000064.1 GCA_023451265.1 Actinomycetes bacterium | reverse complement strand
CTGCCGAAGGGGCCGGTCACGGTCTCGACGCTGTTCACGCCGGCGGCGCGGCCGTGGGCGGCCGTCGCGCTCGCGCACGGCGCGGGAGCCGGCATGGCGCACCCCTTCCTCGACGGCGTCGCCGGTGCGCTGGCAGAAGCCGACGTGTCCGTGCTGCGCTTCGCCTTCCCCTACGCCGAGGCGGGCAGACGGATGCCGGGGCCCGCCGCCCACGCCGTCGCGACCTGGCGGGCGGCGACGTCCGTGCTCGGCGCTCTCGTGCCGGGCACGCCGCTGGTCGCCGCCGGCAAGTCCTACGGCGGACGGATGGCGTCGATGGCCGCGGCCGAGGGAGCGATCGCTCCGGCGGGCCTGGTGTACCTCGGCTATCCGCTGCATCCGCCGGGCGAGCCCGAGAAGCTGCGCGCGTCGCACCTGCCGCTCGTCGCGGCGCCGCAGCTGTTCGTCACCGGAACGCGTGACCCGTTCGTCCAGCCGGTGTCGCAACTGGAGGAGGCCGTCGCGGCGTGCTCCGACGCGGCGATCGCCTGGATCGAGGGCGGCGGTCACTCGTTCGAGATCGCCGGTGCGCGACGGGCGCCCGAGGTCATCGGGGCGGACGTCGCGGCATCCGTTCTGCCGTGGCTGCGCACCCGGTTCGCCTGAAGCGCCCGGGCGTGCTGCGCCCGGGTGAGAGTCGTCCGGGGTCAGCGCGCGAGGCGCGCGATCCAGGCCTCGACCTCGTCGGCGGTGCGGGGGATGTCGGCCGACAGGTTCACCGGGCCGTCCGCGGTCATGAGGATGTCGTCCTCGATCCGCACGCCGATGCCGCGGTACTCCTCCGGCACGGTGAGGTCGTCGATCTGGAAGTACAGTCCCGGCTCGATCGTGAACACCATGCCGGGCTCTAGGATGCCGTCGTAGTACATCTCCCGACGCGCCTGCGCGCAGTCGTGGACGTCGATGCCGAGGTGGTGGCTCGTGCCGTGCACCATGTAGCGACGGTGCTGCCCGCCGCGGTCGGCGTCGAGCGCCTCGTCGGCGGTCACCGGCAGCAGGCCCCACTCGGCGACCCGGCCGGCGATGACGCGCATGGCCGCCTCGTGCACCTCGCGGAACTTCACGCCCGGCCGCGCCGCGGCGAACGCGGCGTCGGCGGCTTCGCGGACGGTCTCGTAGATCGTCCGCTGGATCGGCGTGAACGTGCCGCTGACGGGCAGGGTCCGGGTGATGTCGGCGGTGTAGAGGCTGTCGACCTCGACGCCGGCGTCGATGAGGATGAGATCGCCCGGCACGACCGCGCCGTCGTTGCGTGTCCAGTGCAGGTAGCAGGCGTGCGGCCCCGACGCGGCGATCGTGTCGTATCCCTCGCCGTTGCCCTCGACGCGTGCGCGGTGGTGGAAGACGCCCTCCACGGCCCGCTCACCGCGGGGGGTGTCGATGATGCGGGGGAGATCGGCGACGATGTCGTCGAACCCGCGCGCGGTGACCGCGACGGCCAGGCGCATCTGCTCGATCTCGTACTCGTCCTTGGTCAGGCGCAACTCCGAGACGAAGCGCGTGAGGTCGGCATCCTCATCGAGGACGAGGTCGCCCTCGGTCGCGGTGAACTCGTCGATGTGCGCCGTCGGCACGCCGAGATCCGCGGCGACACCCGCGAGCGCGGGGCGCGGGCCGATCCAGAACTCGCCGATCGTGGCATCGCCGTAGAACTCCGCGGTGGTGCGGTCGGCGCGCTCACGGAGGTAGAGAGTGACGTCGTGGCCGGCTGCCGCGTCCGCGCGCGGCTGGAACACGAGCACCGAATCGGGGACGCTGTCGCTGGCCCAGCCGGTGAGGTGCGCGAACGCCGAGTGCGCGCGGAAGGGGTAGTCGGTGTCGTTGGAGCGCTGCTTGTAGGACCCGGCCGGGATCACGAGGCGCTTGCCGGGGAAGGCGGCCGAGACGGCGTCGCGGCGCGCGGCGGCGAAGGGTGCCTGCGCGCGCTGCGGCGGCGTGAGGTCGGGGCGCTCGGCCCAGCCGGTGGAGATCGTCTCGAGGAAGCCCTTCGGGAAGGGCTGCTTGCGGTTGGTGT
Organism: Actinomycetes bacterium; assembly: GCA_023451265.1. Lineage (GTDB taxonomy): Bacteria > Actinomycetota > Actinomycetes > Actinomycetales > Microbacteriaceae > Microbacterium. The sequence continues at coordinate 2,767 of JAEYAG010000064.1, read as the reverse complement.
TCTCCGCCGGCGCCGGTGCCGTCTGCTGCTCGCTCGTGGCCGTCTCGCTCACCTGGGTCGTCTCGCTCATACTCCCAGTCTCCCACTTGGCGCGGCCGCCAGCGCGGGTGCGGTGTGCTCATCCGTCGCGAATCGCGCTTTCGGGCCGCGGATGCCGCAATATGCGACGGATGACGGGGCGCGGCGCGGCGCCGGCGGGGTCAGCCGGCGGCGGGCTCGAACTGGACGACGAGGGGGCGGTGGTCGCTGCCGCTCGCGTCGAGGGAGTCGAGCACGACCGAGCCGACGGGCGTCCAGGCGTCGGTGGCCATGACGTGGTCGATCGGGGTGCCGACCAGCCGCGGCCACTCGGTCGACCACGTGCCGAGTGCGCCCGTGCCGGTCTGCACGGCGGCGTCGTGGCAGGCGCCGAGCGTGCCGGCATCCGTCCCGAGGCGCGCCATGTTGTCGACGGTCGCGTTGAAGTCGCCCGCCATGATCACGTCGCCGCCGGCGCACTGGTCGGCCACCCACTGCAGGTCGCTGCGCCAGTCGGCCATGAACGCCTGCCGCGGCGCGACGGCGTGCACGGCGACGATCGTCGGCCCGGTGCCGTCGACGGGCATGGCCACCAGCGACGGCACGGACGAGGTGTTGGTGGTGCCGTCGGCGGTCGAGTCCACGACGGCGTAATCGCCGAGGTCGGGGGAGATGAGCAGCGTCGTGGAATTCGCCGCCCAGTCGGGGTATCCCTCGCGCTCCCCGTAGTTCTCGTGGTACGCCCACATCGGCGAGCCCATCTCGCGCATCGCGATCGCGACGGCCTCGCCGGTCTCGATCGTCGTCTCGGGGAGGGCGACGATGTCCGCCTGCATCGCGATGGCGGTCTGGGCGATGAGGTGCGCGTCGGTGGCGTCCCCGGCGGTGTTCCACGTCATCACGCGGATGCTCGTCTCGGTCTGCGCGGGCAGGGCCCCGGGGCCGATGCCGCGGGAGACGAGGATGACGGCGTTCACGCCGCCGGCGATGAGCGCGATGACGGCGATGGAGCCCGCGAAGGCGCGCATGCGGCGGCTCAGGCTCAGGATCAGCGCGAGCACCAGCACCGCGCCGAACACGAGCACGACGACGCCGCGCAGCGACACGATCTGCGCGAACGGGTACGCGCGCTCCAGGCGGAAGAACTGCGGCCACGTCACGATCGCGGCGGCGATCGCCGCGGCCACGGTGAGGAGGATTCCGAGCAGGCGCAGCACGTCAGCGACTCTACGGGAGTGCATCTGAAAGAACCCCGACGCCCGCACGGTCTCGCCCCGATGACGCCCGCTACGCTCGGAGGATGGTCACGGACACCGCCTCCGAGCAGCCCGCCGGGGCCCGGTTCCGCGGTCCCAGCGACCTGCACCTGCACTCCGACCACTCCGACGGCACCGAACCCCCGGCCGCCGTCATGGCCGCCGCTCACCGGGCGGGACTGCGCACCGCCGCGCTCACCGATCACGACACGACGTCGGGGTGGGCCGAGGCGGCGGAGGCCGCGGCATCCCTCGGCATGACGTTCCTCCCCGGCATGGAGCTGTCGGCGCGTCACGAATGGCGCAGCGTTCACGTGCTCGGCTACCTCTTCGACCCGGACGACGGCGACCTGCGGGTGTTGACCGACCGCATCCGCCACTCCCGCCTCACCCGCGCCCGCACGATGGCCGAGCTCATCGGCCGCGACTACGACCTGTCCTGGGAGGACATCGTCGACCAGACCGCCGCCGGAGCGACGGTCGGGCGTCCGCACCTCGCCGATGCGCTCGTCGCGAAGGGGCACGTCGTCGATCGCGGCGAGGCGTTCGCCGGCATCCTGCACCCGGGGAGCCCCTACTACGTCGACCTCTACGCGCCGGATCCGGTGACGGCGGTCGCGGCGATCGCGAACGCGGGTGGCGTGCCGATCATCGCCCATCCCGCGGGGCGGGCGGGGCTTCTGCCGGCACGACTCGTCCAGCGGATGCTGGCGGCGGGCCTCGCCGGATTCGAGCTGGGCCACCGCGAGAACGTCGAGCCTGCGCTGACGACGCTGCGCGAGCTCGTCGCCCGCGAGGACCTCATCGTCACCGGTTCCAGCGACTACCACGGGCTCGGCAAGCCGAACCTGCCGGGGGAGCACACGACCGCCGACGACATGGTCGCCCGCATCATCGACCGCGCAACGGGAAGCGCCCCCGTCTTCCCGTGAGGAAAGACGAGGGCGCTCGCTGAAGAACTCAGCTGTCGGCGGTCAGGCCAGAGCCTTGGCCTTCAGGGCCTCGTACTCGGCCGGCGAGATCGCGCCGGAGTCGAGCAGGCTCTTGGCCTGCGCGATCTGGTCGGCGGGGCTCGTGCCGGCGACCTGCTTGATGTAGTCGTCCTGCGCGGCCTTGTACTGCTGCGCCGCCGCGACCTGACGCTCACCCATGCCCCGGCCCCGCGCGATGAGGTAGATGAGGGCCGTCATGATCGGGAAGAAGATCAGGAAGAAGATCCAGATCGCCTTCGCCCAGCCGTTCAGCTTCCGGTCGCGGAAGAGGTCGCCGATGATCGCGAACAGGGCGAACAGGTAGGCCACGAAGATGAAGATGGTCAGGAACCACCAGATGAGGTCCCAGAAGGATCCCCAGAATCCGCGGTATTCCACGGCAGCTTCCAACAAGCGCATGACAGCCCCTCAAACATATGCGGCGCGGTGTATACCGCTCGCGCTCAGCCTAGGGGCCGCAGGGTGTTCCGCATAGGAAGATGACGCAGGTGTCACCTGGAT
>JAEYAG010000047.1 GCA_023451265.1 Actinomycetes bacterium | reverse complement strand
GCCCTGCGTGCGCTCGCCGCGGAATCGGATGCGCAAAGCGGCACGCAATAGGATGCCGGTCGTGGCAGCCCGCACCCGCAAGAAGAAGTCTCCCGTCACCAAGCGCCCCCACGGCAACCCGCAGAAGGCGCACGTCTCGCGCGATCCCGCGCACGTGGCGCCGCCGACCCTCGGGGACTGGATCGGCGCCGCGCGGCTGCGCACGCTGCCTCTCGCGGTCTCGCCCGTCGTGATCGGCACCGGCGCGGCGCTCGTCGTCGACCACGAGTTCCACTGGGTCATCGCGCTGTGCTGCCTGATCGTCGCCGTCGCGATCCAGATCGGCGTGAACTTCGCGAACGACTACAGCGACGGCGTCCGCGGCACCGACGACCACCGCGTCGGCCCCGCGCGCCTGACCGCGAGCCGCAAGGTGAAGCCGCGCACGGTGCTCACCGCCGCGCTGGTGTTCTTCGGCATCGCCGCGGTGGCGGGCATCGCGATCGTGGTGCGCACGGGGCACTGGTGGATGCTGCTGGTCGGCGCCGCGTGCCTGGTGGCGGCCTGGTTCTACACCGGCGGCAAGCGTCCCTACGGCTACGCCGGCCTCGGCGAGGTGTTCGTCTTCATCTTCTTCGGGCTCGTCGCCACGCTCGGCACCACGTTCGTGCAGTCCGGTGTTGTCCCCGACGAGGCGTGGCTGGCCGCCGTCGCCGCGGGGCTGCTGGCGTGCGCCGTGCTGCTGGCGAACAACCTGCGCGACATCGACCAGGACCGCCTCGTCGGCAAGCGCACGCTCACCGTCCGGATCGGAAAGCGCGCCACCCAGGTGCTGTTCACCCTGTTCGTGCTGACGCCGTTCGGGATCGTCGCCGTGCTGGCGCTGTTCTACCCGCTCGCGTGGCTGGCGCTGCTCGCCCTCATCCCCGCGGCGTGCGCGATCCTCATCGTGTGGACCTACCGCGCGCCGCGCGAACTCGTGGTCGCGCTCGGGCTGACGTCGCTGACCTCGCTCGCGATCGCCGGGTTCCTCTGCTGGGCCTTCGTCGGCTGAGCCGGAGCAGGCGTCGTCCGACCGGGGTCAGACCCGCGGTGCCGGGGGCTCGTCGGTGGCGGCGTCTTCGACCTGCTCGTCGCTGAGCCGCGGCGCGCGCCGCGCGGCGAGACCGGCGGTGACGTCCTCGAGGGGGCGCCGCAGGAACAGCAACGACAGGCTCAGGCCGATGAGCGCCGCGAAGATCGCCGACAGCCAGTAGTACTCCCGCAGGATCGGGATGAGCATCATGAGGCCGAACGGCACCAGGAACGCCGCCAGGCGCAGCACGGTGTAGAGGAGGGCCGAGCGGACACGCATGGTCCCAGCCTACGCGCGTCGCGCGCCGCGGCCACCCCCGCGGCCAGGACGTCCGCGCCCGCCTAGGATGGAAGGGTGGTGCGCGTACTGCTGCCTCTGGCGCTGTTGCTGATCGCCTTCTGGGTGTACAGCATCGTCGACTGCGCCCTGCAGCCGCCTACCCGCCACCGCGGGGTGAGCAAGCCGGTGTGGCTGCTGATCGTGGTGCTGATCCCCGTGCTCGGCGGAATCCTCTGGTTCGTCGTGGGCCGTGGGCGCCCGCGCCAGCAGCCGCAGTTCCGCGCGCCCGACGACAACCCCGACTTCCTGGGGAGCATCGGCTCGATCAGCGACCAGGATGAGCGCATCCGCCGGCTGGAGGCGGAGCTGGCCGCCCTCGACGCCGAAGACCCCTCGCCCGACGGACCGCGCGACGAGGACTCCCGCGGCGACGCCGGGCTCCGCGGCAGCGACGGCTGAGATGACCGGCCACCACGCCGGTCGCGTGCCGGCGACGGATGCCGCCGCCGCCCTCCTCGGCCGGCTCGTCGAACTGGGCGTGCGGCACGTCGTCGTGAGCCCCGGGTCGCGCTCGCAGGCGCTCGCGCTGGTCGCGGCACAGCTCGAGGCGCGCGGGGCGATCTCACTGCACGTGCGCATCGACGAGCGGGTCGCCGGCTTCACGGCGCTCGGCCTCGGCCGGGAGTCGCGCCTGCCCGCGGCCGTCATCTGCACGTCGGGGACCGCGGCGGCGAATCTGCTGCCGGCCGCGCTCGAGGCGCACCACGCCGGCGTGCCCCTGCTGCTGCTCACCGCCGACCGGCCACCCGAGCTGCGCGGTGTCGGCGCGAACCAGACGACCCGTCAGCCCGGAATGTTCGCCCCCAGCATCCGTCTGGAGGAGGACCTGCCCGTCCCCGAGGAGATCGACCCCGACGGCACCGGCGAGCAGTCCGCCATGCTCCGCCGGGTTGCCGAGGAGGCCGTCGCCGCGGCGCTCGGCGCCGGCACCCGTCAGGCCGGACCGGTGCACCTCAACCTGCCGTACCGCGATCCGCTCGCCGGCGCGCTGCCGGACTGGCTCGGCATGCCCGCCGTCGAGCTGCCCGCGCCGGTCGCCGGTCCCGACGAGGCGGGCGGCGAGCCAGTGCCGGAGATCGAGCCCTCCGGCGCGCTGTACCAGGGCGGCGGCGGCATCGGCGAGTCGAATCTGCCCACCGATTCCGACGTCGATCCGCACGTGCTCGAGCGCGGACCGCGCACGGTCGTCATCGCGGGGGCGGATGCCGGCGCCGCCGCCGAGGCGCTCGCCCACGCCGGCGGCTGGCCGCTGATCGCCGAGATCGTCAGCGGCGCCCGATTCGGGCGCAACCTCGTCCACGGCTATCGTCGCCTGCTGGCGGACCCGCAGCTCGGCGGACGGATCGAGCGCGCGGTCGTGTTCGGGCACCCGACGCTCAGCCGCGAGACGGTCGCGGTGCTGTCGCGCCCGGAGGTGGAGGTCTTCGCGGTGCGCGGGCCGGGCGAACCCCTCAACCTCAACGGCGCGACGACGGCGGTCGACGCCGTCCGCGCCGCCGCCGGCGACGGGGACCGCGACTGGTTCGGCGCGTGGATGCGCGCCTCGCGCACCGCGGCTGTGGACCTCGCGCCGCCACCGCCGGATGCCGAGGGGCTGTCTTCCGCGGTACCGCACGAGCGGCTGGGGGCGATCGCGGCGGAGCTCGCCGTGGCGCGCGCGCCCATCGATCGGGTGACCCTCGTCGACGCGGTGTGGCGGGCGACGTGGCCGCACGACCGGCTGCTGTTCGCCTCGTCGCGGCTCGTGCGGGTCGCCGACGAGGTGCTCGGCGGCAAGAAGGTGCCCGTGCACGCCAATCGCGGGCTCGCCGGCATCGACGGCACGATCGCGACGGGCATGGGGATCGCGCTGGCCAGTCAGGCCGCCGGCGCCGCCGGCGTCACGCGCGTGCTGACGGGCGATCTCGCGTTCCTGCACGACGTGGGCGCTCTGCTGCTGCCGCCCGGAGAGAAGCCACCACGGCTGCAGGTCATCGTCGGAAACGACGGCGGCGGCACGATCTTCGACGGCCTCGAGGTCGCGCAGGTCGCGACCCCCGACGCCATGGAGCGCGTGCTGTACACACCGCAGACGGTCGCGATCGAGCACATCGCCGCCGCGTACGGCTGGACCTACACGCCGGTGTCGACGCGCGCGGCGCTCGACCAGGCGCTGACCTCGCCGGCGCCCGGCCGCCAGATCGTCGAGGTCGCGCTGGCCCGGTAACGCGGTGGCCAGACCGGCATCCGTCGCGCCATGATGTGGTCATGACTGCGAAGAGCCAGACGAACTGGAGCGGTGACCCCGTAGAGCTGCTGCGGGCGGGGGAGGGATTCCGGCTCGCCGACGTCGACCCCGACGCCACGCCCGGATACACCGGGGGCAAGAAGCACAGTCAGGTCGATCTTCGGGCCGGGGCGGATGAGCTCGACGAGCTGCAGGAGCGCCTGTTCGCACAGAGCCGCATCGTGGCGGACACCCCCGCGGTCCTGCTCGTGCTGCAGGCGATGGACTCCGCCGGCAAGGGCGGCATCGTCCGCCACGTCGTCGGCTCGGTCGATCCTCAGGGCGTCTCGCTCGTCGCGTTCAAGAAGCCCACGCCGGAAGAGCTCGCGCACGATTTCCTCTGGCGCATCGAGAAGCATGTGCCGGATGCCGGGTTCATCGGCGTCTTCGACCGTTCCCACTACGAGGACGTGCTGATCGGCCGCGTGCGATCGCTGGCCGACCCCGAGGAGATCGAGCGGCGCTACGGCGCGATCGTCGACTTCGAGAAGAGGCTCACCGACCGCGGCATCCGCGTCGTCAAGGTCATGCTGCACATCTCGCCCGATGAGCAGAAGGCGCGGCTCATGGAGCGGCTGAACCGCCCCGACAAGCACTGGAAGTACAACCCCGGCGACGTCGACGAGCGCGAACTGTGGCCGGCGTACATGGAGGCGTACCAGACGGTCTTCGAGCGCACCTCGACCCCGAACGCGCCGTGGCACGTCGTGCCCGCGAACGCGAAGTGGTATGCCCGAATCGCCGTGCAGGCGCTGCTGCTCGACGCGCTGGAGGACATCGACCCGCAGTGGCCCGCCGCCGACTTCGACGTCGAGGCCGAGAAGCGCCGCCTCGCCGCGACCTGACGGCGCCGGCTACGCCAGCGCGTCGTGTCTCGATACGCGACGCTGCGCGTCGCACTCGACAACCGGACGGCCGCGCACGCTACGCGAGCGCGTCTACGATCGGACGAAATTTGACGCGGGTCTCGAGGAGTTCGGCCTCGGGGTCGCTCGCGGCGACGATGCCCGCACCGGCGTGGGCCGTGAAGGGGATGCCGGCATCCGTCGCGGCATCCAGGTCGAACTGCGCGCCGCGCAGCGCGATCGCCCACTCGCCGTCGCCGTGCGCGTCGACCCAGCCGACGGGGCCGGCGTAGCGGCCGCGATCGAACGGCTCGATGCGGCGGATCGCGTCGAGCGCGGCGGCCGTCGGCGTGCCCGCGACGGCGGCGGTCGGGTGCAGCACGGCCAGTAGGTCGAGGGCCGACGTGCCCTCGGCGACCGTCCCCTCGACATCCGTCGCGAGGTGCCACACGTTCGGCAGCGCGAGCGTGAACGGCTGCTCGCCGACCGCGAGCGCACTCGTGTGTGGTGTCAGCGCGTCGACGAGGCTGCGGGTCGCGTACTCGTGCTCGGTGAGGTCCTTCTCGCTCGTCGCAAGGCCGAGAGCGGCCTCGCGGTCGGCGTCGGGATCGGCACCGCGCGCGACGGTGCCGGCGAGGACGCGCGCCGTGACGGTGCCGCCCGTGACGGTGACGAGGGTCTCGGGGCTCGCGCCGATGAGTCCGTCGACGGCGTAGACCCACGTGTCGGGGTAGCCCGACGCGAGGGAGCGCACGAGGCGGCGCAGGTCGGCGCCCGCGGGCACCGTGCCGACGAGGTCGCGCGCCAGCACGACCTTGCTGACCTCGCCCGCCGCAATCGCGCCGAGGGCCGCGCGGACGGCATCCTGATAGCCCTCCGGAGTGAGCGCCCCGGGGCCGACCGCGGCCGACCAGTGCGGGCCGAATCCGATCGCACGCGGCTCGTTCGGGTCGGGCTCGCCGGCATCCGGCAGTACCCAGCTCGCCCACGTGCGGCCGTCGCGGTGTCCGATCGTCAACTGCGGCACGGTCAGGACGGCGGTCCCCGCCGAGCGGGCGTCGAACGGCAGGGCGCCGAATGCCATGAGGCCCGATCCGGGCACGCCGACGGGGTCGTCGACGAGGGCCGCGGCGGCGACCTCGCGCCAGCGGTCGGCGAGCGAGGCGGCATCCGTCGCGGGGACAGTGAGGGTCAGCGCGTCGCCGACGCCGACGAGCCACGCGCCGCGGCGCGTCCAGACGAGCGGGTCGTGCGGATCGGCGAACTCGAGCAGGTCGCCGAGCGGCGCGATCTCGCGGGTCACCACGCGCAGCCGGGTCGGGCCGGGGGTGTCGGAACTCACCCGACCAGCCTAATCCGCGGGCTCACCGCGCCGGGCGCCCGCGCGCGCCCGTGCCCGTCTACCCGGACCGCAGTGTCTAACTCCTCCAATTCGCGACTGGTGAGGATGCGCCCCTGCGTCTTTCCGCGGGTCGGGCGGCGGCCGCCACGCAATTTGGAGGAGTTACGCACGGCGTAGGCTCGCGACCATGACCGCCCGACCCACGCCCGGCACCCCGCTCGTCTTCCGCTGGCGCAAGTGGGACGGATCGCCGCACTGGGAGCACGACTGCGTCTACCTCGGCAGCGACGCGCACGGCGAGTGGGTGGGCCAGCGCGACGGCTGGCGCAGCGCGCGGCCCGGCCTCGACACGGTCTCCCACGGCGACAACGTCACCCTCATCCCGCCGGGCGGGGAGTACGCCGCCACTCTCAACGCGACCCACCCCCGCATCGCCGTCTACATCGACATCGCGTGGGACGTGCGGTGGGATGCCGGGGCGGAGCCGACCGGCATCGACATGGACCTCGACGTCGTCCGCGCCCGCGACGACCGCGGCGTGTTCATCGACGACCGCGACGAGTGTGAGGAGCACCGCGTGCGGTACGGCTATCCGCCCGACATCGCACAGCGCCTCGAGCAGGTCGCCCTCGACCTGGAGGGCGCCGTCCGCGCGGAAGACCCGCCCTACGACGAGGCCACCGCCGCCCACTGGCTGGGCGTGCTCGCGCGGCTCGCGCCGTAGGATCGAACGGTGACAGAGCACCGCGCAGACCTCGGCAAGGACCCCGATCGCGTCAGCGGCATGTTCGACGAGGTCGCCGCCGGGTACGACCGGACCAACACCGTGCTGAGCCTCGGCAACGACAGGCTCTGGCGCATCGCGACGACCCGCGCGGTCGCGCCGAAGCCCGGCCAGCGCATCCTCGACCTCGCCGCCGGCACCGGGGCGAGCTCCGTCGCCCTCGCCCGCAGCGGCGCCGACATCGTCGCGGGGGACTTCTCCGCCGGCATGATCGCCGAGGGGCGCCGCCGGCACGGTCACGTGCCGAACGTGACGTTCGTCGAGGCCGATGCGATGGATCTCCCGTTCGGCGACGACGAGTTCGACGCCGTCACGATCTCGTTCGGCCTCCGCAACGTCAACGATCCGAAGAAGGCGCTCGCCGAGATGCTGCGGGTCACCGCGCCGGGCGGCAAGCTCGTCGTCTGCGAGTTCTCCCACCCGCAGAACGCCGTCTTCGCGGGCCTGTACCGCTTCTACAACGACCGGGTCCTGCCGACCGTCGCGAAGGCCGTGAGCTCGAACGCCGACGCGTACGACTATCTCAACGAGTCGATCAAGGACTGGCCCGACCAGGTGACGCTGTCATCGTGGATCCGGGATGCCGGGTGGAGTGCCGTCGCGCACCGCGATCTGACCTTCGGCATCGTGGCGCTGCACCGGGCGCTCAAGCCGCTCGGCTGATCGCGGCCGGTAGGCTGTCAGGGTGACTCCGAGCCCCTCCGCTCCCGGCGCGCGCCTGACCGCCAATCTCGGTCTGACCGAGCGCGTGCTCGCCGGACCCCGGATGCGCAAGCTCCTCACGATCGTGGAAGCCGGCCTCGACCGCGTCGAGGACACCCTCGCCCGCGAGCTGCGCGTGAGCGACCAGCTCGCCGACGCGACGACCCGCTACCTGTACGAGGCGGGCGGCAAGCGCGTGCGCCCGATGCTGACGCTGCTGACCGCGCAGCTGGGCAGCGGCACCACCGACTTCGTCGTCGCGGGCGCCACGGCGCTGGAGATGACGCACCTGGGCTCGCTGTACCACGACGACGTGATGGACGGTGCCGACGTGCGGCGCGGCGTCCCGAGCGCGCACGCCGTCTGGGGCAACAACGTCGCGATCCTCACCGGTGACCTACTCTTCTCGCGCGCCAGTCAGCTGATGGCGCAGATCGGCGAGCGCGCCATCCGCCTGCAGGCCGACACGTTCGAGCGGCTCGTGCTCGGCCAGATGCACGAGACCGTCGGTGCCCAGGCGGGCGATGACCCGGTGGAGTTCTACCTGCAGGTGCTCGCCGACAAGACTGGGTCGCTGATCGCGGCATCCGCTCAGGCCGGCATCCTCTTCTCCGACGCGCCCGCCGAGTACCGCGCGCCCGCGCTGGAGTACGGCGAGCGGGTGGGTATCGCGTTCCAGCTGCTCGACGACGTCATCGACCTGTCCGACGATCCCGACGAGACCGGCAAGGTGCCCGGCACCGACCTGCGCGCGGGCGTGCCGACCATGCCGTACCTGCTGCTCGGCCGCGCGGCCGACCCCGCTTCGCGGGCGCTCCGAGCGACGATCGACGACGGCGTGGCGCGCATCGCCGACGGCGCCGACCCCGGCATCCTCGACGAGGCCATCGGTCACCTGCGTGACCACGCCGTCACCGAGGCGACCCGGCGTCAGGCGTACGAATGGGCGGATGCCGCGATCGAGGCGATCGACCCGCTTCCGGCCGGCGTCGTCCGCGATGCGCTCGTCAAGCTCGCGCACGTGATCGTCGACCGATCCAGCTAACCCACTCGTAAGGAACACACATGACCAACCTCCGGCTGGCCATCGTCGGCGCGGGACCCGCCGGCATCTACGCCGCGGACATCCTGCTGAAGGCCGAGCGCAAGTTCGACGTGTCGATCGACCTGTTCGACCAGCTGCCGGCGCCGTACGGGCTGGTGCGCTATGGCGTGGCGCCCGACCACCCCCGCATCAAGGGCATCATCAACGCGCTCCGCGATGTCCTCGACCGCGGCGACATCCGCATCTTCGGCAACGTGCGCTTCGGCGAGGACATCACCCTCGACGACCTCAAGCGTCACTACAACGCCGTCATCTTCTCCACCGGCGCGATCCGCGACGCCGACCTCGACATTCCCGGCATCGACTCCGAGGGCTCGTTCGGGGCCGCCGACGTCGTCAGCTGGTACGACGGCCACCCGGACTTCCCGCGCGAGTGGCCGCTGGACGCGGCATCCGTCGCCGTCATCGGCAACGGCAACGTCGCCCTGGACGTCGCCCGCATTCTCGCCAAGCACGCCGAGGACCTGCTGGTCACCGAGATCCCGGCCAACGTGCAGGCGGGACTGGAGGCGTCGCAGGTCACCGACGTGCACGTGTTCGGGCGCCGGGGCCCGGCGCAGGTGAAGTTCACGCCGCTCGAGCTGCGCGAGCTCGGCGAGCTGCGCGACGTCGACATGGTGGTCTACGACGAGGACTTCGACTACGACGAGGCGTCGCGGGCCGCGATCGCGAGCAACAAGCAGGTCATGGTGATCGACCGGGTGCTGCAGTCGTGGCGCCAGCGTCCGAGCGTCAACAACGCCGGCGGCACCGCGAGCCGGCGCCTGCACCTGCACTTCTACGCCAAGCCGGTCTCGGTGAAGACCGACGACGCCGGGCGCGTCTCGGCGCTCGTGTACGAGCGCACGCGGCCCGACGACGAGGGCGGCGTGGTCGGCACCGGCGAGCTGCGCGAGGTGCAGATCCAGCAGCTGTACCGGGCCGTCGGCTACTTCGGGTCGCCCCTGCCGGGGGTTCCGTTCGACAAGCGTCACGGGGTCATCCCGAACCACGAGGGCCAGGTGCTGCACAAGGACTCGAACGAGCGCGTGCCCGGTGTCTACGCGACCGGGTGGATCAAGCGGGGGCCCGTCGGCCTCATCGGCCACACGAAGTCCGACGCCATGGAGACCGTGAGCCACCTGATCAACGACCAGGGCTCGTGGTGGACCCCGGAGGACCCGTCGCCCGAGGCGATCCCCGCCCTGCTGGAGTCGCGCGGCGTGGCGTGGACGGACCTCGACGGCTGGCACCGGCTCGACGAGCACGAGGTCGCGCTCGGCGAGCCGGTGGGCCGCGCCCGCATCAAGGTCGTCGACCGCGACGAGATGGTGCGGGTCTCCCGCGGGGAGTGAGGGCTCCGCGAAACCCGCGTCGCTAGGCTGACGCCATGGCATCCTGGGTTCCCGACATCCTCGGGAAGCCGTTCGCCCAGCGGACACTGCAGCTGGGCGAGGATGCCGACGGCCCCGTCGTCGCGACGCTCGTGCGGTCGCTGCCGCCGAGGCTGCCGCGGGTGCTCGGCCCCCTGGCGGATGTGGACGTGCTCTACGTGCACGGCTGGTCGGACTACTTCTTTCAGCGGGAGCTCGCCCGGTTCTGGAACCGCCTCGGTGCGCGCTTCTACGCGCTGGATCTCCGGAGGTACGGGCGGAGCCTTCGGCCGGGTCAGGCTCCGGGGTACATCTCGTCCCTCAGCGATTACGACGCCGACATCTCCGCCGCTCTCGACGCGATGCGCAGGCGAGGCGGCGGAGATGCCGGTGACGGCCGGGCGCGCCGGCTCGTGCTCATGGGCCATTCCACGGGAGGCCTGACCCTGGCGCTGTGGGCGGCCCGGCATCCGGGGGCCGCGTCGGCGCTCGTGCTCAACAGCCCGTGGCTGGAGTTGCAGACCGGTGCGATCGGGCGTCAGGCGATCGCCCCGCTGGTGCAGATGCGTGCGCGATTCGACCCGCTCGGCGCCCACCCGGTCGTCGACCTCGGGTTCTACACGCGCGCGCAGCGCGAGATCGGCTCCCTTCCCGACAGCCCCGACGGGTGGCGCCCGGAGCGGGGCTTCCCGACGCACCCGGGGTGGCTGGCGGCCATCATGGCCGGGCACGCGCGCGTCGCCGGGGGAGTGGATGTGGGGTGTCCGGCGCTCGTGCTGCTCTCCCGGCACTCCACTTCGCCGATGCAGTGGTCGGATCAGATGACCTCCACCGACAGCGTTCTCGTCGTCGACGACATCGCCCGGGCGGCGACCCGGATCGGCAGCGCGGTCACCGTCGCGCGGATCGACGGCGCCATCCACGACGTCTTCCTGTCGGCGCCGGCTCCTCGCGACGCGGCGTACTCCGCGCTGGAGCGTTGGCTGGTGGGGCCGGGCATCGCCCTGCCCTGATCCGTCTCGGCGCGGCGTACGCCGGCATCCCGCGTTCAGTCTCCCGTGGTGATCTGCCGGGTGAGCTCGTCGATCTCGTCGTCGCCGAGCGCGACGCCGGCCTGCTCCAGGCGCTGCGCGAGGACGTGCCGGACCTCGTCGGCGTCGCCCGAGGCGATGTCACCGCGGACCTGCGCCACGATGCCGGTGACCTTCTCGACGTCGGAGGCGTTGTTCTGTGACATCGACGGCAGGCGCTGCTCCTGCTCGCCCGACAGCGCGTCCTGGGAGGACCCCGCCCAGACCTTCTCGCGGCCGCCGTCCTGCCCGTGATGGTCGGGGTCGGACTGCGCGCCCCCGATGACGCCGACGCCGACGGCCTCGTGCGACGGATCGTCGTCGGCGGGCGCGGGCTGCGCGTCGGCGCCGGACTCGTCGCGTGCCGATTCGTCGGGCTTGCCGGTGTCGGGGTAGTTCGTGCCGGGTGCGTCGAATTCGTTCTCGGTCGTGCTCTCCGCGCCGCCGTGCTGCGGGGGCGTCTGCATGCGGTCCTGCTGGGGGTCGCTCATGTCGTGTGATCCTTCCGTCGCGCCTTACTCTTCGCGGGCGGGGGAGCCGTCGGCAGGGGGTTGACGGGGCGGATGCCGCCCGGTAGCGGCCGGAATCGTCACGGCACGGGCGGGAAGACCCGCCGCAGCACGAGTCGCTGGCCGAGTGTCCACGCGACCGTGACCAGGAGGTAGATGCCGGCGGCGAGCGGGACGAACGCGGCGACGACCGCGGTCGCGAACTGCAGCATCCCGACCAGGGCCGGCGGAACCGCCGGGGCGGGACCAGCCGGTCCTGCCGTGGCCGGCGTGCGGAACAGTCGCCGGGTCAGCTCGCCGACGAGGGCGATCGCGACGACGAGGGTCCCGATCACGAGCCACGTGGCGGGATCCGCCGAACCGGACGACACCGCGCCGACGAGGCTGGTGCCGAGAGGCACGCCGCCGAGCGTCTGCGTCAGCAGCTCGTTGGCGTGGCCGTCGATCATGCGGTGGAGGAACACCGAGTACAGGAGTCCGACGACGGGGGCCTGGATGAGGAGGGGGAGGCATCCCGCGAGCGGCGATGCGCCCTCCGCGCGGTAGAGGTTCATCGTTTCGCGCTGCAGGCGTTCGGGGTCCTTCCGGTGCCGTTTCTGCAGCTCGCGGATGCGGGGTGCGAGCCGGGCGCGGCTCTGCTCGGCTCTGGCTTGGGCGATGCCGGCGGGGATGAGCCCCGCGCGGACGACGAGTGTCACGAGCGCGATCGCGAGCGCGGGGGCGAGGGGCCCGGTGACGGGACTGAGGAGGGCGATGAGGGCCAGCAGGCAGGAGTGAGTGAGGTCGAGCAGGGTCGAGACAAGGGGCAGCGCAGTGAGGTCCACGGGTCATCCGTTCGTCGAGGCGATCAGGTCGGCTGATCGGCCGCGAAGGGATGCCGGGGGCGAGAGGTGCCCGGGCGGATCGACGCTACGCGGCCGCGGCCGCCTGGCCCGGTCCGCGGCGGCGCACGTGGCCGGCCGCGTCGGGATCGCTCTGCGTCAGGGGTGCCGACAGCTCGCTGCGGCGGGTGGGATGCGCGGGAGAGCCGCGCCGCGGCATGTGGGTCGCCGCACCACTGGTGGCGACGATCAGCACGATCGCGGCGAGCAGCATCACCGTCACCGTCGCGACGGAGCCCGATGCGGCGGGGTCGGCGAGCGCGAGCAGGCCGATCGCCGCGAAGAGTGAGCGCAGGAGGGACGTGATGGTGTCGACCATTCCGCCTCCTCTCGGCTGAGACTCACGATACTCGCCGGGCGGTGGCGTCACGCCCGTTCCACCGGAAGCCAGAGTTCGCACGTGGCCGTGCTGAAGTCCTCGGCCCGGTCGAGCACCGCGACCATCGAGGGACCGGGGCGGAGGCGCCAGGGGTTCGAGGGGAACCACTGCGTCGCCGTCGCGGCCCACGCCTCTTGCAGCGCGGCGGGGTAGTCTCCCTCGACGCGGAACACGGCCCAGGTGCCGGCGTCGACCTCGATGGCGTCGAGGTCGTCGGGCACGGGGTCCGCTTCGGCCGTCGCGACGCCGTGCAGGTAGGTCAGCTCGCTGCCCTCGGCGTTGTCCGCGTCGACGTCGTCCGTCACCTGCAGCAGCCCCGCGGGCTCGGTGTCGCTCAGCGCCTTGAGGCGGGCGTGCGCGGATGCCGGCAGGGATGCGATGTGGGCGTGGATGTGCGGGTTGACGCCGCTGTGGATGAGCGGCACGCGGGCGGCGTGGCCGATGAGTTGGAAGGCCGGGCGCTCTGCGATGCGGGTGTCCATGAGGAAGTTCCCTTCTACGGTCAGGTGGAACCTGAGCTGCGGTTGCATGCGAAGGGGGCCGCCGTCTCGCCGGACCTGGGTCGGGACCACGCCGTGGACGGAGCGGAACGCTCGACCGAACGCCTCGCTCGAGCCATAGCCGTACCGCACCGCGATGCTCAGCAGGTCCGCGCCGTCGAGGACGTCAGACGCTGCCGCGGACATGCGGCGGCGCCTCACGTACTCCGACAGCGGCATGCCCGCCAGCGACGAGAACACGCGACGCACGTGGTACTCCGTCGTGCCGAGCGCACGCGCGAGCGACGCGACGTCGAGGTCGCCCTGCAGACGTTCCTCGACCAGCTGCATCAGCTGGTTCAGCTCCGCGATCATGGCGCCTCCTTCGGCATCCACCATCCCGGGTCTCGCCGATCGGCACCCTACTATCGCGGTCCGATGAAATCAGGACCGGCGGTCGGCGGTGAGGCTCAGCGGTAGTTGACGAATCGCACCGTGGATGATGGCCGGTAACGCGTGGTCTCGTGTCCCGCGTGATTCCGCGGTTGGAGTTGCTGTGGGGTGATGCTCGCCGCAACCTCCGAGCGAGTTTCTGCGGACTCTGTGCGGACTGGAGCGGACACGATGACGAAGTGGTTGACCTACTCGGAGGCTGCGCACCGCGTAGGCCGCACGACGCGGAACATCCGCCGGTGGCACGCGGACGGCATGGTCATGGAGTGGCGGACCGGGTCCGACAACCAGCGTGAGCGTGTCGTCGACGAGGAAGTCCTCCTCGCGTGGTTCCGGGACCGGCTGAAGGCGTCCCCGACGCACTACTACCGGGTCCGGGCGATCGCGCGAGAGCTCGGCCTCCCGGACCCGGCGCTGCCAGCGGCTCTCTCCCGCGTCGAGAAGCCGAAACGGGTCATCACACAGGAAACAGCGGCAGACAGTCCTGTGCGGTCCCCCGCGGCAGGTTTCGACCCTCTCGACTCCGTCAAGCCCATGCGGGGCGGTCCCGAGTACGTCGAGCGGCAGGGCTCTCCGGGAGACGCCCGCGCCATGTCGTGGAATCGATGCGTTCACGGCCGACCGGATCGACGACGATACCGCCGAACGCCTCGCGGCGATCTGCGCGCGTTGCCTCGGACCTGTGCCTGGACTACGCCGAGAGGGCCAAGCTGCACGGATTCTGGGCCGGGCAGCAGTGGGGCATGGTGGACGCACGTCGGGTCTAGCGCGGCGTGAACTCGGCTTCCGCCCACTCCTCGAGGTCGACGTGGCGGTAGCGGACCAGCGAGCCTCTCGTGACCGCCTGTGGGCCCTGCCCCATTGAGCGCCAGTTCCTCAGCGTCTGCGTCGACAGGCCAAGGAATGTCACCGCGTCCTCGGTGCGAAGGAGGATCGGCTCGCGCGCGCTTTCCGCGCGACTCTCTCGCGTGGAGAGTGCCGCGAGGATCTTCTCCGCAGTGCGGGAGGCGATCGCGTCGACCAGTTCGGTAAACAGCTTCTCGGTGAGTGCCATGAGTCCCACCGTGGCATGGGTGTTCACCCGAGATCAGCCGCTTTTCTTCGGCGAGGGATCACGTGCGACAAGCTTGTCGTAGGCGGTGGAGAGCTCCGCGGTCGGGATCGCTCCGGCGGACCATCGGATCAGCACGTCTTGGAGTGCTGCGATAGCGATGCCCACTGCGCCGCGCTCGCTACCTTTCCCACTCAGAGGCAGCGAGCTGTTGAGGACATCGGCGAGCGCTCGACGTTCCGCAACATCGTCCGACAGCAAGAGCAGCCGGGTTGCAGCTCGCGAACGCGCCTCAAACGCCGCTGACACCGTGTTGGTCTCGCTGAGCGTCGTCGCCATGCCGAAGTAGGCGTTCTTCGCGAGAAGCTCGACGAGCGCGTCATCTCGCTCTTGTACCCGCCGTTCAACACGGGCGCGGTGGGCTTCTCTCGATTCACGCCACCACGGGATCAGAGACGAGCCAGCAAGAGCGATGACGGCGCCGAGAATGACGGCGAGACCAGAGTCCATGCCGATCAAGATAGCGGCGCTACCAGACATGCGCTGCGCGGCCCGTCTGGGGCCGCGTGGCGTGGGAACTACCGGATTAGGGGTCGAGGGTCCACCGGCGCCGGCGACCGGGGCGCGAACTCCGGAGGCACAGCGTCACCGACTCCATGCAACCGCCAGTAGGTGTCGCCGTATGGCGCGTCGAGGTCATCTCGCCACACCAGCGTCGCAACACCGACAGGGTCGACCTTGGTAAGGTCCGGCACGATCCAGGGGCCGCCGGGAGCGACGAACCGCACGTAGGCGATGTCAGGGGCGCCGATCGCCCACATCGGCGTCGTGCTGATGAGGAAGTCACCCTGCATGTACTTCGTGAGGACGCCAAAGTCGTCCCCCCACGAGAGGTTCGACTCCGGCGTCACGAAGAACGGTGCCATCAAGGTCCAACGCGGATCATTCAGCTGCGCACCGCATCGGATGACATCGACGAACCGGGAGGGATGCGAATCGGGTAGGGCTTCGGTGATCGCGGCCGCGGTGTCCTCGTCGGTCCACTCGAAGTCGCTCATACCCGCACCCTAACGTCGACCACCGACATCACATGCCCGCCGCGTCGAGCGCCCGCCGAGCTGCTCCCGCTGCTCAAGTGCCCCCTCAGAGGTAACGCTCCACACGCTGCGGCACACGCTCGCGTCGAATCTGATCGCGTCGGGCTGCGACGTTGTCACGGTGCTGCGCGCCCTCGGGCACACTCAACCCTCGATCACGCTGAACACGTACAGCCACCTGTGGCCGTCCGCCGAGGACAAGAAGCGCACCGCAACGGCGACGTTCATGGCGTGGGTCTCGGGTTCTGCGGACTCTCGGCGGACTGGGGATAAGAAACCCGTGGTCAGAAGCTAGCTCTACCGGTAGTTGACGAACTGGAGATCGACGTCGAGGTCGGCGGCCTTGAGGAGGCGCTGCACCTCCTGCAGGTCGTCACGCGACTTCGACTGCACTCGCAGCTCGTCGCCCTGGATCTGCGACTTCACCGACTTGGGTCCCTCGTCGCGGATGATCTTGCCGATCTTCTTCGCGTTCTCCGACGAGATCCCCTCTTTGAGGGTGGAGGTGATCCGGTACTCCTTGCCGGATGCCTGCGGCTCGCCCGACTCGAGCGACTTCAGCGAGATGCCGCGCTTGATGAGCTTCGACTGGAAGACATCGAGGATCGCCTTCGCGCGCTCTTCGCTGTTCGCCTTGATGAGGATCGCCTCGCC
This sequence comes from Actinomycetes bacterium, assembly GCA_023451265.1. Classification (GTDB taxonomy): domain Bacteria; phylum Actinomycetota; class Actinomycetes; order Actinomycetales; family Microbacteriaceae; genus Microbacterium. The sequence continues at coordinate 11,154 of JAEYAG010000047.1, read as the reverse complement.
CGACCATTCGATCGAGGCATCCGTGCCCTTGAAGTCGTAGCGCTGCTCGACCTCCTTGCGGGCTTGGTTGAGAGCGTTGTCCGCCTCCTGGCGATCGATCTTGGAGACGATGTCGAAACTGGAGTCAGCCATGATGCCCAGCCTAGCCACGACCGGACCCGCCGATCATGACCAGAGCCACCGCATCGCGTCTGGCAGAAGCACTCCGCCGTGGCGGGGATCGTGACCGCCGTCGCCGACGACAAGTCGCATATCCCACCCCGCGCGTGCCAGCGCTGCTGCCGTCTCGAGGTTCTCGGCGAACCAGTTGTCTTCGGCTTCGTTCCATCCGATGTCCCGGTGGGCAGCGTGCACGAAGACTCGCGTGCTCCGTCGCGCGCTGCTTTCCAGCAGGCGCGGATAGGGATTGCCGCCTGGCATCTGAGCGAAGCTCGCATTGAACGTGATGACTCGACCCAGAGCTTCAGGGCGCATCCAGGCGGCAGTCAACGCCGCATTGCCGCCGCTGCTGCCCCCACAGATTCCCCGATCGGCCGGCCTGGGAGAGATCGCATCGGTGGCTGCGAGGCGGGGCAGGATCTCGTCGACGAGGAGCGACGCGTAGCGATCGTCGAATGCGTCGTACTCGGCATTCCGCTGCTTCACCCCACGGTCCCCTTCGCCGACAACCCCGGGATCGACGAAGACACCGATGAGTTGTGGGATGGCGCCTCGTGCGGAGAGATTGTCGAGTACCTCCGCACCGCGTACGGCGGCGCTCGGGTCGAGATACCACCAGCCGTCATTGAAGAACATCACCGCGCTCGCGACCGCCGGGTCGTGGGATGCCGAGCGGTGCACCCAGACGCGTCGAGTCGTGCCGGGGAAGATCCGACTCTCGTGAACGAAGCTGACGGTGTTGCCGCGAGCGACAGCGTCGTGAGGAACGGAATCCGGGCCGTATGCATAGACGACGTCTTCTTGAGAGAGGGGCAACGCCGTGAAGGGGACCTCGGTGACCACGCTTACACGGTAACGGTCGCCGGAAGGGCGCCTCTCTTCCTCGGTGGCCGATCTGCTAGGACGGAGAACATGTCGTCAAAGATCCTCGCGCCGGACATCCGCCGCCGGTCGCGCGCTGAGCGCGATTGCGCCGCAGCCGGGATTTGAACGCCCGTCATGCCCCGGTGCCGCTTCGCGATATCTCGCCGCCGCCCTCAATGAAGGTTCGCGACCGTTGACGATGGCGGCAATGTGGACGAGGATGCAACGCGTCGGTGGGCAGTTGACGTGTGCAGCGACACACCTGCCCTGACCGCGTGGGGGCAAGAACTGGACTGAATATGACTGAGGAATCAGCCAGCGGAGACGTTCGAGAATCCGGCCGACCGTGGCAGCGTCTCTCGCGCGATTACGAGCGTGCCCGCGCGCGGGAGGACTCCCTCGATCGCCTCGTGGAGTGGCCCGCGCAGAGGGAGCTTCTCGGAGACGTGACGGGCATGTCGATCCTCGACGTGGGGTGCGGAAATGGAGAGAAACTCGTTGAGCTCGCCAACGATGGCGCGAGGGCATGCATCGGTGTCGATCTTGCAGCGGACTTCGTGAACTCTCCCAGCGACGTGAAGTTCGTGCAGGGTGATCTGTCCGACCTCAACGCCATCGCCGCGATTCGAGAACGAGCATTCGACCGCATTCTCTTCCTGCAGTCGTTCGGATACGCAGCCGATCCGGTCGCCACTCTTGTCGCAGCGCGACAGATGCTGACGGAGGATGGATTCATCGTGCTGAGTAGGACCAACCCAGTGCGCTTCGCGGTTGAGCGGGCCGAGGCGAACGGCAGCTCCCTGGGAGAGGAGTACTACGCCTCGGGGAACTACTCATACGCGAGCGGTTGGAACGACGAAGTCACCCTCACGCACAGGAATTACACGGTCGCTGATCTTCTGAACCAGTTCAGTGAGGCTGGCCTCCGCGTCGAGCGCGCCGCCGAACCGTACATCTCGGACGATGAAGGACGACGGTTTCCGCACAAGCGAGATTGGATGAACAGGTATTTGGGCATCTTCGTCTTCAAGCTTCGGCCGGTCGACAGCTAGAGAGTTTCAATGTCGAAACTGGAGTCAGTCAGGATCGCCGATCTACCCGTGGTGCGTCGCGGCCGCAGAGTCCGCCGCGTCGACTTCGACGAGGTGGAACCAGTCCCCGGTCGGGGCGAGTCGGGTCCACACGGGGAGGAAGTGGGGATCCGTCACGTGCCCGTCGAACTCGGCGCGTTCCACGCCGCGGGCCGCCAGAACGTCGAGCGAGCGGCGCACGCATCCTTCGACCAGTCGTTCACCGTCGGGGCAGTCTGCCTGCGTGGTCTCGGCGGTGACGATAGGCGGTAGCGAATCGCGGTAGACCATGCAGTTGGCGACGATTCTGCCCTTCACGACGGCCACGGACGTCGCCTCGAGGTCGAGATCATCCTCCAGGCCCTCGTTCAACGCTGAAGCGAATCCCTCACCGACGGGACTCCAACTCGCGTGTGTCCACTCGTAGACGTCTGCGTTGGCGGCGCGCACATCCGTCCATCCCGCGCTCGCCCCGCTCTGGACGGCCGGATGCGGGCGGAGGCTGCTCCGCGCCGCCACGTCGATGTGGGCGGGCGGGACGATCTGAATCGTGCGGGCGCCGAGTGCGCGCAGGAACGTCATGCGCTCTTCGTTGGCGTAGCCACGGGCCATGAACGGGATGTCAACCGCTCGAAGACTGCTGAGTTGGGAGAACATGGCGCGGCCGTGGCCATGCATCCTGCACGCGGGGTCCACTGCGATCTCGAACCAGTAGCGGTCGCCGTGGACGCGAGAGGTCCAGATGATGCCGGCGGCGACGGGTGCGCCTGCCTCGGTAGCGAGCAGCGAGCGCGTGTTCTCGTCGCGCCAGCCGTCGGCGCGTAGAGGGATGGCTTGCATCCAGTCGGGCGCGGCGTCGATCGCCTCTTGCGACAACGGCTCGAAGTCCATCGACCTAATTTGCCACACGGGATCCCAGCGGGTCGCGGGTGAGAACCGCGCGATAGCGAAAGGGCTGCGTCAGAAGGCCGGGTGATCGGCCGGATCCATCGGTGCGTCGAAGTAGCGCGCCCAGGCGGGTCTGCCCGCGGCGCCGGCGAGCACCGGGGGTGAATCGGTTCGGTATCTTCGCCCGGTCGGTGAGATGAACTCGATCGATCCGCCGCCGCGCTGCACCACCTGCCACGGCGATGCGTGCTTCAGCGTGTGATGACGGCGGCAGAGGACTTCGAGGTTCCCTGCGCAGGTCGGGCCGCCCTCTTCGAAGGGGATCGTGTGGTCGATGTCGCTGCGACGGGCTGTGCGGCGGCATCCGGGCCATCGGCATCGCTGATCCCGGGCGCCGATCAGGCGCCGCAGCCGCTTGGATGGCCGGTAGGTGTCGAGGCGGAGCGGCTCATGCGTGACGGGATGGATCATGATGCGCTGCCAGCAGGGTGCGGTGGCGGCGAGCGCGCGGGCCGTCTCTGCATCGATCGGTGCCTCGCCGTCGAGGAGCGCGGGCTCGTCGTCGAGGCCCGCGAGGGTCAGGAGGGGGATCGTCACCTGCACCGTCGCGCGGACGGCGGACAGGCCGGCGTCGCCATCCAGCGCCGGGCACCCGGTAAGAAGCAGGTCGCACATGATGTCGGCACGACGCTGGTCGAGCGTCCGCTCGTCGGGCTCATCTGGCTCGTCCGACTTGTTGGCCTCATCCGACTCATCCGACTCATCCGACTCGTCAGCCTCCGCGTCCTCATCCGCGCGCGGCTCGTCGAGATCCCCCTGCGCGATCCCCATGGACGTCAGCCGGTCGAAGATGCCATGGATGACGGCCGTGGCGCCGTCGAGGAGCAGCCGGGACAGGCCGTCGTCGAGGTCGAACATGCGCACGCGTCGCTCGGCGAGCGCGCGTCGGTGTGACTCATCGACGGTCTCGGGTTGCAGACGGGCTGCGACGACGCGGGCGAAGTGACGAGTCGCGGGCGCGGTGTCACGCTCCGCCACCTCGAGGACCAGCCGCTCGTACTCCTCCCGATGCTCCGGATCGAGCGCGCGCCCGCCGTCGATGATCGCCGACGCGTGGCGTTCGTCGATCCGTCCCTCGCGCAACGCGTCGAGCGTGGTCGGGTACCTCGTGACCAGCGCACTGCCGTCGCCGAGCCAGGTCGAGACCGTCCGCTCACCGACGCGGAGTGCCGCCGCGAGTTCGGCCATCACCTCACGCAGCGGGATCGTGTCGCCGATCTCACGATTCGGGCGTGCCGCCTGACGTTGGGCAACGCGCATCGCGACCAGATCGAGCGCCTCGGCGCACAACTCTGCGCGTTCGGCCTGCAGGCGCGACATTTCTGCACGATTCGTCTCGGCGCGTCCCACGAGCCGAGACAACTCCGCCCAGTGCGGATCGATGAGCGGCGCAACGGACGAACGGCCGAGCGCATCGCCCAGCATCCCCGCGTCGGGCGCGTCGAACTGCACGGGCCGGCGAGGCGGCTCGGGCTGTTCGGAAAAGGGGATGGGCATGGCACTCCTGACGTCGATCATTCAACGTCCGGTAGCACTGCCGGCTCATCCTTGCGACTGCCTGAATGGGGGCTGCCGCCACAACCAGCATAGAACGCGCATACGATCGACACAAGAGGAAAGTTGACAATTGTCGTACTGATCGACGAGGCGTGAGGGGCCAACGAGACAGCCTCAACCGCGGCATCTCGGGGGACGACACGAGCAACGTAGGGTCGGAGTGTGAGGACCGCTCCCAGCGCCGCCCGGGCAGCGGCCGTGCTCTTCCCGGAGTAGATGCTCGACCTGGGTGAGATGCGTACGGCGCTCGTCCACGGAGACTTCGGACCGCACAACATCGGCTGGTGCGATGGTGTGGCCGTCTCGGTCTTCGATTGGGATCACGCGGCGCTGGATGATCCTGCCATCGACATCGCGCCGCTCATCGGGATCTACGGTGCCAGGCACGTCGCCGATATCGCTCCCGCCGATCTGCTTCAGCGTGCGATGTGGCATCGTGCGACGCTCCCGCTGCAGGTCGCCGCCGCCGCCCACCGGGTGGGCGACGCTGCGCTGCGGGACCACGCGGTGAGCAACTTCCGCTCGAGGCTCGCAGCAGGCACGCTGCACGATCCCGCCGGCTCGCGGCCCCTCACGTGACGCGACCGGCCTCGGCCGCGGCATCCGTTCGTAGACTGGCGGGATGCAGCCGCTCACCGAAGACCAGGTGCGTGCCGCGCTGGTGAACGCCACAGCTGACGAGCTCGAGCGCCTCGCGGTGCCGATGTCGTTCATGCTGGCCGACTGGGATCACCTCGATTTCTTGGCGTGGCCCGATCCGCAGACCCGGGGCCGGGGGTACATCGTCGTGGAGCGCGAGGGGGCGGCGACCGGGATCGTCGTGCGCGCGGCATCCGGCGGCCGGTCACGCGCGGCGCTCTGCAACCTCTGCCACACCATGCAGCCGGGAAACCAGGTCGTGCTGTTCACGGCGCATCGCGCGGGCGATGCCGGGGCGCGCGGAGACAGCGTCGGCACCTACATCTGCGCCGATCTCGGCTGCCACGAGAACGTCCGGCTCGCCGCGCCGCTGGCGCCCAGCGAGGTGCGCGCCAACGTCGATCGACGGATCGACGGCACGCGCCACCGCGTCGAAGCCTTCGTCGACAGGGTCGTCTCGGGCGGCTGATGCGCCGCCGGTTTTTCGCACAGCCCGCGGCCGGGTAAGATAATTGATCGCGCCTCCGGTCGACTGAAAAAGCCGGGCGGGTGCGCACTTGGCAGGTTACCCAAGCGGCCAAAGGGATCTGACTGTAAATCAGCCGTCTTCGACTTCGGGGGTTCGAATCCCTCACCTGCCACCGAACGGATACCACGAAGGGCCCCGCACACGCGGGGCCCTTCGTGGTTCCGACGCCCTGTGGACAAGCCCGCGCCGGACGGTCGCGCCATGTCAGGATGGGTCGTACCAGGACCGACTGGGGGCGCACCGCCCGGCGAAGGGAACGACATGACCGAACCGATCACCTCTCCGGAGTCGAACAAGGTGCTGCGCGCATCGATCTGGGTCGCAATCGGCGCCCTCATCGCGGCGGCGATCGTCTGCGTCATCTGGGTGATCGTCGGTGACTCGGACGGCATCGTCGCCAAGGCGTTCCTCACGATCGTGCTGCTCGCCGGCTTCGCGGGCGTGTCGATCATGGAGGCCAACCTCGCCGCCCGTCGCCCGGCGTGGCTGACCCTCGCGAGCATGGTCTCGTGGGTGCTGCTCCTCTTGATCGGAGCGTTCCTCATCTGGATGCCGACCAACACCTGGTACGCCGGCGGCGACCGGATCTTCAAGTTCGTCCTGATCGGCCTCATCATCCAGGGCGCGCTGTTGCACGCGCGACTGTACCTCCGGGCGTTCCTGCGCCACCAGACGACCTTCACTACGATCGTGACCTACGTCACGATCGGTCTCGTCGTGATCCTGGCCGTCATGCTCGTGCTGCCGATCATGACCGAGGAATTCGTCGACTACCGTCCGCTGTACTGGCGCGTGGTCGTCGCCCTCGCCATCCTCGCCGCCGTCGGCACCGCCCTCGTCCCGCTCGTCAACGCGCTGTTCGCGCCCAAGAAGCCCCGGCCCATCAGCCCGACGGCGTACGGCGCCGCGCCGGTACTGCAGTGGCCGACGTATGCCGACGGTGCCACGCCCCTGCCCGTCCTCCCCGACGGCAGCCCGGACTGGAACGCGTACTACACCGGTCAGCCCACGTACCCGCAGGCCCCCGCTCCCGCTGCCGCCCAGCCCCCGGCATCCGCCCCGGCCCCGGCATCCGCTCCGGCCGCGGCACCGGCGCCGGGCGCCCAGCCCCCGGCATCCGCTCCGGGAGCCGCCACTCCGGCCGAGACCGCGCCGCAACCGGGGTACCAGGGGTTCCCGCCGCCTCCGCCGCTCCCGCCGCAGAGCTGAGCCGGTTCAGCCGAGGAGCTCCAGCGCCGCCATCGCGGCGTTGTGTCCCCCGAGGCCGCTGACCGCGCCGCCGCGGCGCGCGCCGGAGCCGCAGACCAGCACCCGCTCGTGTGCGGTGGCGACGCCCCACTGCGCAGCGGGTGTGTCGAGCAGCTCGTCGTCGCCCGCCCACGGCCAGGCGAGTGCCCCGTGGAAGATGTCGCCCCCGGCCATGCCGAGCGCCTGCTCGAGGTCGGTCGTCGTCTTCACCTCGATGCAGGCGCTGCCGTCCGGCGCCCGATACACGCAGTCCATGATCGGCTCGGCGAGCACGCTGTCCAGCGACGCCTGCGCGGCGCGCAGCAAGGTGTCGCGGTAGGCGTCGGTATCGGCATCCGCCGCCAATCGGTGCGGCACCTGCAGACCGAACAGCGTCAGCGTGTGCGCCCCGGCGGCCTGCAGCTCGGGCCCGAGGATCGTCGGGTCCGTCAGCGAGTGGCAGTAGATCTCCGCCGGGAGCGGCGAGGGGATGCCGCCGCCCGCCGCCTCGCCATAGGCGTCGTCGAGCTGGGTCATCGTCTCGTTGATGTGGAACGTGCCCGCGAACGCCGCCTCCGGGGAGACCTCGGGGTCGCGCAGGCGCGGCAGCCGTCGCAAAAGCAGGTTGATCTTGACCTGAGCGCCCTCCGGCGGGCCAAAAGAGTCGATTCGGCCTGCTTTCGCGACACCCGCGGCGCTAGCCTCCACCCCGGCCGCGCCCTCGACGCCCGCGCCAGCACCCCCGCAGGCACCCCCGGCCCCGATCAGGCGCTCGAGCACCGCCGGCCCCACGCCGCTGAGCACCAGACGCCCGGCGATCTCCTCGCCCGAGGCGAGCCGAACGACGCCGTCGGGGTCGATCGCCTCCACCGGGGCGTGCGTCCGCAGCTCGGCGCCGGCGGCGCGCGCCGCACGCTCCAGAGCGCCGCTGACGCTGCCCATGCCGCCGACCGGAACGTCCCAGTCGCCGGTTCCGCCGCCGATCACGTGGTAGAGGAAGCAGCGGTTCTGCCGCAGCGACGGGTCGTCGGCGTGCGAGAACGTCCCGATCAGCCCGTCGGTGAGGGCGACGCCACGCGCGAGGTCGCTCTGCAGCGACGCGCGCAGCAGCGCGCCCAGCGGGCGGGTGGTGAGCGACTCCCACAGGTCGGCGTCGCCGACGAGCCGGCGCATGTCGGACTCCCGCCGCAGCGGCTCGGTCATCGTCGGGAACACCGCCGCGGCGAGCGGGAGCAGCCGATCCGAGAACGCCGCGAAGCGCTCCGCCTCGCGGGCGTCGCCGGTCGCGCGGAGAAAGCTCGCCGTCGTGGCCACGGCATCCGCGTTGTCGACGAGGAGGCCACGTGCGGGGTCGACCGGATCGGGTGTGTATGACGAGTAGCGCCGCCGGCGCAGATCGAGCTGCAGATCGAGGTCGCGGATGATCTGCGGCGGCAGCAGGCTCACGAGGTACGAGTAGCGCGACAGTCGCGCGTCGACACCGGGCCACGGCCGTTCCGAGACGGCTGCGCCGCCCAGATGTCCGAGCCGTTCCAGCACGATCACCCGCTTGCCGGCACCTGCCAGATAGGCGGCGGCGACGAGGGTGTTGTGGCCGCCACCCACGATCACGGCGTCGTAGATCCCGCTCATTGAGCCACCGTAGTGCGCGTAGCGTGGAGCCATGGTGGATGCCGGGGACTTGCTGCTGATCGCCGTTGACATCGCCCGCGAGGCGGGGGAGTTGGCGCGCCGCAGGCGGACCGAGGGTGTGGCCGTCGCTGCCACGAAGTCCACGCTCGCCGACATCGTCACGGAGGCCGACCGCGAGGTCGAGGACCTTATCCGGGCGCGGCTGGCGGCTGCGCGGCCAGGCGACGGATTCCTCGGCGAGGAGTCGGGCGCCGAGCGGGGGACGACGGGGATCACGTGGGTCGTCGACCCGATCGATGGCACGGTCAACTACGCCTACGGCATTCCGCACTACGCCGTCAGCATCGCGGCCGTGGCGGGTGAGCCGGAGCCGGCCACGTGGATCGCGCAGGCCGGCGTCGTGTTCTCGCCCGCGGTCGACGAGCTCTTTCGCGCCACCCGCGGCGAGGGCGCCTGGCTGGGCGAGCGGCGCCTGGCGGTGTCGCAGGCGACGGATGCCGGGGCGTTGCTGGCGACGGGATTCGGCTACGACCCCGCCACGCACGGCCCCGATCTCGAGCGGGTGCGTCGCGTCATGCCGCTCGCGCGTGACCTGCGGCGGGCCGGTGCCGCATCCCTCGACCTCGCCTATGTCGCCGCGGGGCGCCTGGACGGCTACTTCGAGCGCGGCCTGCACCCGTGGGACCATGCCGCCGGGGGACTGCTCGTGACCGAGGCCGGGGGCCTCATCGGCGGCGCGCCGGACGGTGCGCCCGGGCGGCAGATGACGATCGCGGCCGGCCCCGACCTGTTCTCGCGACTGCGTGAGGTCATCGCGACCTGAAAGCGATATACCGCTCGGCATTCATGGCATTCCCAGCGCGGCCGGGGTAGTGTTTACCCGATCGTTACTTTTGCCGCCCGAACGGCACAGTGATCGCAAGCCCGAAGTACGTCGCCGCCAGGACCCCCGGCCTGCGCGGCCCGACGAGAGCCTGGAATGTGACCCTCGACACCCCCACGGCTGACGCCGCGCCCCCGCGCCGCGCCACCGCAGGATCCCCCGCGGCCGACGCCGCGACCGGATCCGGTGTCCTCACGCGTGCCGAATACCGGCGCCGCGCCGCCGCAGCGGCCGCAGCCGCGCAGGAGACCGCCGCCGCGGAGACCGCGGCCGTCGGGACTCCCGCCCCGATGGAGCCGACGGAGGAGATCGCCGCGACGCCCTCGCTGGCCGAGGCCGTCGTCGCCGACGTCGCCGCAGCCATCGCCGCCGAGACGGCGCTCGGTGCGCAGCCCGATGAAGCCTCCCGTCGCCGGCTGCGCCGCGCCGCGCGCGCCGTCTTCGAAGCGGTGGCCGAGGATGCCGGTGCCCCCAGCGCGGCCATGACGCACGCGACCGGAACCGATGCGGTCGGCGTGCCTGTCGCCGACCAGCTGCCTCCGGCATCCGCCTTCGTTCCCAGCGCACCGGAAGCCGAGCACCGCGCCGTCGACGAGTTCGAGTTCGCGGCACGCCTGTTCTCCTTCACGGCGGAGACGCCCGTGCAGCGAGCGCGGGTCGCGGACGAGCGCCCCGCAGCGGAGGAGCCGTCCGTCGACACCTCGCACGTGGCGCCGCGCCGTGCCCGCCGCAGCGCAGGCGCCGTCGCCAAGCGGGTGGCCGCGGCATCCTTCTCGCTCGGCGTCATGACCGTCGTCGGCCTGCTCGCGATCGGCACCACGACGCCGGCCGAAGCCGTCGCCGCAATGTCCGACCGCTCGGCGGACCTCACCGTGGCCACGACGACGGCGAAGGCTGCGAAGACCGACATCCAGGCGTTCGTGGCCTCCGGCGACGCGCCGGCCAGCACGCTGGACCGCCCCGAGTCGTACAACGTCGCCTCGATGGCGGAGATCGCCGCCGATTCGGGCGTCACCCTCTTCGCCGGTACCTGGGTCAACGACCCGACCGCCGCGATCCAGTGGCCATTCCCGGTCGGCGTGCCGATCTCGGCGGCGTACGGGTCGACGTCATACCTGTCGCAGTTCTCCACTCCGCACCGCGGCGTCGACCTGACCCCCGGTCTCGGCGCCGAAGTGCACGCCGTGGCAGCGGGCACCGTCCGCATCGCGACCGAGGCCGGCGGCGACTACGGCGTCACGGTGCTCATCGACCACGTCATCGACGGGCAGATCGTCTCCACCCGCTACGGGCACATGCAGTACGGCTCGCTGCGGGTCAAGCAGGGGGACACCGTCACGGCGGGTCAGGTCCTCGGCACGGTCGGTCAGACCGGCAAGGCGACCGGCCCGCACCTGCACCTCGAGGTGCTGCTCGGCGGGACGGCGCACACCGACCCGATCGAGTGGCTCAAGGAGCACACGAACGGCACGCACACGGTCGGCTGACCGGTTCGGCGGGAGCCTCACGCTCTGATATTCTTTTCTGGTTGCCCGCTCGCGGGCAGCACGCCCCGATAGCTCAGTGGCAGAGCACTTCCATGGTAAGGAAGGGGTCGTCAGTTCAATCCTGACTCGGGGCTCGCAGCATCCACATCTCGCCGTGTG
>JAEYAG010000030.1 GCA_023451265.1 Actinomycetes bacterium | reverse complement strand
ATCCCTTTGCGGGCGGCGCGCGGAAGCGGGACCCCAACGTGCACTCGGTGGAGGACCGGCGGATTGAATGAGCTGGCTCGACTTCTGCGCCAGGGGGACAGTTGCCGCACGCGTGTTCAGAGCTGCGGCGAGGCTCCGTGTGGCGCGTGAACAGGCCGTGAGGCGTCTAGGCGGTGCGGCCGGATCTGGCCATCGCGTCAGCGAACCCGTCGAGCAGCAGCTCGAGGCCGTACTCGAACTCCGCCGCGTCGTCCTGCGCGAGAAGCGTCGGGGTGATCTCCGTGACGAGCGGGAGGAGCTTGGCTGCAGTGGGCGTGTCCATACTGTCGCGCGTCTCTGCTGTGATCGTGCGCGTCTCGGGTGAGAAGTAGCCACCCAGCTCGATGTCGAGTGTGCCCAGCGAATACGCAGCCAGAGCGCGGTAGCAGCGGGCGGTGCTGAGCTCGTCGAAGCCGGCGCGGCGGAAGCTGCGGAATCCCGCTTCTACGAAGGCCAGAGCGTCGGGCGTGTGCGGTGGGAACTGGTTGATGAGCCGCGAGGCGTTCGGGTGACGCATGGCGACGTGTCGCACGGACCGCATGATGAAGCGCATGGCGTCGCGCCAGTGGATGTCCTCCGGCGGCGTGTCCACCTCAGCGAGCAGGAGTTGAGCGACCCCGTCAAGCAGCGCGTCCTTGTCCGGGAAGTACGTGTACACCGCCATCGGCGACGACCCGAGGCTCTGCGCGAGCTTGCGCATGCTGAGCCCCTCGATGCCGTCCGCGTCGATCGCGGCCAGGGCCGCCTGCGCAATGCCCATCTGTGTGAGTTTTTCTGCCATTGCGGCCTCCCTGCTTGACAGCGTACACCGTACGGTGCAATCTGTACATCGTATCCGTACACCGTAAAGGATAAGACTGACACCGTAAGGAGCATCATGATCCACATCCGACAGGCCGGCCCCGGGGATGCCGCGGCGCTGGACGAGATGGTGCGAGAGCTCGCCGCGCACGAGGGCGACCTGGAGCACGTTCACGTGGACGCGGAGGCGTGGCGGGCGCTGCTCGCGCGTCCCGACGTGCGCGTCCTGATCGCCGAGGATGACGCCGGCGCCGTTGGCTTCACCAGCACCGTGCGCCGCATCCACCTCTGGACCGGCGGCGACCTGCTCGCGTTGGACGACCTCTACGTCCGGCCCGGCCACCGCGACAAGGGCATCGGCAGCCAGCTGATGACTGCCGTGGCCCGACTCGCCGCCGAAGACGACCTGCTCGTGCAGTGGGGCGTCCGCCTGAACAACCACGCCGGACAGCGCTTCTACGCACGCCTGGGCGCCACCCTCAACACCAAGATGACCGCGTCCTGGACGCCGGCGCAGTACCGCCGACACCTCGCCGCCACCCGCTGAACAGCCGAAGGACACACCCACCATGAGCACCACATTCGCCATCGAGGCCACTGACCTCGTGAAGACGTACGGCACCGGCGAGACCGCCGTCCGGGCCCTCAACCACGCCAGCCTCAGCATCCGCCGTGGCCGGTTCACCGCCATCATGGGCCCGTCCGGGTCCGGCAAGTCCACGATGATGCACGCCATGGCGGGGCTGGACACCGTCGACTCCGGCAGCATCCGCCTCGGAGAGACCGAGCTCGTCGGTATGAGCGAGAAGCAGCGCACCCTGCTTCGCCGCACCCACGTCGGCTTCATCTTCCAGCAGTACAACCTCGTGCCCGCTCTCACCGCGGAGGAGAACATCGCCCTCCCGCTGCGCCTGGCAGGTCAGAAAGTCGACAAGGACTGGATGCTGGAGCTGGCCGCGACGCTCGGCATCGCCGACCGGCTCACCCACCGCCCCGCCGAGCTCTCCGGCGGCCAGCAGCAGCGCGTCGCCGTCGCCCGCGCCCTCATCTCCCGCCCCGAGGTCGTCTTCGCCGACGAGCCCACCGGAGCACTGGACTCCCGCTCCAGCCAGGCGCTGCTGGCCTTCCTGCGTCGCGCCGCCAGCGAGCTGTGGCAGACCATCGTGATGGTCACCCACGACCCGTCGGCCGCGGCGTACGCGGACCGGGTCGAGTTCCTCTCCGACGGCGAGGTAATCGACGGTCACGACAACCCGACCGCCGCAACCGTCCTTGAGCGGATGGCGCGCTTCGACGCCGAGCGTCAGGGGGTGGCGGCATGATCCGGTTCGCGTTCGCCCAGGTCCTCGCCCATCGCCTTCGACTGGCTCTCACGGTGGTCGCCGTCATGCTCGGCGTCGCCTTCGTCACGGGCAGCCTCGTCCTCAACGACACGGCCCAGAAGCTGTTCGACGACCAGTTCGCCACCGCCTCCGCCGGCGCTGACGTGACCGTCCGCACCGCCACCGCATTCGACTCCGGAATGGGCGTCGAGGTCGAACGGGACCCGCTTCCCGCCGGAACGCTGGACACCGTCCGCGCCGTGGACGCTGTCGCAGATGCGGTCCCGGTCGCCAAGGGCGCCGCCCGCCTCGAGCAGGGCACCACCGATCTCGGCAGCGTCCAGCTGAGCACCTGGGTCGACGAGCCCCTCGGCGCGTACCCGCTCCGCGACGGCGCGGCACCCACCAGCGACGGCGAGATCGTCATCGACAAGAACACCGCCGATGCGCTCGGCCTGGGCATCGGCGACACTGTCACCGTCGTCGGCGACACTCGGGTCGAGGCTCGTGTCGTCGGGCTCGTCGGGTTCGGTGACGGTGACGGTCCGCCGGTGGGGGCGGTCGCGCTGTCGACCCTCACCGCCGCGCAGAGCGTCCTCGGCCTCGGCGACGGCCTGTCCGAGATCCTCGTCACCTCGGAACTGACCGCCGGTGAGTTGCAGCCGCTCCTCACTGATGTGCTCGCTGACGACGTGCAGGTCGCCACCGCACAGGACCTCGCCGCCGCCGGCGCCGAGCAGGCTGCCGCGAACCTCGAGATGCTCGAGGTCGTGCTCATCGCGATGAGCGTCGCGGCGCTCATCATCGGCGCGTTCCTGATCGCCAACACCTTCGCCATCGTCATCTCGCAGCGCACCCGTGAGTTGGCGGTGATCCGCGCGACCGGCGCGACCGGGAAGCAGGTTCTCGCGTCGGTGCTCGTCGAAGCGCTGCTCGTAGGCGCCCTCGCCTCGACCGTCGGCGTGCTGCTGGGCATCGTGAGCACCTACGGCCTGCGCGCACTGGCCGGCGCCTTCGGGGTCAGCATCCCCTCCGGTGAACTCGTCATCGAGACCCGCACCGTCATCATCGCCCTCACCGTCGGTGTCCTGGTCACCCTCGTCTCGGCTGTCGGCCCGGCTCGCCGTGCCGCGGCGGTCTCTCCGCTTGCCGCGATGCGCATCAGCGCCGCCGAGACCCGCGGTCTTGGTCGCGGGCGCCTCATCACCGGCACCGTCCTGCTGGTGGCAGGCGCCGCCGTCGCCGCCCTGCCGGGCCTCGCCGCGGGACCGATCCTGCTGCTCGGTGCGGGATTGGTGCTCGCCCTCGTCGGTGTCGTGCTGGTCGCGCCGTCCGCGCTGCGTCCGCTGGTCTCGCTCGTCGGCGCGGCCTCCGCGCGGACAGTCCCCGGGCAGCTGGCCCGGGAAGCCGCGCTCCGCGCACCGCGTCGCACCTCCGCGACGGTGATGGCGCTGGCGTTCGGGCTCGCGCTGATGAGCTTCGTGTCCATCGTCGGCGGCTCGGTGAAAGCGGCCACCGGTGAGCAATACCGCGAGGTCATCGCCGCGGACGTCGTCATCGAAAGCGCCGGGCAGGAGATGCTCGGCGGGGTGCACGCGGCCGTCTACGACGAGGTCCGGGAGGTCCCCGCCGTCGGCGTTGCCACCCGGCTGAAGTACGGGCACTGGAAGGACGGCAAGACGACCAGCGCGCTGACCGGTCTGGACCCTGAGCTCATCACCGAGGTCGCGCAGATCCGGATGGTGGACGGGGACATCTCCGCGCTGAGCAGCGGAGGCGTCGTCATCGCCGAACGCGTCGCCACCGAGCGTGAGCTGGCGGTGGGCGACGACCTGCCGATGACGTTCGCGCGGCTGGGTGAGACCACCCTGCCCATCGTCGGCATCATCGCCGACGGCCCCGCGCAGGCGCTGCAGACCGACTTCTTCGTCTCCCTGGACACCTACGGTGACCTCTTCACCGAGGACATGGATGCCAGCATCTTCGTGCTGGCAGCGGGCGGCACCTCCCCTGCGGAGCTCACCACCGCCCTCGAGACCGCACTCAAGGACCACCCGACCGTGCAGGTGCGAGACCAGGCGGCGGTCATCGCGGGACGCACACAGACCGTCGACCAGATCTTCGGACTGGTCACGGTGCTCCTCGCGTTCGCCATGGTCATCGCCGTGCTCGGCATCGCGAACACCCTCGCGCTGTCCATCGTCGAACGCACCCGCGAGATCGGCGTCCTCCGCTCCGTCGGCATGTCACGCCGGTCGGTGGCGCTGATGGTGCAAGCCGAAGCGGTCATCGTGTCGGTCGTCGCCGTGGTCACCGGGCTGCTCCTCGGTGTCGCCGCCAGCGTCGCCGCCATCGGCGCGCTGTCCACCATCGCCCCGCTGGGCATGGAGGTGCCGGTCGCTCAGCTGGGAGTCCTCGCCGGAGTCGTCGCCGTGGCGGGCCTGCTCGCCGGGATCGCACCGGCCGCTCGCGCCGCGAAGCTCCCGGTCCTGGAGGCGATTGCTTATGCGTGACCGAAACCTGCTACTGGTGCTCACACTGGTGGCCGCGCAACTGGTCGTGATGCTGGACTCCAGCATCCTCAATGTCGCGCTGCCGTCCATCGCCGAAGACCTCGGTCTCACCGCAGTCGGAACAGCGTGGGTGCTCAACGCCTACTTCCTGACCTTCGGCGGACTGCTACTGGTCTCCGGTCGAGCCGCTGACATCTTCGGCCGGCGCCGGATGTTCCTCACGGGGGCGACGGTCCTCGTCGCCGGCTCACTCCTGGGCGGCCTTGCCTCGACGGACGCCGTGCTGGTGAGCGCCCGCCTGATCCAGGGCGGCGGGGCTGCGATGCTCAGCCCCGCCGCCATGGCGGTGATCCTCGCCACGTTCACTGGCACGGCTCGGACCCGGACGATGGCGTGGTGGGGTGCGGCGTCCACCGTCGGCGGCGCGCTGGGCGTGAGCGTCGGAGGCATCATCACCAGCGCGCTCGGCTGGCAGAGCGTCATGTTCGTCGCCGCCACCGCAGCGGTGCTCGTCGGCATCGCGGGCTGGGCGCTGCTGGAGCGCGACCACGCCGCGGCCCGCCGACCATTCGACGCGGCGGGTGCGGCGCTTGTGACCGGGGCAGCGGGGGCGGTGGTCTTCGCAGTGCTGAGCCTCCCGCATGCTGGGGTGGCCTCGGTTGAGGTGCTCACCGCGGCGGCCGTCGCCGTGACCGCCGGGACCGGCTTCGTTCTGGTCGAGCGGCGCAGCCGGGACGCTGTTCTGCCGCTTCCGGCACTGCGGGAGCCGCGCGTCGCAGGCGGCATCGTCGTCAACATCCTCGGTGGCGCTGCCCGAATCGCGTGCTTCGTCCTGGTCGCCCTGCTCATTCAGCAGGTACTCGAGTACGACCCGGCGGCCGCTGGGCTGGCCATGCTGCCGACCTCGGTGGCCGGGTTCGCCGTCAGCACGCTGCTGCTGCCCCGCGCGCTTGCACGTTTCGGGCCGGAGAAGGTCGCGGTGCTGGGGCTCATCTTCCTCGTCGTCGCCCACCTGATGTTCGCCTCCCTCGACCACGGGATGCCGTACCTCGCACGGGTGCTCCCCGTCCTCCTGCTTGCAGCCGCGGGCGTGGCGTTCAGCTTCACCCCCACCACGCTGGTCATCGCCAGCGGCATGACGGCAAGCAACGCAGGCGTCGGATCAGGACTCGCATCCTCCACCGCGCAGATCGGCGGAGCCCTCGGCATCGCCGCATTCGGCGCCATCGACGCCTACCGCCGTTCAGCCGTCCTCACCGCGGGGGGAAGCGAGCTGGCCGCAGCCGCAGCAGGCCTCTCCGCCGCTCACCTGGCCGCAGCCACCGCGGCCGCCGTGGCGGTCCTCGTCGCCATCGCCGCCTTCCCGTCTGCGCGGCCCAGCCGGCTGCTCGCCGTGAAGTCCAACTTCGCGGGCCGCCGGAGCCGAACGACAGTGTCCAGTTGATGCACCCTCCTGCTCAGGATGAGGGCGACGTGCCCTCAGATACGAAGACGCTTGGGCCGGCGAGTCGGCCATCAGTTCGCGACAGGCTCCTCGCCCGCCCTGTGCTGCTGTGGGCTCTGTTCCTGCTGGCAATCACGGCGATGGGGATCATCGCCAAGTGGCTGACACCCACCCTCCGACCCGGCCCAGGCGGCGTCGGCCCGGTCCAGGTCGCATTGCAGCTTGGGATGCTGCTGATGATTCTCCCGTTCGCCGTCCGCGTCGGATCGGATGCGTTGGGCGTTCGGCGACTACCGGCGCCGCGCGACGGCCTCGTCCTGTTGTTCCCGACCCTCACTGTGGCTGTCGGCTACTTCGCCGGCTTCCGACACGCAGAGGTTTCGACACTGATCCTCGCGTTCGCGTCGGTGGTGCTCGCAGGCCTGGTCGAGGAGACAGCGTTCCGCGGCATCCTGCTCACCCGGCTGCTACCACGCGGATTGCGGACAGCGGTGCTGCTCACCTCGGCACTCTTCGGACTGCTGCACGTCGTTAACCTGCTCCTCGGCTCCCCATGGCAGACCGTCCTACTCCAAGTGACGTTCGCGGCTATGGCCGGCACCGGCTACGCCGCAATGCGTCTGCGCACCGGCTCACTCTGGCCGCCAATCATACTGCACGCGCTATTCGACTTCACCTTCCGAGTCACGGAGTTGGAAGCGGGCACACCCTTTCACAGCGCCATCCAGATGCTCCACGGGGTTGGCTGGCTGATCTACGCCGTGATCGCACTGCGGCGTGTCGCACTCGTCGAAGAGCACTGCGACGCACGCTCAGTCGTCCAGAAGCGCCGCCATGAGAGCCAACCAGTCAGCCAATCACTCGCTGACCACCCGGGCTGAGCACGGCACTCTCAAGCGCCTCGCCTCACGGACCAGAACAACCTCCGCCCCCCGTTGTCGCCAAGATGCAATGAGGCTGGGGTGAGGTGCGAAATTTCAGATTCTGTCAAACGCCTCTGGTTCCAGAGGGGGACTGTCCGATAAACGGTGTGTGGGGTCCGGCGGTTATCAGTGATTGGTTCTGTCGAACCGTCCGGCGAAGGTGATCGCGAACGCGTTGAGCGCGGGCTTCCACCTGATCGCCCAGCGTGCCCTGCCGCCCCCGGTGGGGTCAAGTGACCGGGTCATGAGGTAGAGGCATTTCAGTGCGGTGGCCTCGTTCGGGAAGTGTCCGCGGGCGCGCACCGCTCGCCGGTAGCGGGCGTTGATCGACTCGATCGCGTTGGTCGTGCAGATCACCTTCCTGATCTCGACGTCGTACTCGAGGAACGGCACGAACTCCGCCCACGCGTTCTCCCAGAGCTGCACGATCGCCGGATACCTGGCGCCCCATTCGGCCGCGAACTCGGCGAACCGGTCCCTCGCGGCGGCCTCTGACGGGGCTGTGTAGACGGGGCGAAGGCCCTTCACGATCGCGTCGCGGTGCTGCCGGCCGGCATAGCGGAAGCTGTTGCGGATCAGGTGCACGATGCACTGCTGCACCACCGTCCGCTCCCACGTGGTGTTGATCGCTTCGGGCAGCCCCTTCAGCCCGTCGCAGACGGCGATGAACACGTCCTCGACGCCACGGTTCTTCAGCTCGGTGAACACCTGCAGCCAGAACCTCGCGCCTTCCGCACCGTCGCCGGCCCAGATCCCGAGGATGTCCCGCTCCCCGTTCACAGTCACGCCCATCACGACGTAGAACGGGGTGTTGCGGACCTGCCCGTCGCGGACCTTCACGACGATCGCGTCGACGAAGATCACCGGGTAGATCGGGTCCAGCGGGCGTGAGGACCACTCCGCGAGCTCACCGGCCACCTTCTCGGTGATCCGGCTGATCGTGTCCTTGGAGACCTTCGCCTCGTAGACCTCGTCGAAGTGCGCGGCGATCTCCCCGGTCGTCAACCCGCGGGCGCTCAGAGACAGCACGATCTGGTCGATCCCTTCCAGGCGACGCTTCCGCTTGGGGACAATCACCGGCTCGAACGACCCGTCCCGATCCCGCGGCACCTCGATCTCGACCGGACCGATCTCGGTGAGCACCGTCTTCGTCCGAGTCCCGTTGCGCATATTCGACCCGGCAGGCGTCCCGCCATGCTGGTGCCCGAGATGCTCGGTCAGCTCCGCGTTCCGACACTGCTGATCATGCACCGCGGCAAGGTGATCGCACGCCAGGCGGGCGCTGCACCCGTGGAGGTGCTGCGCCGATGGTTCGACGACGCCATGGCCAAGGATGCCGAGAACGAGCAACAGGCCGGTACCGGCATGGACCGGGGACGTGGTCGGTGATGGCGCGCCCCGATCCCCACGTCGTCTTCGTCCGTCGGGTGACGCCGCGTGTCCTGGGGTTCTGCGAGGACTGCATGGCGGTCGGCTCCCGATACGTCCACCCCCGACTGTGCCTCACCTCCCCGTTCTGAGGCCGGCGATGGCTGACCCCATCGAAGCCGGATGCCAGGGCGCTCCACGCGGCGTCGAGGCGAGTCCGATCGATACCATGCCGCGCATGGAACGTCTGTGTCGCGGGTGCCGGACTTGGAGGCCGCGATCGCGCGTTCTTCACCGGCCTCGGCCCGGAGCCCCAACGGACGCGATGCGGAACGCGCGTTCGGGGTACGCGCTCGGCGGAATCCTACTCGGGGCGGATCGGCTCGCGACCCGACTCAGACGCCGGTTTCGGCCGGGAGGCGACCGGATGCGACGGCTCGACCGAGCTGCTCGAAGTCGGCCTCGGCGATGTCGGCGTAGGCGGCCGACCATCCCGCCGTCGCCTCGGCGAACTGCTCGGATCGGCCGAGGTAGCCCACGATTGCGGTCGAGGCGGGGGACTGCCCGTGCGCCCGAGCCAGGAGTGCGGCGCAGAGCGCACCGTACGAGCGGAACTGGTCGGTGTGGAGCGTCGCCGGATCGATAGACCCCTTCATGTCCCGGAACTGCCGCCAGTAGTAGTCCACTCGGTAGCGGTCCGCGGAGTCACCGGCCCAGCCGCGCATCCATCCGACGAAGAGGTCGGAGTTCGCCTGCAGGATCCGCTGGGCGGCGACGACCCGGTGGCCCTCGTTGAAGTCCGTCACGCCGGGGCGACCCGGAATAGTCGACCGCCGGCCCCCGTACGTCGTCAAGACGGATGGCGGAGCCTCCTTGACCTGGAGGAACAGCATGTCGCCGGTGGGGCCCTCGACGGCGACCAGGTAGCAGCGAGTGCCGACGCTTCCGACGCCGACGACGCGCAGGGCGAAGTCGACCACGCGGTACTGCTCCAGCAGGAACGCGATGTCCTCGCGCAGGGTCGCGCGATACTCGGTGAAGAGATCGGTGACCTCGCCCAACGTCGCGTGGTCGACGTGGCGCAACAAGGGAGGTTGATCGACGATGCGGATGCCGCCGTCGACCGAGACCGTTGTCAGACGCTGCAGGACCCGCTCGGACGTGCGGGCGCGGGCCTTCTTCGCCGCCTTGCGGACCGTCTGCTCGCCCTTCTCGCCGAGGTGACGCGCGACCGAGGACGTGTCGACACGGGCGTAGTAGCGTTCCCGCGTGGAGAGGCGGCAGTAGTTCCGCAACGTCTCGCGGTACGCGTCGGCTGCGGCGAAGGAGGCGTCGCGGCATGCGTCCTCACTCAACCCGATATCGCGCCCGCTGAGGTGCACGCTCGCGGTGAGCCGGCGTACGTCCCACTCCCACGGCGCGACGCCGCCCTCGTCGAAGTCGTTGAGGTCGAAAACGAGTGCGCGTTCGGGCGAGGCGAAGAAGCCGAAGTTCGAGATGTGGGCGTCGCCGCAGGAGACGACCTCGAGGTCGGTCGTGGGTGCACCGCGCAGGTCGGCCGCCATGACCGCCGCCGTGCCCCGGTAGAACGCGAACGGCGATTGCAGCATCCGTCCCACCCGCACCGGCACGAGGTCCTTCAGCCTCGACGCGTGCTGTTCCTCGAGGATGCCGAGGGGGTCCCGGTCGGCGGGGAGGACCAGCTCAGCCAACTGTCGCCGCGGCAGACGCTTCCGCAACCGACGCCCGAGTTCGTTCGCGGATGACCGCGGTTTGCCGTTGCCCATAGGGCATGCTACCCCGTGACGGTTATGGCAGCATCCGACCACGGCGGCCACCGGCTGTGCCGGAGCGGGGTCAAGTCCCCGGACCCGGCGCGTGCGACGGCGGGGCGCGTTTGTCCCTTCCCCAAGGGGAGGTCCTAGCGTGAGGGCATGCTCACAACAGGTCAGATTGCCGTAGGGACTGCGCTCTCGGAGAAGGCCATCCGCATGTACGCCGATCGGGGACTGCTCCGCTCGCACCGAGATGGCGCGAACCACCGGGTGTTCCTGGAGGATCAAATCGACCGAGCCCGGCGGATCGCACTCCTTCGGATGCTCGACTTCTCGCTGGCCGATGTGGGCGCGGTCCTGGACGCTCCCGATCCAGCAGCTGCTTTCGACCTCGTGTGGGAAACACGTCGGGGAGACGTCGCGCGCCGAGACCGGGCGAGCGAGTACGTTCGGCGCGCGCTGACCGCAGCGCCCGTGCTGCCGGAGGGGCTAAAGGTGAGGCCGCGCAGCGTTCTGGGCCGGTCGGTGCTCCGAATCACCGGCGAAGCGGCGCTGCCGGCGATGGCATCCGTGCTCGCTGAGCTGAGTGGTCGGCTCTTTTCTGCGCTCACCAACGCGGATGCACCGCTCGCAGGGCCCATCTACGCCGAGTTCTGCTCACGCGCCACCGAGAAGTTCGCCGGGCAGATCCGACTCTGCGCTCCGTTCGGGGGCGCGATCCACCCGCCCGCGGACATGGACATCACGTTCGACCCGGCCCACGACGAACTGTCCGTCGGCCTCGACCAAGCCTCCGCCGATGATCAGCGGCTGGTGGTAGCCGTGCATGACTATCTCTCCGCGCAATACGAACAGCTGCGCGCAGGGCCCAATCGAGAGATCTATCATCCCGAGTTCGGGACCGGCGCGAACGGCCACGTGATGGAGATCGCGCTGCCCATCCGAGCTGGGTGGAGAGTCCGTAGCGAACCGGGATCGCCTGTGCGTCGGCCAGCGAGTGAGATTCCAGGTGATGCGCTCCGTGGATGCGGCATCCGCCGAATTCTCATGCACGAGGATGCGCCCGGCGCCCGGTAGCCGGTCCCTCACTGCCCGGTCCGCGGCATCATCGAGGTGGCGACGCCCGCAGGCTGCCCGGTGCTCGTAGGACCCTCACGGTGAAATGCACGATGACGGCAACTCAAATGCAACATCATTGAGCGTGCTGACCGGTGGCACCCTCGTCGCCGCCGACGAACGCGATCTCATCACGCATCGCGGCGCACCCAAGCGCCTGCGCAGCGATCCCGAGAACATCCACGAGTTCACCGGCAGGCTCCGCCGCCGCCCCAAAACCACCGCCCCGGACACTCACCCGGAGGCGGACAGCCGCGGCCGATTTCCCTCCGACCCGTCTTACGCCGGGTCGCGACGCCGACAGCCGCGGCCGGGTGAGTGGAGCGCGGAGGAATGATGCGGCGCAACCTCACGTGCCCTGGTCCTCCGACCGCGCGGGCCGGCAGGCCCTCCCCGCCCCGGCGACCTCAGAGCC
>JAEYAG010000246.1 GCA_023451265.1 Actinomycetes bacterium | reverse complement strand
TACTACGGCTCGGAAGAGGGCGTGGACTTCACGAACATCTACTTCTACACGGTGCTCTTCCACGCGCTGCGCGCCTCCAACAAGATCGCGATCGAGCGCGGCACCGCCTTCGACGGGTTCGCCGACTCGACGTACGCGTCTGGGACGTTCTTCGACAAGTACACGGATGCCGCGTGGGCGCCGCAGACTGACAAGGTCAAGGAGCTGTTCGCCGGCATCCACATTCCGACGCAGGACGACTGGCGCGAGCTGAAGGCCTCGATCCAGGAGCACGGCATCTACAACCAGAACCTGCAGGCGGTGCCGCCGACCGGGTCGATCTCGTACATCAACAACTCGACGAGCTCGATCCACCCGATCGCGTCGAAGATCGAGATCCGCAAGGAAGGCAAGATCGGCCGCGTCTACTACCCGGCTCCGTTCATGACGAACGAGAACCTGGAGTACTACCAGGACGCGTACGAGATCGGCTACGAGAAGGTCATCGACACGTATGCCGCCGCCACCCAGCACGTCGACCAGGGCCTGTCGCTGACGCTGTTCTTCAAGGACACCGCCACCACGCGTGACATCAACAAGGCGCAGATCTACGCGTGGCGCAAGGGCATCAAGACGATCTACTACATCCGCCTGCGGCAGATGGCGCTCGAGGGCACCGACATGACCGAGTGCGTCAGCTGCATGCTGTGATGCTCTGCGTTTCGACTCGCTTCGCTCGCTCAACGACCGTTGAAGGATTGACATCATGACCCCTCCCGAGCCGCTCAAGCTCATCGACCACGTCCAGGCGATCAACTGGAACCGCATCCAGGACGACAAGGACCTCGAGGTGTGGAACCGCCTCGTGAACAACTTCTGGCTGCCCGAGAAGGTGCCGCTGTCCAACGACATCCAGTCGTGGGCGACGCTCACCCCCGAGGAGCAGACGACGACGATGCGGGTGTTCACCGGGCTGACGCTCCTGGACACCATCCAGGGCACCGTGGGCGCCGTTTCGCTCATCCCCGACGCCATCACGCCGCACGAAGAGGCCGTCTACACGAACATCGCGTTCATGGAGTCGGTGCACGCCAAGAGCTACTCGTCGATCTTCTCGACGCTGTGCTCGACGCCGGAGATCGACGACGCGTTCCGCTGGTCGGTGGAGAACGAGAACCTTCAGAAGAAGGCGCGCATCGTCATGGACTACTACCGCGGCGACGAGCCCCTCAAGCGCAAGGTCGCCTCGACCCTGCTGGAGTCGTTCCTGTTCTACTCGGGCTTCTATCTGCCGCTGTACTGGTCGAGCAAGGCCAAGCTGACGAACACCGCCGACATCATCCGCCTCATCATCCGCGACGAGGCCGTGCACGGGTACTACATCGGTTACAAGTTCCAGAAGGGGCTCGAGAAGCTCAGCCAGGCCGAGCGCGATGAGCTGAAGGACTACACGTTCTCGCTGCTGTACGAGCTCTACGACAACGAGGTGCAGTACACGCAGGACCTCTACGACGGCATCGGCCTGACCGAGGACGTCAAGAAGTTCCTGCACTACAACGCGAACAAGGCGCTGATGAACCTCGGCTACGAGCCGATGTTCCCCGCGCAGGTGACCAACGTGAACCCGGCGATCCTGTCGGCGCTCTCGCCCAACGCCGACGAGAATCACGACTTCTTCAGCGGGTCGGGCAGCTCGTACGTCATCGGCAAGGCGGTTGCCACCGAGGACGACGACTGGGACTTCTGACCTCCCGATTCTGACTCCGGCCCGAAACGGCCGGTGAGAGGCCCGGATCCGCGGAATTCTGCGGATTCGGGCCTCTCTCGTGCCTTCTCTCAATGGACAGAGGAGGACAGCAATGAACAGGAATGGCCGTTCGGCGTGGCACGAGGGGGGCACGAGTGCACCTTGCTCGGGAGAGCGGGGTCGCTCAGCAGCCGGAATCCGGTTGAGGTTGCCGGCGAGGCCCGCGCCACATCGTGCCACCGCGAGACGTGTGATTAGCGACAAATCCCTGATCAAGAGGTGTTCGCCCCGCGCCGCCTGTGCGCCGTGTCGAGCCCGTCGAAGCTCGCCGCGCTGCGCGGTGCGCTCGCGGCCGGTCTCATCACCGAACTCGTCGTCGAGGAGACACTCGCACGCCGACTCCTGGAGCTGTCTTCCGCAGCGTCCGCAGAGTAACTCTCGCCGACCGCCGACAAAGAAGTTGCACAATGATGTGCAAGCAACCGTTAGGATCTGCAGAGTGCATATGAGTTGGCGCGTCTTCACGCGGGACATCGGTCGCCTCGCGCGCGCCCGTAAGACGTGGGTGATCGTCATCGGCGTGCTCGTCACCCCGGCCCTGTACGCATGGTTCAACATCAATGCGTTCTGGGACCCGTATTCGAACACCTCGAACATCGGCGTCGCGGTGGTCAACCTCGACGAGGGAGCGACCTCCGACCTCACCGGCTCCGTCGACGTCGGCGCACAGGTGGTCGAGCGGCTGGAGAACAACGACCAACTCGGCTGGCAATTCATGAGTGAGGCCGCGGCCCACGACGCAGTCGCCTCGGGTGCCGTGTACGCCGCGATCGTCATCCCCGCCGACTTCAGCAGCGACCTGCTCAGCATCACGTCCGGCGAATTCACACAGCCCGCCCTCATCTACTACGTCAACGAGAAGTCCAGCGCGATCGCTCCGAAGATCACCGATGTGGGAGCCTCGACCCTAGATCGGCAGATCACCCAGGCCTTCACGGAACAGGTCGCGGAAGCGGCGACCAGCGCGCTCAAGAACGCCGGAGACTCCGCGGAGCAGGGCTTGCTTACGGCGCGCGGCGACGCGTTGAGCGAGCTGGACGAGGCGGCGGAGACGATCGGGGCCGCGCGCCAGGACATCGCCGATCTGAACAGCGGGCTGCTGGATTCGCGCGACACGCTGTCGTCGGCACGGGCGACGCTCGACGACGCCGACCAGACCCTGCAGGACGTGCAGACCGCGATCGCGCAGGCCCAGACGATCATCGACGATGCGCAGCAGGAGATCCTCGTCTTCACGGGTGCCGCGACGTCCGCGTACGTGGACGGGGTGACGGCGCTTGCGGATGCCTCAGCGTCCGTCCGCGTCTCGATGACCGACCTAAACCGGGTGCTGCAGCAGGCCGGCGACGGGGTGGATGCCGCGATCGACGAGGTCTCCGCCGTGGTCGAGGCGAATGCGGCCGCGATCGCGCATCTCCAGGAGATCGCGGACGGCGCGGGTGTCGACGCGGAGACCGCGCAGCGGCTCACCGAGGTGATCTCCGCGCTCGAGCAGCGCAACCAGACCGATCAGAAGCTGCTGGCAGATCTGAAAGCGCTCAACAACGGTGTGGCGGACACGATCGCCGCGATCCAGGCATCCGTCGACGCCGTCGACTCAGCGCTGACACAGGCGCAGGCGGCGGCGACCAATCTGCGCGACGTCCTCACCACCTCCGTGCCCGGGCTCAACCGTGCGATGTCCGCCCTCTCGGCGGCGGCCGGATCGTTCTCGGCCGCAGTGCAGGCGCAGCGAGGGCAGCTCACCCAGGCCGACCTGCTGCTCGCGGGTCTCGATACACAGCTGGCCTCGACCTCGAACGCGCTGACGAGTCTCGACGGCGACCTCGCGAGCATCCAGGACGGACTCGGGGTGGCGCGCACCGACCTGGTCGCCCTGAGCGCGGCGTCTGCCTGGTCGGGGCTGAGTACACTGACGGGGCTGGACCCGGAGCAGGTCGCGCAGTTCATCGCCGAGCCCGTACAGGTCGACGAGAATGTGCTGTTCCCGGTGGCGTCCTACGGCTCGGCGATGGCGGCGCTGTTCACCAATCTCTCGCTCTGGATCGGCGCGTTCGTGCTCATGGTGATCTTCAAGACCGAGGTGGACGCCGAAGGGGTGGCGGGGATCACGGTGCGCCAGGCGTACGTGGGCCGGTTCCTGCTGTTCGCGATGCTCGCCGTCGCGCAGGCGCTGATCGTCTGCATCGGCAACCTCGTCATCGGCATCCACACGGTCAGCGCCGTCGCCTACGTCGGGACTGGCGTGCTGATCGCGCTCGCCTACGTCAGCATCATCTACGCACTCTGCGTGTCGTTCGGGCATGTCGGCCGCGGGCTGTGCATCCTGCTCGTGATCATGCAGATCCCGGGGGCGTCGGGGCTGTACCCGATCGAGATGATGCCCGGATTCTTCCGCGCGATATACCCCGTGCTGCCTTTCACGTACGGCATCGACGCGATGCGCGAGACCATCGCCGGGTTCTACGGCGCCCACTACTGGCGCTTCATCGGCACCCTGGCCGTCTTCGTCGCGCTCGCGTTCCTACTCGGGCTCGTGCTGCGGCGCCGCTTGGCGAACCTGAACCGGGTGTTCAACCGCGAGATCGCCGCCACCGATCTGCTGATCGCGGAGGACGTGCAGATCACCGGGGGCGGCTACCGCCTGACGCACATCCTGCACGCGCTGTCGGACCGACAGGAGTACGGTCACGACCTGCGACGGCGCGCCGGTTCGTTTCGTCGCCGCTACGGGGCGCTGCTGAAGGCGACCGTTCTCACCGGAGTCGCCGGGCTCGCTGTGCTCGGCGTGATCGCGTGGCTGGTCCCGGGCGGCAAGGCGACGATGCTCGGCATCTGGGTGGTGTGGTGCCTGCTGCTCATCGCCGTGCTCGTCATCCTCGAGTATGTCAAGCAGAGCTTCGAGTCCGCGCAGGAGCTCGTGGGCATGGGGGACGCCGAGCTCCGCCAGGCGCTGGAGGACGGACCACGCGGGGCGGGCAACCGCACGAGCGCGGTGGGCGCGGACGCGCCGTCCACGCCGACGCCAGACACGCCGACCGCCGACGCTCAGCAGCTGGTCGCCGAAGACATTGGGACGGCCGACCCGCTCGACGAATCACGGTCCGCGGATGTCGCCGCGGGCGCACCCCGCGACGAGAGCGCCGACGAGCCGGACGCCGCGGGTCCGGACGCCGACGGCCCGGAGGTCGACGGGGCGGATGACGTCGAGCCGGTCGAGGACGACGGTGTGGATGCGATCACGTCGCTGCTGGACGCCGGACCGGCCGACGAGGCCGAGCCTTCCACCCCCTCGGCATCCGGCGCGGATACCGACGATCAGACCGGCATGGGTGATCAGACCGACCCGGGCGATCAGGCCGGCGCAGCGGGGAGCGACAGAGAATGAGAGACATCCTCCGCCTCGTCCGCCGCGACCTGCGGCACGCGACATCCCACGTCATGGCCGTCATCGTCCTGTTCGGTCTGGTCGTGATCCCCTCGCTGTTCACCTGGTTCAACGTCATCGCCAGCTGGGATCCCTTCTCGAACGTCAAGAACCTGAAGGTGGCGGTCGCGAGCACCGACGACGGGTACCAGAGCGACCTCGTGCCGATCCGGATCGACGTGGGGGAGCAGGTCCTGTCGGCATTGCGCGCGAACGACGACCTCGACTGGGTCATCACCACCGAGGAGGACGCCATCGACGGCACCCGCTCGGGTGCCTACTACGCCGCGATCGTCCTTCCGTCCTCGTTCAGCGCCGACATGCTGACCTTCTACGCCGATGGGGCGCAGCGCACGCACATCGACTACTACACCAACGAGAAGAAGAACGCGCTGGCGCCGAAGATCACCGGGCAGGGCGCCGAAGGCCTGTCCGCGCAGATCAGCGAGACGTTCACCCGGACGCTCAGCGACATCGCGCTCAGTCTCTTGTCGTCGCTGAGCGACTACCTCGCCGACGGCGACACGCAGGCCACCCTCGCCCGCATGGAGGCCCGGGTGGGAGCCCTGGCGACGCAGCTCCGTGCCGGCGCGCACACTGCCGACATGTTCACCGCGCTGATCGGCTCGAGCATCCCGCTGGCCGACAGTGCCTCCAACCTGATCACGGCATCCGGCAGCGCGCTGAACGACGCTGCCGGCGCCGTGGGCGACGGCAGCGCGGCGATCGACAGCCTGAAGTCAGAGCTCAACGCGGCCTCGAAGGCGCTCTCGGACGCGATCGGCTCGACGAACGACGCCTACGACGCGGTCGCCGACGCCATCGACGAGCTGTTCACCCAGGTCGACGGCCTCACGGGCGCGCAGGTGCAGGTCATCGAGACGCTCGCCACCGCGGTCCAGCAGCAGATCGACCGATACACCGCCCTGCGCGACACCCTCGAGACGGAGATCGGCCCCAGCCTCCCCGCCTCGGCGCAGCAGGACCTCGCAGCCGTCATCGACATCCTCGACGACGCCATCGCCCGCCAGCAGAACGTGCATGACCTGCTCACCGAGGCCGCCGCCGACATCGCCTCCGGGAACACCGCCGCCCAGGCGTCGCGTCAGCAGATCGTCGACGCCATCGACGACGCCCAGGCGGCACTGGCCGCGGCACAGGACACCTACGACTCGCAGCTCAAGCCGCAACTGGACCAGCTGACGGCGACCCTCGAGACCATCGGCGACGACATGGCCACCGTCAAGTCGGATCTCGCCGGGCTCGCCGGGGCATCCGGCGGCGTGAGCACCGCGCTCACGCGCGCGCAGGGCGTGACGTCGCAGATCGCCACCTCGCTCGGCGAAGCCGCCGACACGTTCGATCGCGTGCAGGGGGCGCTCGTGAAGGCCGCCGACACGGGCGACTTCGACGAGCTCAGCGCCCTCATCGGCGCCGACCCGGGCGTGCTCGCGGCGGCCCTGGCCGAACCCGTGCGGGTGGACCGGACGGAGGTGTATCCGGTGGTCAGCTTCGGAGCGGGCATGGCGCCCCTCTATACGGTCCTCTCGCTGTGGGTCGGTGCTCTGCTCATGACGGTCGCGATCCGCGTCGACGTGAACCGGCGCACACTCGAGACGCCCGCCGAGCTCAGCCCCACGCAGAAGTATCTCGGCCGCTACGGCATCTTCGCCCTCCTGGGCCTTGCGCAGAGCACGCTGGTGACCGTCGGCCTGATCCTGTTCGTGCAGATCGATCCCGTGCATCCGTTCCTGTTTATCCTCGCCGGATGGGTGGCGTCGCTGGTGTTCACGCTGATCATCTACACCGCCGTCGTCGCTTTCGGCAACGCGGGCAAGGCCCTCTCCGTGCTGCTGCTCGTCATCCAGATCTCCGGCTCCGGCGGAGCGTACCCGCTGCAACTGCTGCCGCAGTGGTTCCAGAGCGTCAGCCCGTTCCTTCCCGCCACGCATGCCATCAACGCGATGCGCGCCGCGATCGCGGGGACGTACGGTGCCGACTACTGGGTGTCACTGGGCCTGCTCGCAGCGTTCATCCTCCCCGCGCTGCTGCTGGGGCTGGTGCTGCGCCGCCCGCTCATCTCCTTCAACCGCGGCCTCGCCGAGGCGCTCGAGTCGACGAAGCTCATGTAGGGGGCGCCACTGATGAAGACCACGCCGAGGATCTCCGCTCCGGCATCGACACCACGGCTCAACGTTCGTCGAGACGCCGTGGCGAATCGCGATGCGCTCCTGCGGGCCGCGCAAGCGGTCCTGGCCTCCGATCCGCACGCATCGCTTGACACGATCGCGCGTGCTGCCGGGCTGTCGCGGCGGGCGCTGTACGGCCACTTTCCCGATCGCGACTCGCTGTTGCGCGCGGTGATCGCGGTGGGAGCACAGCGGTTCAACCGGATCGCCGACCTCACCGGTGATCCCGATCCGCGCATCGCGCTCGCTCACCTCGCCGTTCGGCTGTGGCAGGAAGCGTCTATCGTGCGTGCCTCTGCCAACATCGCGCTGGACGACGCCCATGTCGCCGATACGGTGCGCGCGCTGAGCCCCTTGCGGCGTCGGGTTCGGCAGCTCACGCGGGAGGGTGTCGAGTTGGGTGTCTTCCGCCGGGACATCGCCCCACCCCTGCTCGCCGTCCTGGTGGAGGAGACCGCACGGGCCACCCTTCGTTCGCCTGACCTCTCGGCGGACGGCGCGGCGCCGGTCGTCGTTCGCGTCGTGCTGAGCGTTGTCGGCCTCTCGTGGATCGAGCAGGTCGCGGTGATCTCCGAGCACGCCGAGTTGGCGGTGGCGCTGACGGCGACCGCTCCCTGAGGCGTTCGCGCTCTTCTGAACCGGCGCCGTCGCCGCGGCGACGCGGACGGGCGCGGACCGGGTGGTCGTGGTCGACGCGCGCCGCGCGGTCTCGACGACGGTGCACACTGCACAACTCGTCCTCGACTTTGGGCCGTCTGCGGCCTGAGCGGCGGCGGGCGATCGCCGTAGCGTGGGGGCGTTCACGTCACTGTCGACGGAGAGGATCCCCCGATGGCCGCTGCTCGCTCTGTTCACCTGCCGTGGTGCTCCCCGAATGCCGGGACGGATGCACCGGCGGTGCGCGGCTCCCGCCGATCGCTGAGCTACCTCGAGTTCGAGCGTGAGGCGGCGGGCTTCGCGGAGCAGCTTCGCGACACCGGGGTGGGGGCGGGCGACGTGGTGGCGGTGATGATGCCGAACTCGATCGAGCTTCTCGTGGCCATTCTCGCGGCCTGGCGCATCGGGGCCGCGGCGACCCCGATCAACCCCACCTTCACCGCCCGCGAGGCGATGTTCCAGGTCGAGGACTGACGAGCCGCGGTGCTCGTCGGCGGTCCGATCGACGGGGTGCGGATCCCCACGATCGGGGCGGCGCACATGCGGCGCGTACCGGCCCAGCCGGTCGTCGACCCCGTCGTCGACTCCTCCCGCCTCGCGCTCCTCGTGTACACGAGCGGATCGACGGGCAGGCCCAAGGGCGTCATGCTCGATCACGCGAACCTCGAGGCGATGGCGACCCAGATGGCATCCCACTTCCAGCTCACTCCGGCCGACCACGCCCTGCTCGTGCTGCCGCTGTTCCACGTCAACTCGCTGTGCGTCAGCTTCCTCGCCCCGGTGGTCGCGGGCGCCCAGGTGACCGTGCTCGACCGCTTCGCCCCGCAGACGTTCGTCGCGGCGATCGAGCGACACCGGCCGACGTGCGTCGGCTCTCGGTCTTCTCCCAGCCCGCAGGCAAAGCTTCAGATAGGCTGAAGCTGTGTTCTCGACGCCCCGCACCCTGTTCCGTACGCTCGCGTTCGCCGAGGTGGTGTCGTGGACGCTGCTCATCGCCGGAATCATCGTGCGGGCCACGACCGGGTGGGCGCCGGCGGTGACGATCGGCGGCGGCATCCACGGCTTCGTCTTCCTGTCGTACGGGGCGACGGTCATCCTCGTCGCGCTCAACAATCGCTGGAAGGCCGGACCGACCGCGGCGGCGCTCGTCTCGGCGGTCGTGCCCTACGCGACCATTACCGCGGAGCTGTGGGCCGACCGCCGCGGGCTTCTCGCCGGCTCTTGGCGCACCGATGCGACGGCGGATGCCGGAGTGCCGGCGTGCTGGTACGACCGGCCGCTCGCCTGGTTCCTCGCGCGCCCCGCGCTGCTGTTCGGCGGGATCGCCGTCGCGGTCGTCGCCGTCTACTCCGTGCTGCTGATCGTCGGACCTCCCGGCGGCACCAAGGCCTGACGTCTCACTCGCGAGCGGGCAGCTGCTGCAGCGTCCAGGTGTTCCCATCGGGGTCGTCGAACGTCACGAATCGACCCCACCCCAGGTCCGCCACGCCCTCCGCGTCGACTCCCGCCTCGCGCAACTGCGCGAGCGCGGCATCCGCATCAGGAACGACCACCTGAATCGTGCTCTGCTGCCCCGGCTCGAGTCGGACCCGCGTCACGGTACGCCGGTCCTCGGACATCGCAGACCGGCGTCAGCGCGCGCGATCGGCGATCAGGCGGCGCGCTCGCGCACGGCGCGGGCGCTCGCCTCGGGCGTCAGGTCGAGGCGGCGCAGCAGCTGTGCGTTGAGCGCCACGACAACCGTCGACAGCGACATCAGGACCGCCCCGATCGACATCGGCAGCACGAACCCGAGCGGTGCGAGCACCCCGGCCGCGAGCGGAACCGAGATCAGGTTGTACCCGGCCGCCCACCACAGGTTCTGCGTCATCTTTCGATACGCCGCCCGCGACAGCTCGATCACCGACAGCACGCTGCGCGGGTCGGAGCTCGCCAGGATGACCCCGGCGGACGCGATCGCGACATCCGTCCCGGCACCGATCGCGATGCCGACATCCGCCTGCGCGAGCGCGGGAGCATCGTTCACGCCGTCGCCGACCATGGCGACCCGCAGCCCCTCGGCCTGCAGCTCGCCGATCTTCGCCGCCTTGTCCTCCGGACGCACCCCGGCGTACACCCGATCGATGCCGAGCTCCGCTCCGACCGTCTGGGCGACGGCATCCGCATCGCCCGTGATCATCACCACCTGAACGCCGGCGGCGTGCAGGGCGTCGACCGCCTCGCGAGATTCCCGGCGCACCTCGTCGGCGAGCGCCAGCCCGCCGATCACGTCGCCCTCGACGGCGACGTGGAGGATGATCGCGCCCTCCGCCCGCCACGCCTCTGCATCGGCGACCTCGCGCGCACCGAGATCATCGAGCAGGCGCGGCCCGCCCACGCGGACCTCCCGGCCGGCCACCGTCGCCGTCACGCCGACCGCGGGGGAGGAGGAGAAGCCCGACGAAGCGGGGATCGTCACGCCGCGATCCTGCGCCGCTCGGACGATCGCGCGCGCCAACGGATGCTCGCTGTCGTTCTCGGCCGCCGCCGCGATCGCCAGCAGCTCGTCGGCATCCGTCGCCCCGGTGACAGCCGTGTGCGTGATCGTGGGCTCACCGCGCGTGAGCGTGCCGGTCTTGTCGAACACGACGACGTCGATCGTGCGCATGCTTTCCAGAGCGAGGCGGTCCTTCACGAGCACGCCCCCCTTCGCGGCGCGCTCGGTCGCGATCGACACGACCAGCGGAATCGCGAGACCGAGCGCGTGCGGGCACGCGATCACGAGCACCGTGATCGCCCGGACCACGGCGTCGTCGGGCATCCCGACGGCGGTCCACACGACGGCGGTGACGACGGCCGCGCCGAGCGCGCACCAGAACAGCAGCGCCGCGGCGCGATCCGCGATCCGCTGCGCCCGGGACGACGACGCCTGCGCCTCGGCGACCAGCCGCCCGATCCCCGCCAGCGCCGTGTCGTCGCCGGTCGCGGTGACCTCGTCGCGGAGCCCGGAATCGGTCGCGACGGTGCCGGCGGTGACGGCGTCGCCGACGCTCCGGGCGACGGTGCGGGACTCGCCCGTGACCATCGACTCGTCCATCTCGGCGCGGCCGTCCACGATCCGCCCGTCCGCCGGCACGCTGCCGCCGGGGCGCACGATCACCACATCGCCGACGCGCAGGTCGCCCGGCGCGACCGCGACGACCCGGTCACCCTCGACGCGCTCTGCTTCATCCGGCAGCAGCGCCGCCAGCGAATCGAGAGCCGACGTGGTCTGTGCGAGCGAGCGCATCTCGATCCAGTGCCCGAGCAGCATGATCACGATGAGCAGTGCGAGCTCCCACCAGAACTCGAGCGCATGATCCAGCAGGCCCAACGTCGCACCCCACGACGCGACGAAGGCGACGGAGATCGCGAGCCCGATCAGGAGCATCATGCCCGGCCTGCGTGACCGCAGCTCGCCGACCGCGCCGGTCAGGAACGGCCATCCGCCCCAGAAGAACATCACGCTGCCCAGCAGCGGCGCGATCCACGTCGCCCCGTCGGGCACGGAGTAGCCGAGGATCATCGCGAACATGGGCGAGAACGCCACGACCGGCACCGCGACCAGCAGGTTGATCCAGAACAGCCGCCGGAACCGTTCGACGTGCCCGGCGTGGCCGGCGTGGTCGCCGTGGCCGGCGTGGTCGGTGTGGTCCGGGTGCTCGGTGTTGTCGGGGTGCTCGGTGTGGTCGGGGTGCCCGGCGTGCGCAGCGTGGTCGCCGTGATCGCCGGCATGTGACGTCATCGTGGGGGAGTGATGGTGTACGTGCGGGTCGCTCATGATCTCGCTCCTTGGTCCGGACGCCCCGGGTGAGAACGCCTCGCCGACACGAACATAATACCCCCGGGGGGTATTTCCGGCGCGGCCTGACGCCCGGGGCGCGGGCGGATCGCTAGCATGGTGCCCATGACACAGCCGCCGCAGCGCTTCAGCCCCGTCATCGCGCTGCTGGCCGTGTCGGCGATGTGGGAGGGGCAGCTTTCCGCGATCCTCAAGGACCTCGGCATCACCACCCGCAAGTTCGGTCTGCTCGGTCACATCTACGCCGAGCCGGGCATCTCCTTCTCCGAGCTCGCCCGCCGCTCGCACATCACCGTGCAGTCGGCGCACACCGCCGTCCGCACTCTCGTCGACGAGGGCCTCGTCGAAGACGCCACCGCGCACGCCGGCGCCGCGAGCGACCTCCACGTCACCCCGAAGGGCGCCCGTGTCTTGCAGGACGCCCGCGACCGCCTCGCCGAACTCGACGGCGCTCTCGCCCAGCGACTGCCGAAAGTCGCGGCATCCCTCGACGGCATTCGCGCCGGCATCGTGTGATGCGCGCCCTCGCGCGCTGGGGCCTTGCGACGCTCCTCGTCGCGGCGGGCGTCGGGCACCTGACGACACTGCGCCGCGGCTTCCGCATCGCCGTTCCCGACTGGGCGACGCGAGTGCTCCGCACCGACAAGGACACGATCGTCGTCGTCTCGGGAGTGGTCGAGGTCGTGCTCGGCCTCGCTCTCGTGCTGCTGCCGCGGGAGCGGATGCGGGTCGGCCTCGCAATCGCGGCATTCTTCGTCGCCGTGTTCCCGGGCAACGTCTACCAGTGGCAGCAGGGCACGTCGGCGCCCGGCCTCGACACCGACGCCAAGCGCCTCGCGCGGCTGTTCCTGCAGCCGGTGCTCGTGGCGTGGGCGGTCTGGGCGAGTTCGGGGGCACGGCTGCACCGGTGAGGGGGCGCGAACGGTCGCTTCCGGTCCGCTGAAGCGGCAGTTCGCGACCCGCGGGCCACGCGACGCGGAGTCGCGCCCCGTCAGCGCCGCGTCGAGACCGTCACGGTGAACTTCGGGTCGCGGGCGACCTGGCGCGTCGGCCCGACCAGGAGCTCGAGCGCCGGGCGGTAGCGCAGCGGCGAGTTCCACACGCACCACAGCTCGCCGCCGGGCCGCAGCACCCGCGCGGCATCCGCGAACAGGCGCTCCGCGATCGCCGTCGTCAGGGCGGCGCCGGAGTGGAACGGCGGGTTCAGCGCCACGAACGACGCGCTCGCATCGCCGCGCTCAGCCAGCGCGTCGTCGCGCACGACGACCACCCGGTCGGCGAGCCCGTTCGCGTCCACCGTCGCCCGTGCCGACGCGACAGCCGCGGCGGACTGGTCGCTCGCGTAGACGTGCGCCGTCGGATGCCGGAGGGCGAGGGATGCCGCGACGATCCCCGTTCCGCACGCGAGGTCGATCCAGGGGTCATCGCCCGTGCCACCGGGCAGTTCCGGCGCCGCGGCCAGCGCGGTCAGCAGCATCCGCGTCCCGATGTCGAGCCGCGCCCCGGCGAACGCCCCGCCGAAGGCCCGCACCTCGATGCCGCCCGGCACGCCCGGCGCCTCGACCCGCGCCGCCCGCGGCGCGGGATCGGCGCCGTCGTGCGGTTCGCGCGCAATCAGCACCCGGGACTTCTGCCGGGCGTGCGACACGTCGACCCGGTCGAACGCCTCGCGCAGTACGTCGTTCATCGCGACCGTCATGTGCTTCAGCCGGCCGCCCGCGAAGACGACGACGGCGGGGTCGGCGTGCGCGGCGATGAGCGCCGCGACGTCGCGCAGCGCGTCGAGCGACCGGGGCAGCCGCAGCAGCACGACCTGCGCGCCGCGCACGAGAGCGGCGTCGAGCGCGGGGTGCACCCTCACCGCATCCGCGAGCCCGACCCGCGCGGCGTTCGCCGCGAGCGCCCGCTCACCGGTGAGCGCGTCCTGGTGCACGCGGATGCCGCGGCATCCGTCCCCCGCCGCTCCCAGCGCCAACGCGCCGTACGCATCGCCGATCACGACGACCTCACCCGGCGCGGCGCCGCCCCGCGCCGCGGCCGACTCGTCGAGAATCAGCCGGTCCGCGGCATCCGCCGCGACCAGCCCCTCGCCCTCGATGTCCGGCCAGCGCCGCAACGCGTCGAACGCGAAGGTCACGGCGCGTCCGCGTAGCGCAGCCGCGCGTCGGCGGGCGTGCACTCGTCGCCGATGCGGATGCCTGGGGCGATCGCACCCTCCTCGCGCAACCGCAGCAGCGTCTCGACGGCACGGCGGCGCAGCTCCCACGGGTCGATCGTATTGACGTGGATCTTCGTGCCGCCCTCGAACCCGGCGGGATTCGAGATGCGCCACTTCAGCACGACGCGCCACGGCATGGGCCACGGCGCTCCG
The DNA here is from genome assembly GCA_023451265.1 of Actinomycetes bacterium. Classification (GTDB taxonomy): domain Bacteria; phylum Actinomycetota; class Actinomycetes; order Actinomycetales; family Microbacteriaceae; genus Microbacterium. Next base: position 5,871 of record JAEYAG010000246.1, on the reverse strand, counting down.
GGCGGGCGATAGTGCCATTCCTCGTTGGTCGGCACGTGCACGCCCGTCGCCGCGTGCAGCGCGTGCAGAAGGTCGGAGACGGCGCGGATGCCGGCATCCGAGTGCTCCTGCGGCAGGTTCGCCTCGGACGTCGAGAACACATCGAACGCGGGGTAGCGGTGCCCGACGCCCGCGAGTGCGACGGCGCCGTCGGTCGCCGCGACGACGAGCCCCTCTGCCACGGCGAGGTCGGCGATCTCGCGCTGATAGAGGTCGTGGCTGTGGGCGAGCAGGCGCAGCTCGTGGTCGACCTGCGGGCCGTACTCGTCGATCGCGACGAGCTGCTTGTGCAGGTGCTCGAACGACGCGCCGGCGGGGCGCAGCCAGTTCTGGAACACCGCGACATACGCGGCGTACGGCTGCGCCGCCTGGATCTCGGCCAGCGAGCGCACCGTGAACGCGACGTACGCGGCGTGCTCGTCGGGAGTGAGCGTGCCCGACGACGCCAGCTCGGCGTCGGTCATGGCGCCGTCGACGACGTGCCGGCGCGCGACGACGACGTCGTGCGACCCGCCGAGCAGGTCGAGTGCCGCTTCTTCCAGACTCACCGTCGTGCCGGTGGCCGCGGCGCGGATCTCGGCGAGCTTCTCGATGTGCACGCGCCCGACCGGGTCGGACAGATACTCCTGCGCCCACTCGAAGACCGCGGCCGGCTGGCGGAATCCGTGGTTCTCGCGCCAGTACTCGGCCGACACGATCTCGAAGAGGTTCCCGAACCGGCGGAACTCGGCGGTCGTGTCGGTCAGGTCGGATGCCGCCACGTGCCGGATCTCGGTGAAGTCCGGCCCCACGAGCCGCGCTTTCTCGGGTGTCGTCTCGAGGTAGCGGTCGCTGCAGAAGGCGCACAGGCGCCCCTCCTCGCCGGGGGCGAGGGCGCGGGCGCGCTCGGGCGGCGTCGCCAGTGGACGGTTCGCACGCCCCGGCACGGTCCACACCCGCGTGCCGGTGAGGGGCCCGACCTGCTTGACCGTCCCATCCGGAAGTCGTCTGATCGCAGATCTCGCCCCATCGCCCACCCCTCCACCCTACCGACGGCCATTGGATGGCGATGGCGTCTACAAGGCGATGGCGGCTCGATGGCGACGGCGGCATACTGGCCCGATGAGGACGTTCACGCGCTGGCTGCTGGCCGGAGGAATGGTGTTCGCAGGGCTCAGCCACCTGTTCTGGGCGCGGAAGGAGTTCCAGGCGCAGGTCCCCGACCTCGTGACCGATGTCCTGCCCATCGACAAGGACGGCGTGGTCGTGGCATCCGGCGCCGTCGAGATCATGCTGGGCGCCGCGCTCGTCGTGCTGCCTCGCGAACGGCGACGCATCGGCGGCATCCTCGCGGCGTTCTTCGTCGCCGTCTTTCCCGGCAACCTCGCGCAGGCCGTCGGGCACCGGAAGGGCTTCGGCCTCGACGACGACCGGTCGCGCTACCTGCGTCTGCTGTTCCAGCCGCTGCTCGTGGCGTGGGCGATCTGGTCGACCCGCGACTGATGGCCGCGGGGAAGGATGTCGTCGACATCGGCGATTTCGCGGCTGCGGTGACCGCGGTCGCGCTGGACACCGAGACCCGCGAGCGCTACGCCCACGACGATGCGGAATGGGCCGACTACATGCCGCCGCTGGCGGTCGTGTTCGCGGCATCCGTCGACGACGTCGTTGCAACGGTGCGGTTCGCCGCTGATCACGGCCTCGCCGTCATCCCGCGCGGCGCGGGCACGGGCCTGTCGGGCGGTGCCAATGCGACGGCGGGGTCGATCGTGCTGTCGCTCGAGCGGATGACCGCGATCCGGTCGGTCGATGTCGAGGAGCGCCTCGCGGTCGTCGAGGCGGGCGTCCTCAACGACGACCTCCGTCGGCACGTCGCCGAGCAGGGGCTCTGGTACCCGCCGGACCCGGCGAGCATGGCGATCTCGACGATCGGCGGCAACGTCGCGACCAACGCGGGCGGCATCTGCTGCGTCAAGTACGGCTGTCGCGCATCGAGCGGATCGCTGCGGCGCACGATGTCGTCATCGCTCATATCGCCCACGCCGGCGACGGCAACCTGCACCCGCTCATCATCGCGCCGGTCGGCGACGACGCCGCGAAGGCCCGCGCGAAGTCCGCGTTCGACGAGATCGTCGACGGATGCCGGGAGCTCGGCGGAACCGTCACGGGCGAGCACGGGGTCGGTCTGCTGAAGCTCCCCGGCGCCGCCGCCGAGCTCAGCCCTCGAGTGCTCGCGATGCACCGTGCGATCCAGAACGCGCTCGACCCCGCCGGCATCCTCAACCCCGGCAAAGCTTTCCCGACGGGAGACGCATCGTGACCGCGCTCATCGCCTCCGACGGCGTGCGACTCGACTACACCGAGTCCGGTGACGCCGCCGGCCGGCCGCTGCTGCTGATCGCGGGGTTCAAGGCCGCCGCCACGAGCTGGCGGTACCAGGTGCCCCCGCTCGCCGCCGCCGGCTACCGGGTCATCGCGGCCGACATCCGCGGCCACGGTGTGGCCGAGCGGCCGGATGCCGTCGACATGGCCCGGCGCGGGCAGGACGTCCGCGACCTCGTCGAGGGGCTGGGTCTGCGCGACGTCGTCCTCGTCGGCGGCTCGATGGGCGGCAACACGATCTGGTCGTATCTGCAGCAGTTCGGTGAGGACCGGATCGGCGCCGTCGTGATCGTCGATCAGACGCCCAAGATGCTGAACACGGCGGACTGGCCGTACGGGTTCTACGGCTACGACGAGGCGAATCGCGACACATACTTCGCGGAGCGCATCCCCGACACCGGCCACGGCACGCCGATGCTGCGCCGCGGCATCCGTCTCGTGCGACTGCTGCGCGCGATGGGTGGTGGCGGCGAGATGACTGCGGGGGAGAAGGCGCTGCTGCACGATCACGCGACCGCGGACTGGCGGGAGGTCATCGCCGCGACTGCCGCGCCGGTGCTGTTCGTCGCGGGTGCCGAGAGCGAGTTCTGGCCGTCCGGGCATGCCGTAGCTGCCGCCCAGTTGGCGCCGCGCGGGCGCGCGGTGGTCCTCGCGAACGACGGTCACGCGGCGAACATCGAGCAACCGAAGGCGTTCAATCGCGCGCTGCTGCAGTTCCTGGGCTGACGTGACGCGGGCGGATGCCGGCGGTTCGAGGAGCGCAAATGGTCCCCTGCGCGCCGTGCAGGGGACCATTCGCGCTCCCTCAGTGGGCAGGCAGCGCGTCAGCGCGTCGTCGGGACCTTCACGGTGCCGGTCTCGGCGATGAGGCGCTCGCGGTCGACCCGGTCGACGGCGTGCAGCGAGATGCCCTTCGTCTCACGCAGCGAGATCACCGCGACGAGCGTGATGGCGGCGGCGATCGCGAGGTAGAGCGCCACCGGGATGTACGTGTCGTACGCCGACAGCAGCGCCGTCGCGATGATCGGGGCGAGCGAGCCCGCGACGATCGACGTCACTTGGTAGCCGAGCGAGACCCCCGAGTAGCGCATGCGCGTGGGGAACATCTCCGACATGATCGCCGGCTGCGGCGCGTACATGAACGAGTGGATGACCAGGCCCAGGCAGACGGCCAGGATGATGACCACGGGGTCTTTCGTGTTGAACATCGGGAACGCGATGAAGCCCCACGCGGCAGCGCCCACGGCGCCGATCGCGTAAACGGGCTTCCGTCCCAGGCGGTCGGCGAGGGCGCCGACGAGCGGCACCACGATCATGTGCACGACGTGCGCGATGAGGAGCCACGTGAGGATCGCCGCGACATCCATCTCGAGGTAGACGCGCAAGTAGGTGATCGAGAACGTCACGACGAGGTAGTACATGATGTTCTCGGCGAAGCGCAGTCCCATGGCCGTGATGACGCCTCGCGGGTAGCGCTTGAGCACCTCGAGCACGCCGTAGCGCACGTGCTCCTGCTCGACGATCTCCTTCTGCGCGTCGATGAAGATCTTCGCGTCGCTGATGCGCGTGCGCACGTAGTAGCCGATCGCGACGATGATGACCGACAGCCAGAACCCGACGCGCCAGCCCCACGCGAGGAACGCCTCCTGCGACAGGGTCGACGACAGAATCAGCAACACGATCGTGGCGAGGAGGTTTCCGATCGGAACAGCGGCCTGGGGGAACGACGCCCAGAACCCTCGGGACTTGTCGGGGGAGTGCTCGGCGACCAGCAGCACGCCGCCGCCCCATTCGCCGCCGACCGCGAAGCCCTGCGCGAAGCGGAGGAAGATCAGCAGGGCAACCGCCCAGTAGCCGATCTGGTCGAAGGTCGGCAGGCAGCCCATGAGGAAGGTTGCTACGCCGACGAGGATGATCGCGAGTTGGAGCAGCTTCTTGCGGCCGTACTTATCGCCGAAGTGCCCGAAGACGATGCCGCCCAGCGGCCGGGCGATGAAGCCGACCGCGTAGGTGAGGAACGCCTGGATGATGGGCGTGTAGGGGTCTTCCGCGGCCGGGAACATGATCAGGTTGAAGACGAGCGTCGCGGCGGTGGCGTAGAGGAAGAACTCGTACCACTCGACGACGGTGCCGGCCATGGATGCGGTGACGACCCGGCGAAGGCTGGATTCCTTGTACGGGGCGCCGGATGCGGTGGCTGAAGCCATGCGCTGATACCTCCTTGTAGAGCGCTGCGCGGCGAGGGGATGCCGCGGTCAGCGACGTTACCTGAGAGGTAGTTCAGGTACAAGGGTCAGCTGTGCACAGGTGGTGTGCGACCACGCACGCAGGTCAGACGGTGTCGGAATCCTGCGGTGCGTCGGGGTTGTGCAGGCGCACGCGCACGATGTTGGTCGTCTCGTCGATGTCGGCGATCGTCGGATGCGCCTTGACGAAGTCGGAGAACGACCGGTGCCCGAGCGCCTTCTCGCTGAAGGAGGGGTCCATCCGCTTGAGCAGGTTCTTCACCGCCGACAGGTGCACCCATTCGTCGTCGGTGCGCTCGCGCTCGAGGATCAGGGCCCGGCGCAGCAGCTGGGCGGTCGGGTCCTCGGGCTTCTTGCGGCGGCGCGAGCCGGTCGTGGCGGGCGCGGCCACAGCATCCGTCGTCTTCTTCGTGACGGGCTTCTCGGGAGGTGTCACGCCCGGCAGCGAGTCGTAGGCGTCGAACTGGTCGCACGCCGCAGCGAGCGACTTGGCGGTCGACCCCGCGACCCCCACCCCGACCACGACACGGCCGAGACGCTTGCAGCGCTGCGCGAGCGGGACGTAGTCGCTGTCGCCCGCGACGATCACCACATGGGTGAGGTCGGGCAGGCGGAACATGTCCTCGACGGTGTCGACGGCCAGGCGGATGTCGGCGCCGTTCTTCGCGTAGGCCGCGGCCGGGAACAGCTGCACGAGGTCGACGGCGCGCGCGACGAGCTGCGAGCGGTAGAACGCGTTCACCGGCGACGACCAGTCGGCGTAGGCCCGGGTGAGCACGAGGGTGCCGAAGGATGCCGCGTAGTCGATGATCGCGCCGACATCGATCGTCGCGTCCTTGAGCCTCTGCGCGATCTCGGGCTGATCGGGGTCGGCGATGATCTTCTGCCGGTCGCCCGCGTAGGCGTTGCGGCCGTGCACGCGGTCGTACCAGCTCATGACGATGTTGTCGAAGTCGAGGTAGACGGCCACGCGGGGATTCTGCAGATCGGGCATGAGACCAGTGTGGCAGGCGCGGGTGTCGGTGATCATCGGATCCTCATAGACTCCGGATATGCCGTTCCTCTCCCTGGTGATCCTGGCCGCGATGATCTTCGCGCTCGTCGACATCATCACGCGCGACAGCGGTCAGGTGAGGTTCATGCCGAAGACGGTATGGGTGTTCGTGGTCATTCTGCTGCCACTCATCGGCACGATCCTGTGGTTCGCGATCGGCCGCGAGTACGC